>NZ_QGAD01000003.1:0-468580 GCF_005233705.1 Paenibacillus sp. CFBP13512 | reverse complement strand
ATTAAATTAAAGAATAAATAAGTATTCTAATATAATAACTTTAGTAACCAATACAATTAAATAAACCTTATGTAGTAATCATAAAAGTAAATTGCATAGGGTTTATTTAATTTAGATATTGAAAGTATCAAATAGCGGCAATAAGAAAATTAAGATTAGCAATTATTAAATAATAAAAAGCTAGCAGAATATACAATATATCAGTAATAACTATGCATATAAAATAGTATAAAACATCAGTATTCTCAAATATCTTATACATAATCACAAAACTCGTATTTTGTACATATGTACATATAGAGCGACTTAGTCTCTTTCTGTATCTAAAAAAACGCTATTAGCTCTTCGGAATAAAAAGTTGAGTTTTATCATTTTCATATGGATTCTCAGTAATTTCTAAGTGTTCTAACCTGTTGCTCTTTTGTTTCCTCCTCAAGATCTAATTATTATCTATTTTAATGTTATATTTTTTAAGCAATGTTTTTTCCTTATGCATAGAAAATAATGTTGGATTTTTAATTTTTTTTAATTGTTTCTCAAAATCATCTTTGTTTTCATATTTAGATAAATCATAGAACTCAACTGTTAATAATAAACTTTTGATGTTTCTTTTTTTAATATCACTTACTAAGTTATCAATTGTAGACTTATATTTTGATTCCTCTCCTTTATTTATAATATATAAAATATAAAGTGAGACTTGAGAAAGTTCTGGGTGAAGAACTTGAGCTTTTATAAAATCTTCATTAATCTCTTTATATTCTTCTGTCTGAAAACGTTGATTTATTATAAAAGAATAACCTGTTTGTTTAATATTTCTATCTAGAATTGGTTTTAATATCATACTTGATTGCCAGTACCACTTTTCTGCTATATAGTCATCTTGATAAACAAAAGGTTTATCAATACTTCTTATAACATTAAAATTAATATCAGGGTCTTCTGCACGAGCTGCGACTAAATAGTATTTCTGCATAAGAGGTTCTTTTCTAATATCAGTTACGACAAATTTTTCTTGATATTTATTGAAAAGATATTGCTGAGTTTCTTTAGTGACGTTAGCCTCTTGATATTCTCTTATAAACGGATAAGCCGTTCTATATGCTATAAAAATAAGCACAAGTAAACTAATAATAAACCACTTTTTTTTCTTTGATGACAATATACTAACCTCCAAGTATTTGATTAAGATTATAGTTTTGATGTATATCAAATTGAGCTTGCTTAATAATCCCGAATGAATACTCAGACAAAAATGGATACACTCCAGACTTTTTAATGAGAGATTTAACTTCCTTCGTACTTTTAAAATGTTGAGCATCTATTAAATACAACTCTAATGAAATATTTTTTATTTCGCTTTTTTTTAATTGAATAATGAACTGATTAACTTCTGAAATATATTCTTTTTCTTTCCTCTTGTTTAATGTATAAACAAGTACAATATTTATTTCCGCAATATTAGGTTGCATCTTTTGGAATGTTTTGAATGGTAAGGTCGTATTATCGTAAAGACTATAATCAGTTAGATTAGGTAATTCTATTTCTCCATAAGATTTGCTAGACAAATATTTATTTAAAAGAGGATCAATATCTGTACCTACTTCTTTTTTCCATTTAATTTTCATGTAATTATCTATATATTTGTAATGAAGATTTGCATTCTTAATAGGTGTTCCTATAACAGTAAAAATTTCAGATTTGTTAGAAGACGGAGCGACGCTACCAATATAATCAGTCTCTAAAAATGCACTATCTAAATCTACAACTTCAAAAGACTCATTGTATTTCTCAGAAAGATATCCTAGCATTTCTTTTTTTGCTATGAAATCATGCTTGGTGAATTCTGTAAACACACCCCTTACAATAATAGAAGGGTAACCTACAAAAATAATATTCAAAATGATATATAGCCCTATAGTAAATGCAATGAAAATGAGCGCTTTTCTCTTTATCATTTCTTTTTTAGATTTCAATTAAATCTCTCCTTATATAATGAATAGCTAACTATAATGAATCATCGAAGATCCATTGTGTTAGTAGATTCTTATAATCACCATATATAGTGTAAACTTTCAGCTTAGTGTACTTCAATAGACTAGAAGAAAATGATCTCACACTTGTTCCTAAAGGAATTGTATTATCTGAAGATTTTGCTCCTAGATAGCATTAGACGTAAGTTGTTTGCTTATAATCCATACTACACTTGAGGGCTGTATTTGGAAACGCTTGATCTCTCATGTTAATAGCTTCTTTCTAGAGAGGAACACTAATTTCTTCACCTCCCTTCCCTGCTATTCATTACTAAACGTTTATGAATATAATAAATATAAGTAGATGTAACGGAAGAATAGTACGTTAAAAGGAGATTTATATATGATAAGAAACGACAGAGATACAATTGTAGAGGGTATCAAACATTTATGCGATGGAATTGGGCCATTCCCAAAAATGGATTCCTATGAGGATTTTCTTAAAATGCAAACGGATATCTATGATACTTTTGGAGACGATTCGTTCGATATTTTAATTGATATTTTATTACATCCTTCTGAGTTAGGACGCATTGATTCGAATGATTTTGACTATGAATTACAAGAAGCTCTTATAGCGATTGGGCTTAGAAACCCTCGCTATACTTTGGATACAGTCGAGAATCTGCTTAGTATAAAAAGTATACGGCTTGTCCTGATCAATATCATTGGTGGATTGGAAAATGAAGACGGGTTGTTCTATTAGAGTTTTTATTACAACAGTCAACAGAGAAGGATCCCTTGTCGAAAGTTGAGCTTATAGAGTTGGCTTGTGCACTCGGTGAGATTAGAGGTGAGAAAGCTGTTGAACTTTTAACAAAAATGAAAATAAGATATTACAATCATTCACCTGAGTTATTGCAATATATAGAAAATGGATTAATGGATTAAAGGTACGTTAGTAGCTTATTTCAAGTTATGGAGTAAAGTCCAGCAATTCTTTTGAACGTTCATATTGAAGAGGACGCAATTGCACGGGGGATCATAAAACGAGAGTAAAGAGAATGAAAGCCAGTTTCCAATTTTAAATGCCCCCTCCATCGTTGCTTTCCTTACTTTAGATAGAATGGCTTATGCACGATTTCATCATATTCTCCGAATTTTTCACACTCGACTTCAATGACAAAAAATTGTTACTGGCATCATCTTTCGCTATCTCGTACAAGAAGATAAGGATTCTCAAGTAATCATCCTACTAGTAGCACTGGAAGAATCGGAAATAAACAAAAGCAGTCGATCATGATAATCGGCTGCTTTTGTTTTATATTCTATTCCATCAAATCAGTTACTGCCCCTTTAGAAGCAGAAGAAACTAATTTGGCATATTTGGCAAGTACACCGGATTTTACTTTCAGCGGCGGTTGTATCCACGCTTGCGCTCGAGTGGCTAACTCCTCTTCTGATACCTCAACTTTCATCTCCTGGATATCACTATCGATCGTAATAATGTCCCCATTTTGCAGCAAACCGATTGGTCCGCCTACTTGTGCTTCAGGTGATACATGGCCGACTACAAATCCATGTGAACCACCCGAGAATCGACCATCTGTGATGAGGGCGACTTTCCCACCAAGCCCTTTTCCTACGATGAGTGCTGTAACGGAAAGCATCTCAGGCATACCAGGTCCACCCTTCGGACCACAATAGCGTATAACCACGACGTCTCCTTCTTTAATTTCATCATTCATAATTGCTACTGTCGCTTCATCTTCGCTGTCGTAAACCTTGGTCGGACCGGAGAACTTCTGAATCTTCATGCCTGACATTTTGGCAACAGCACCTTCAGGAGCGAGGTTTCCTCGAAGTACAACCAGTGGTCCATTGGGCTTGAGTGGATTATTAAGCGGTCGTATAATCTCTTGATCATTCTGAAGTGGAGCAGATTCCGCTAAATTCTCTGCTAACGTTTTACCTGTTACTGTCAGGCAATCTCCATGAAGTAATCCTCCAGCAAGTAATAGCTTCATTACTCCTGCAACGCCGCCAATATCATTCAAATCCTGCATTACATATTGACCACTTGGCTTCAGATCCGCCAAATGAGGAACACGCAAGCGAATGCGCTCGAAATCATCCAAGGTTAGATCTACTTCTACCGAGTGTGCAATAGCTAGCAGATGGAGAAACGCATTGGTTGAACCCCCTAGAGCCATAACAACGGTGATCGCATTTTCAAATGCTTTCTTGGTCATAATGTCTCTTGGATAGATTTCCTGTTCAAGAAGTGAGATGACCTGTTTACCGGCTGCTTCACATTCCAAAGCTTTATCTGCTGAAATAGCTGATGTCGAAGAAGAACCAGGTAAACACATGCCCAGCGCTTCTGCCGCTGCTGCCATCGTATTAGCGGTATACATGCCGCCACAAGCCCCTGGACCCGGGCATACGCTACATTCAACTTTATGCAGCTGTTCTTCTGTTATTTTACCATCTTGATATTGACCTACTGCTTCAAAAGCCGAAACGATATCTACATCTTTACCATCGAGTTTACCGGGTTGAATAGTTCCTCCATATACATACACGGAAGGAATGTTCATCCGTCCAATAGCCATCAGACATGCAGGCGTATTCTTATCACAACCACCGATCGCAACCACGCCGTCAAAACGCTCAGCTCCGGTCACAATTTCAATCGAATCAGCAATAGCTTCCCGGCTTGGTAGTGAGAACAACATCCCGCCATGACCCATCGAGATCCCATCAGACACGGTAATCGTATTGAAAATCAATGGAGCACCGCCGTTATTACGTGCGCCTTGTTTCGCTTGTACTGCCAAATCATTAATATGCATATTACATGGTGTTACTTCACTCCACGTACTCGCTATACCGATCATTGGCTTTTTAAAATCCTCATCTTGAAAACCAACAGCACGTAGCATCGCTCTATTCGGTACGCGGTTAGCTCCTTCACTGATTACCTTGCTTCGAATACGAAGATCTTTTTTATTTTCCATATTGTTTACTCCTCATTTCAAAATATATCGTACAGTTCCTGCATCGGACGAATAATATTTTGTTTCATTAGTATATGAGCATCGTCACTATTTTTACTTTCAAAAGCTTTAATGATCAACTCATGTTCTTCGACTGAAGCCAGTGTAGCTGTGATCGGTTGTTTTAAAAACACATATTTGAAACGTCTAATGTGAATTTGAAGAGATGTATTAAATGTAGCCACGTAAGAATTCTCTGAGAGCTCCACAATATAATTATGAAATTGCTCATCGACCTCCATCGCTTGATACACTTGTCCACTTTTGATAGAACTTGCAAATTCCGAATTGATGGATCTTAATTTCTCGATCTGTTCTGGAATAATAATTGGAGCGGTAATTTCAGCAGCTAAAGCTTGAAGAGCCGCCATCGTTGAATACATCTTAAAAATATCATTTTTCTCAATAGTCGTTACTTTTGTTTCTTTGCCCGGATGCATCGACACGAGACCTTGAACTTCAAGTAATTGAAATGCCTCCCGAACCGGTGTCCGGCTAACTCCAAGCGATTCAGCCATTTCCGCATCAATCAGCTTTTCACCGGGTTGCAGGGTTCCATCAATAATCCAACGCTGAATCTGAGAAAATGCTCTCTCTTTTGCAGACATACGGACAGGTAAGGCAAAATCTTGAGGAATTGGCATGCGTTTTCATCCTTTTTACAATTGTTATTATATGCAATATATCGCATACAAGTATGAGAAGCAATTGTTATTTAATTTTTTTTAATTACAAAATGAATTTCTGGAAGGATGATAAGAAATGAAATCAAAAAAAATAGACTCCATTGAGGGGCCCAACATCGCTTTTCAAATAAGAGAAGAAGTGTTTGTGAAAGAACAAAATATACCCATTGAAGTTGAGTTTGATGATCGTGATAGTTTAGATGGACAGTGTGAGCACATCTTGGGCTATTTTAATAAACTGCCTGCCGGAACAGGCAGAATTATTATTCAAGATGGTATAGGTAAATTAGATCGAATATGTATCCTAAAACCTTATTGCCAATATGGTCTCGGTAAATTAATCGTTACATCACTGGAAGAAATTGCAGAAGATAATAGTATATTCATTCTAACTCTTAGCATTACATTGACCATCCTATCATAGCTTGGAAGCTCTCTATTTGACGTTCTTCTGGTCGGTTCCTCTCACATTCCTCAGTTAAGTAATATGCTAAATAAACATAATTATATAGCAATATAAAAGAGTTGTTCTTCATAAGAACAACTCTCAAAGTTCTAGCCATTCAACTCGATCAAAACCTACTGCTTTTTAAGTTTCGATTACTAATACATCTTACTTCGAATGAAAGTTCCTTATGCACGAACAACTTATTTATTAGTCAACTTCGTATTCGAGATCTTGCTATGAAATGAAGCCATATGAGTCATAATTATTTCGGCGGCCTGTTTATAACCGCCAGCCTGACGTAAAGATTCACCGATGATGCAAGCCTGCTGTTTATAAGATGGATTGCTTAGAACTTCTAATAAGGCCTCTCTCATATCAGCTGCACTCAGCTTATGTTTATTTAAAGCAATACCTGCTCCCAATTCCTCTACTCGATTGGCTACAAGCGGCTGATCCGACGTTAGTGGAATCATGACTAACGG
The DNA here is from genome assembly GCF_005233705.1 of Paenibacillus sp. CFBP13512. NCBI lineage: Bacteria > Bacillati > Bacillota > Bacilli > Caryophanales > Paenibacillaceae > Paenibacillus > Paenibacillus sp. CFBP13512. The sequence continues at coordinate 461,932 of NZ_QGAD01000003.1, read as the reverse complement.
AACGTTGTAATAGAGCGCCTCACTCGCACTATTCATTCCGGCATGAGTGATAAAAACATCCGTATGCTGTAGCATATCCAACTGTGCAATATACGGCATGACGATACAATTAGAAGGAATTTGATCAGCCAATGGCTCCATATCTGTGTATCTTCCTGAAGACAGCACCACATTTACTGGTATATCCCCAAAAGCTTCAAAGCAAAGCTGATAAAACTCCAAGTTTTTATTTAAAATAGTCCCCATAGCAATATACACCGTTTGCGGGTAACGTTCGCGAAGGAGCTCGAACGAGAACGTCTGAACATCTTGACGAGGTATGATCGAAGGCCCCGTGAAAATAAAGCGATTATCCATTTTTTCTGCATATGGCTGAAAATAACGACTTGTATACACAAGTTTTAACTCCCCTGCATGTGCTGGAATCTCATCTATACAAGGAACGTTTACTTGAAACTCTTGCGCTAACGCATGCGTTATCTTCATTGTAGCCTCATACAGTTCCTTCGTATCTGTGTCCAGTTCTTTCACGCCTTTTTCAGCTCCCAACGGATTGATCAAAGCAAAGGAAGCAATCGAACACACCGCAGGTATTCCTAGTTTTTCGGCAAGAATAGTTCCTCCCCAGCCCATCAGTGAATCAAAAATCAGATAATCGAACTTTTGATTTTCGATCACTCGAAGCACTTCGGGTATAATCCTCTGAATGATACCCGCTACCATCATATAAGTGAACTGATAAGGATGCTTGTACTCCTGTGGTTTTAACACTGGATCATGCGAAAAGGCATCTTGTGGGAATGGATATGTAATCAACAGAGCTCCAGTCTGTTCAATTCGGGAACGATACTCCTCTGTACACACATAGACAACTTGCTCACCATTATCAACCAATTGAGTAACCAATCCTAACGACGGATTCACATGACCTTCAGCCGGAGTAATGACAACTAATACACGTGCTATGGTGTCCACCTCCCCATCACTCTAATTTTTTTCTGTTATTCGTAAAGATGCTAAAAAACTCAATAAGACCCAAAGTAATTGGAGGATTAGCACTATCATTACGCCTGTCGATATGCCCCAATGTAACGTTTCTGACAAAGCAATTAGAGCACCTCCAACTCCGATGCTTACTCCTATATAGAAGGAATCTACGAATTGCAGATTTGCAGACATTTCTCCTTCTTTTCTAGGAGCCGCATGCTGTAAAGCAATGACCGCAGTTGTAGGGTTAGCCAGTCCAACACCGAATCCGGTAATCATTTGCGAAAGCAGAATAATTATAATTCCACGATCTGACAACATAAGGGCTAAGATCACAATTACAGTTCCTGCGATCATAATCCCGATACCTCCCATCACTCTACCTTTGCGACCACGACCTTGATCTCGTACATCAAGCTTGGCTTGCAACCATGCGGCGGCGGACCAACTTAAAGAACCTGCTGCTACAATAAGGCCAGCAAGATCTGCTGATAGTCCCTTTACTTCGGTTAATGCCAAGATCACAAAACTCTCTGTTGTAAAATAACAAGCTACATACAATCCTCTGGAAACCAATGTAGCAGGCAATCCTTTTCTCACTGTAAAAGTACCTTTAGGAAGAAGTTTTCGCATTTGTGGGATCATGATGAATAATCCACCTAAAGTAAGCACTATTCCTATCCAATCCGTGATCATACCAAGTCCTGTGAGTAATAAGCCTGTTCCAATAGCAAGTAGGATCGCATAAAGAGTCTTCGAATCAGATTTTTGGACTGAGTCTGTCAGCACTTGCCGAAGCTGTAGATCACGGAAAGAACGGAATGTGAGACTCAATGCTAAGCCAATCAAGGGTAAAACTATCCAGAAAACAAATCGCCATGACATATATGAGGCAATAAGACCTGCCAGATAAGGCCCAATTAAAGAAGGCAAGACAAATGCCATAGAAAATGCCGCTAAAATTTGAGTACGAAGAGAATCCGAATAATGCAGTGTTACACAGGTATACACACAGGTAATCAGAGCTCCTGCCCCAAAACCTTGAAAGGCTCTTCCTACAATAAGCATGTGCATATCAAAAGAAACAGCCGAAACTACAGTCCCTAGCACAAAAATGCTAAATGATACAAGCATAGATGTAAAAACGCCACGCTTATCAACCTGCTGCCCCATAACCAGAGTCCCAACAAGCTGAGATAACAAAAATGCACTGAAAATCCAACCGTATAAATGAATACCTTGTAAGCTTTGTGCCATTTTCGCTGCAATTGTCGTAATAGCCAGTCCCTCGAAAGCTACCGTTGTTAGAACTAGCATAATACCAATCGTCAATGCCATATGTTGCTTATCAAAAATGCCAATCGGATTGTTATTTATTTCCTACACCTCCATAACAGATAATTTGGTAAAGTGAACAAATGATTTTTAAATAGCAAAAAATGGATATGTATACATTGTACCCGGATACTTAGTAAACATTTTTCTTTACAAAGTCTAAACTACATCTCAGCTTTGACTTTGTCAACATTTTTCTTTAAAATGTAGTGAGTCATGTAGAATAACTTGATTCAAAAGGAGATGTACCATGAGCAAGAATCAAATCAAAAAGGATGTCTCCACCCGTACTCGAAGAGGGATCATTGATCTGTTAAAGGAGCAAGGAGGAATGGATGTTGTAGCACTCTCCTCTCAATTTTCATTGTCAGGAATGGCGATTCGTCAACATCTGAATGCGCTCAAAGAAGAAGGATTGGTTATGAATGTGGAAGAATCCCGTCCGATGGGTCGACCAGCCAAGCTATGGGTATTAACTCCCGCCGCTAACCGTTTTTTCCCAAGTGGCTATTCAGATTTATCCGTCAGCCTTATTCATTCGATCAAAGAAGCTTTTGGCAATGAAGGGCTGGATAAACTGCTGGATGTTCGAAATAAAAATATGCAAGAACAATATCTTCAGCATCTTGGAGGTATATCAGATATTCGGGAGAAACTGGAGAAACTAGCCGAGATAAGAACCATTGAAGGTTATATGGCTGAGGTTAAGACACAGGATGATGGTAGTTTTTTATTGATTGAGAAGCATTGTCCGATTTGTGAAGCTGCTGCTGTATGTACTGGATTATGCAAGAATGAGTTACATTTATTTCAAACGGTTCTAGGAAATAATGTTCATATTGAACGAGGGGAATACATTTTAGCAGGAGGAAGAAACTGCATATATACAGTTAGACAAAATAAACCATAACTAAGAGAGCAACCTCATTAGAGATTGCTCTTTTAGTATAACCAGTGTGTTCCTTTTTCTTATTATTTATGAGCCTATTCACCTTGTTCATACTCCATGAAAAAATATAATCGTTGAGCGCATGTATCGATAATATTCGGTTCCTTGCTTTTTAATAAAAATATTTGCAGGAGAGTTAGGTCTACCCGGGTAAAAATACATCTGGTCTTTGTAAGCTCCTTCTCCTTGCGTAAACTTTGTGGGTTTCGCCTCTTTCAGATCCACCGTATCTTTATATGTCCAATGTTCCCCATACGCTTCGATCTTTGGAGCATGAGCTTGGAGACGCTTTACCGTAGAGTATAAAGTAGAAGTGTGATTATAAAGTAGCAGTACTTCTACTCCTATATAAATCACACATATTGCGCTGATCACCAGAATCCATTTAATCACTCGTTTGCGCATTTTCACACCTCTATTTCTGTAATTCCACCTCACTTTTTCTAGTCATTGTCTAAGATATGGCAATCTGCTAATACTTCTGGTTTGTGACGCATACTGTCTGATTCTGTAATGGGTCTAATCACTTTACAAGGAACACCTGCTGCAAAAGAATGTGCCGGAATATCTTGAGTCACGACACTACCTGCCCCAATAACACATCCGTCTCCAATGGTTACGCCACCACATACTGTTACATTTGCAGACAACCATACATCATTCCCGATCTGCACAGGTTTGGCATAACATAAAGAATTCGGCACATTGTGCTGATCTAGCATCTGTCGACGTTCAGAAGCTATAAATGGATGAATAGGTGTAACAATAGTAACATTGGGTCCAAAACTAGTATGATGTCCAATCGTGACTTTGGCATCATCTTGAACCGTAAGATTATAATTGGCAAAAAAGTGATTCCCTATTTCAGTATGAAGACCATAATGAAAAAAGATAGGTCCCTGTAAGAAACACCGTTCGCCTTTGCTTCCAAGCAGCTCGCTAAGCAATGCTTCACGCTCTTCGACCTGATCTTCATAAGTGTCACTATACTGATGACTGAGTTTGTGAGTATTTAACTTAATTTTTTTCAGATCCGGATGACCGGGATTAAACAATAATCCATCAAAAATACGTTGTTCTTCACTCATAGGACATCTCCTTTTAAAAGTATGTATAGACACTTTATAACTATCCTTTACAAAGTATCTACAGTTCAATGCGTATGTATATCTTCCCTTACTATACTCTATAAACAACCCTAGCTAAACATTTGTTTGAACTAGGGTTATAATTTGATTCAACATTTTAGAATAATAAGGCAAAAAAATCAACGAGCATATGCGTTAACCATGATCCCCAAATACTTTTTCCAGTTTTTATATACACAAAGTTAAAAATAATTCGTGCTACACCCTGTAACAAAATAACGTGTACTAATGTTGAAAAGAAAGAGCCATCCCAATAAGACGGAATATGAAGAAATGCAAAAATCAACGCACTCCATAACGTACTGCTAACTAATGAGAGCCCTTTATTTCTCGCAGCTTCTAATATCCCTATTCCCAGCAATTCTTCCCCCAGCAGCATAAATGGAATCATCAAAGCCAGTTGACCCAAATGACCTGATGCTGGATTAGCACTCCATTCAAAACCAAGTTGTACAGACAATAATCCAGTAAGCATTCCCAAAATCAAATAACTTACTGCACCTATCGGGATCAACCATAATGCACGAGGAGCTACAAATGCTTTTTTGCTATCTTTTCCGAAAACAGTGATCCATGCTAGAATTCCACCCAAAAACAGTCCCCACCATGCCCATGAAATAAACATTAAGCTACTAAAACCCGCAATAAGAAATAGAGCACCTATAAGAACACGAATATTAGAAATAGGCAACTCTCTAATACTATTCATATTTACCCTATCGTTACTTGAAGTCATAGAGAATCACGACCAGACTTTGAAAATTGGCTCCATAATAGCTTGGATTGGAGCTGAGACCATACTAAAACAGCTAAGTAAGAAGATATCTCTATTATCCAAACTTTAAAATCATTCAGTATGTATCGATTTGTATCTGTATGATAGGTTTTAATAGTATACGATTCGGTAATATGCAACATAGTTATTTTCCCCTTAGGTGAATTCGTATTTAGAATGCGACTTTATTTTATTTGGAAAAATAGAGTTAAAGCAAATAACAACAGATTAACAAGATGGTTTATAAAGAGTATATTTATCATCAATAAAATAGTCAATATGGAATAAAATTCTAAAATATAAATATTATTTTCAAATCTATTATTGTAATTTCTTATTTATTCGCAATAGTTAATAGTAATCCAGCTTTGCCAAAAACATATTCGTTAGGAATGTTTAGATTTAGATGGCATAAACCTACCCAGAATCCTGTTGGGATTTTCCTACACTCTATTGTATGATCTATCATCCACCAGTCTGCTTCTTTCGGATTGCAGATCATTTTGTACATAAATAAAAAAAGCACCAAGACTTTAAAAGCCTTGATACTCAATGTGTGAAGAAAAGCAGGTGCTACCTATAATGTGCAACACCTACTATTTATTCATGTTATTACTTATGCAATAATCTATAAACCACCACAGCTGTTTCTTCTTTTGTAATCTTCCGATTAGGTTTAAATTGACCATTCTCATAACCGATAAAAAGTTCTCCTCCTAGTTTATTAATCGCTACTTTTGCCCATAAAGGAATATTCTTTTCATCGGTAAATGGATATACAGCATCTCCCTGATACTTCATAAAGCTTTGCAAAATTTTAGCTGCTTCTGCTCTAGTGATTACTCGATCTGGCTTAAACGTTCCATCCGGATAGCCTTCAATATAATTCAACTGAGCTGCTTTCATTACATCATCTGAATACCATTTTCCGTCGATATCATTAAATAGATTGGATACTGACAAAGAGTCGGCTGAAACGTCAGGCTGTTCATTGCTAGAGCGAAGCAATATACTTACAAATTCTGCTCTGGTAATGCCTGCTGTAGGATTAAAATTGCCTAATTCGTCACCTTTTACAATACCACGATCAGCTAAATCATTAATGGCACTTTCCGAGTACCGAGACTTCACGTCAATAAACCTATTGACTAGATTATTATCGCTAGCAGATGGACGCACAGATACTGATGCATCATTCTCTACTATTTTATCCGGATGCTGATGGTCTATAGTCACAGCTGGATTCAAAACAGTAGAAGGCACATTACCTACTGCTTTTTCTTTCGTTTTAAAAGTTATACTTTGTACTTCCGATGGAATGCCTGCCGAATTTTCTGTCCATACATTTATGGTGTATCGATGTGCATCTGACAAATTCTTGAGTTCAATCATTGGTGATGATGATCGCTGCATCTTATGTTTACCGTCTGCAAAAATGAAGGTGTCTAGATCGCTTCCATTTCGCGCGTGTATAGTTGCTGAAGATGTAGTGATATCTGCTGTATCTAATTGAAATCCTGAAAAAGGATGCGTTTCGAAAGATAACTTATACAAGTCTCCCATGACTCCTGTTGCGTTAACGGCACGAATGCCAAAGTTATTATATTTTGTACTACTTGTTAGAAGATCTAGGCGCATCTGATTGTCTTGAACGGTGTAGAGCAACTTATCACCATCATACACATGATACGAAACCGCTCCTTTAAAATGCTCCCAACCTATAGTTGCGTAATCAGACTGTAGATCTAGAATATTTAGCACATTCGCTTGATTGGCTTGAGATGGAATAGGTGCTCCCTGATATTCTATCCATAAACGCTCAGGGCTCTCGCCATTTTTACCTACAGCTGCAATCCCAAAAGACGATACAACCCCAGCACCTGGACTAGGTAAGCTTGCACTTAAGTCAGTGGTGGTTTGGATCAAATGTCCATACGTATCATAGATATGGTAGTATAGAGCACCCTCAGAAGGTGAAAATGCTAATTGAAGATGATCATTAGTATTTGCATATACTTTTCCCGATTCAGGAGCAAGCGGTATTGCCTGAAATTGAAGAGATTTTACAGCAGACTTTCCACTTTCATTAACAGCATATACATGTACTGAATAGATCTCACCGGCTTTTAGATATTTTAAATCAATAATGGAAGTTGAACTTGTATATTCTTTTCCATTGATAGTAGCAATATAGGTAGAAGCTCCTTTTACAGGTCTAAACTTTATTTGTGCTGAGGTATAAGCAATATTCTCAACATTCAAATCCTCATTAATCGATTCAGGCAGTGTAATAAACGTCGCATTCGCGGCCTCTCCTGTGCCAGAATCGTTAAAAGGAACAACAGAAACAACATGCGCACTACCTGAATTCAGTCCAGCAAACGCATAACTTGCCTGATCTGTTGTTGCTATTTTGATACCGTCTAGATAGATATCATAGCCTTTCGCACCTCGTACATCTCTCCAGACATAAGTAGCAGAGTCTATAGCTATGTTTTTCTTGATCAACTCTGTTGCAACAGGTAATGTCCACAACGAGATATTTCTAAAATCACTCTGTCCGGATGTATTAGTGACAGCAATAGAGTAATTGTAGGGTGTGCCTGAAATGAGATTATGATCAGTAAATAGAACATTTGAATCTGGATAAGCTACATGGTATTCGTTATAGGTGTTATCAGTAACGGTTGTATACGTTTCTTCAGTAACGGTAACGATATGCTTATCATCGCGTTTTACATCATAATAAACATCTCCGGTTACATTGTCCCATGATAGCTGTGCAAAATGAGTTCCAACCCCTAATACATGTAAACCAGCAAGCGAAGGTAAAGTCAAAAAGGTGTAGCGACTTTCCAGACTTTGACCCGATTCATTCACTGCATGAATACTCAAGGTATAGTTATTATTAGGAGCAAGTTGTTCGAATACACGACTTGTATTCATTATTCCTTTGGAAATAACCGTTCCATTTTCATCAGCAAGTTCATATAAGTAATGGGTAGCAGATGGAATAGATTCTAGCTGTACACGCATAGAAGTTTCGGATAATGGATAGGCACCTTCCACTCTTGCAGCAGCAGGAATAGTAGTATAACTATAGCTTACAGATTCACCTTTACCCGATACATTAATAGGTGTGATGATGTAAGTATATGAAGTGCCCGGTGTTAAATTAGTATCTGTAAATGAGTTGCTACCAGCAGGTATATTTAATATATTTCCTGTTTGTTGATTGATCACTTCATACGATTCGTCTGTTCTTGATGGCAATATCCCTTGAATACTGCCTGATGCGGAAGAGCTTAACTGAATATCATCATGAGCAATTTTTTCTGGCAAAGCTTTAATTTTCATTTCTTTTGAGCGTCCATAAGACTCATTGCCTGCTGAATCTATTGCAAGGACATGAACATACCAGATGCCCTGCTTTTCGGCTGGTAATGTAAGAGAAAAGTTCTCGGTACCTTCTATCCACTGCTCGTTAATGTCTGGACGAGTACTCTGTTGATTGACCAGATAACGAACAGATTGTAATGATCGATCAGCAGTTAGAATATGTACATCAACCTGCTTAGCTTGCCACTCAGATCCATCTGGTGTAAATGAAATTACCGGACCTTCTTTGTCTATATTTGCAACTGTGATTGTTTTGGAAGACGGATTCCCTATCCAATCATACGTAGTAAATGTATAATCACCATTCTCTGTTACATTATACGAAGTAACTCCTGTCGCTACATGATTACCATTCGGAAGCATGGTCTTAGTAATCCATGTGTCTGGATCAGTAGCAGATACATAGATCGTATTCCCATGACGATTTAATTGATTGGAAGCAAGCGATAAATTCAATTCGGGTTGGCTATTATCATTTAAAGTGACCGTCTGTGTCGGGCCGATATTACCATTCTTATCGATTGCTGCTATATGAATAAATGGAGTAGTAACATCAGGAGTGATTGCTATATGAGTCGCAGAAGTCGTCATAGATCCAGATGTAATGGTTCCATTAGAATTATTATCCTGAGTTACAATATATCCTGCTATACCCGAAGTGACTTTAACTTGAGTAGGATCTTGAATTGAACCTAACGAGCCATCTCGTAATTGACCTTGAATGCTGTATGTATAGTCTGATCCATTATCTATTGGAGCTCCCCATGTTACAACGACATTTTTATTTGAAGGAACGAATGTATAGTTCAGGCTATCTACTTGATTAGGTTTCTCCGTATCTACAGCATTATTATCATTATAATTTGAATCATAACCTGCATAAATCTGTTGACCATTTCGGTAGATTATTGCTTTTTGAGCATAACCGATTTTGAATTCATCCACCTGCATTATACCGTTAGTAGATGAGACAAAGCTGAGATTGGCTCCATATTTACCTAAGTCAAATTGTGTCGTATCTGCCGGAATATCAAGACTGCGGCTGTAAGTTGCCCAATCTGGATGATATCCTATATCAGACATACCGGTACCAAAATCTCCATACGGGAACGTAATCAGGGAATCTCCCGGTTGAAATGTATACTCTCCATTGTTAGTCATACCCGATGCTCCAATCGTTGTATACCAGAAAGAAGAATTAGAAGAGTCAAGAACCAGCGACTGAGTTGCGGCTTGATATTTATAATAAGCAACTGCCCAGTGCCAATCGGTATTGGCTGAACTAAGTATAGTTAAAAATTGTCCGTCAGGCCAATCAGGAGCTCCTCCATCTACATATACAGGAATAATTTGAGGCGTATTTGCTGGTTTGACCGGAACAATAGATGTAGTATTTTTAAAGCGGACCATCCTTCCACTGTTGTCTGTCAATTGAAGCCCTTTTTTACCACGAATATCACTAAATTGGACTGCACTTTGATTCGTTGATCCAGACAAAGAACGCATATCGTACTGAGCTTGAAGTCGTGCTCCTTGCTGAAGACTCGCAATAGAAGTTCGAGCCAAGCTTGTATCGCTAGATGTAGTAGGATATCCATACGCATTACCTTTATGGTTAGTAATAGTGTCAGTAATTTGTAATGAGGTGCCTTTATCTGTAGTGACATAAGATTGATTACCTTGGTTACCGCTGCCACCATAATATGTGGAAAATGGATTGGAGTCAAAATTGGTTTTATACAACACTTCACTATCTGGCATAATTACAGAAAAGTTCAATGAAACCGAATTAGTATCAGCTTTTGCAGATGTAATATCAGCTGTCACACTTGCAGCATGAACACTGGGGATCGGACCGAATACAGAGGTTAAAATAAGAATGCTTAAAGAAGTTTGCAGTAGTTTACGATGAGCTACCAAGCGAGGTAATTCACTGCCAATTGTTTGTATAGAGTGTTTATCCATAGTTTTTTTAAATTTTTTCACTATATATGCTCCTTTATGAAAACAAAAAAAAGCACCTCGCCATAGATACAAAGTATCTACAAGCGAGGTGCTTCCTCGTAACTTCATTTAATTGAGTTTATCATACCTGCATTTTAGAAAAAAAGCAAAGGGAATTATAATAAAAAGTATTCTCAATCATTAGCAATTCCATAAATATGATTACAATTCTATTTAAATGCCAAAATGAAGAATAGATTTATTACCACCTGATGCTTGAATGGTTAAATTTACTAATAAATGTAATTCATGTTGTAAAGCCTCTCGATGTATTTGAATTCTTGTACTTTCCCAATAGCCTTCTTCGTCTTCAGTTTCTCTCCAAACTGTCTGACCTCTCAAACTAAATCTATCTGGAGCTTCTTCTATAAAGCAAAGCCATTTTTCTAAAATTTGCTTTAACTTTCCAGTCTCTGTTGCAGAAATAACAGTTAAGCCATAATAAGTTAACCCGCTTGTGTTTTTTTTTGTTGCAGGGTTATAAGTAGGTATCCAATTCAAAAAATCCATTAGGTATAAAATCAAATGATCAGATATGCTTGCTTTTTGCTTCCATGTATACCTATTAGAGCTATACCATTCATAAATATAATTTATATTCATATCAAAATTGTTGTTCACAAGAAAAAACTCATGTTCTAAACTCATTATATTCACCTGGGTTGACCCCATATTTATGTATTTGTATACCTGTAATTATACTATCATATATTTGCATTACTATGCAGATCGTAAATTCAGCACATATTTAACATAAAAATAACTAAATATAGTGTTTTGTATGTAGATGAAGAAGAAAAAGAGGAGTAACCTGCTCTTATAGCAAATTCTACCTCTTTGATTAATCATTATATTTTCTATCTTCTTTAAATTGCAGTATAACTTTTCTATACTATTCCTATTTGTTTTTTTGAATATCTTGCCAGTTAGAATTTCTTAATATTTCAGCGTTTTTTCCCAAGAATACTGATCCTGCTTCTGGATCATCTTGTAGCTGATATAACATCCAAGCTGTCATATATCCATCGGCTCTATTCATATCCCAGTGCTCTGCTCCGCTAACTCTTGCACGAATTTTAAATACGTTATTTGAAATTTTATTGTAGTTCTCTACAAGAGATGAAAGTGGTGCAACACCTCCAAAACTGGTTTTTGAATCTTCACCAGAGTCGTCAGATTTACCTGTTCCTGCTGACATAAAATAAGGAATGTTAACTTTGGAAATGTCATATCTCCAACCCATATTTTTGGCAAGAAGCGGATAGGCAGCACTTCCAGTAAATATCGTTTTATATTTAGAGCTGTTTTTGTACTCTGTAACAGCTCTTAATGCTCCTGCCCCACCTTGAGAATATCCAAGAGCACCGATATGGTCTTGCTGGATCTTTCCGTATAATACACTTTCAGCATTTTTATTTAGTGCTAATACATCGTCTAATGTTTTTGAAGTCGTTAAGCCTGATCCTGCTTGCTTGTCTTCATTACCTACTACAATAAATCCCCATGAAGCAAGTCGTTCGAAAAAAGGTTCATACACAGAAGCGGCTGTATTGCTAGCATTTGTTACTACAATCAGTGGATACGTTTGCTGTTTATTTTCGAGTCCTTTCGGATACCAGATGCTGTACTCTTTGATCAGATTGTCCTCTGATTTCAGCTTAACTTGCGATACTTCGTAACTTCCCAATCCGGCATATTTTTTTTCTAATATAGCCTTAGATTGAAAATTCTTATAATACATATCTTCTATCATCGGCTTTTTAGAATCTATATGATTCTTAATCAGTAAAAAAGCGACTGCAATAATAGCTACAATGAACAGACTTAACAACGTTATTCCTACTACCTTTATACTCTTTTTCATATTAATCTTTACTTTCCTTTCCGTGGATCAAGAAATATTTTATATTAGATATAGTAATGAAACAACTGTTCCATTTCGGTACATCTGTTTATTACTTTATCATTATAATCATTGTTTTCTTGATTTGAGAATACGTAATAGCATGAAAATGATCGTAAACACGCTATGCGGAACAAAAAGGAGAATATGTACCTTTATGAAAAAGAATCAAACGATATTTCTAAAATTATGTCTAGCAGATGCTCTTATCAAACTGATGGCATCACAAGACTATGATACGATTAACGTAAATACGATTTGTAAAGTAGCTGGAGTGGGAAGAACAACTTTTTATAGACATCTTAATCATCAAAAGAGTAAAGATGAACTTTTGATGTTCAAACTTAATTACGAATGGGAATATTATGCCGAACAACACGAAGAAGACGTAAAAAAAGATAAGGGTTTTGCCATGTTGAACTATATCTATGAGAATAAGCGACTGTTTACTTTATTAAATAACAATGGACTGGTTACCCTCATTATGCATCTCTTTGAACAATTGATACCTGCTGAAGAAATCTACGATAAAAGCCTTTCTTACCTTATGTCCTTTTTTTCTTACGGTTATTTTGGCGTTGTCTATCAATGGATAAAGTATGATTTTGATGAGACACCTGAGCAAATCCAAAAACATATCATAGATACACTTTCATCAGGAATGAAAAATCCGCAGGATGAAAAATAAACATAAAAAAAAGAACAGCATGGATAGCTGTTCTTTTTACTACTTAATTCTTACTTACCTTTTTTACTGATTTACTGAATCGAAAAGACCTCTTTCTTCAGCAAATTTTCTGGTTTCTTACCGATTGGATCACTGTGGAAATAATCACGAATAACGCCATCTTCTAGATAGTTAGCGATAGATATCATAATCATTCCTTGATCGAGAGCAAGATAAGCTTTGGCAAGTTCACCGGTCTTCACATTCACCGAATCGTAAAAGCCATACTTCCCAGCCATCTTCAATTTTTGGAGTGCTTTGATATTCTTTTGAGCTGCTTCAGGAGCATATTCTAGTGCAAGGAACGTTGCATGAGCAGTGACCGTTGCTCCATCTTTGTAACCGGAAATACCTAGCGGAGTCGCTGCAAATTCACTATACCCTGTCGGTGTTGCAGCAGGCGAGAACCCCCATGCAGCATACCCTTTGTCTTTAGCATATTGAATTTGTAATTGTACATAGCGTTTATTATTGAGTCCAAGTGCACGAGTACCCAATTCTTTTTCTTTAATGACCATACCTGGCATTAGCGCCTCGAACATGCTACCGCCCCAGCTAGGTACAAATTTTTGTTTTTTATAGACGTAGCTTCCTTCAAAAACTTTTACTCCATCGTATTTGATGGTTTTACCTTGAGGAACTTGAGACTGCCAATCGAATTCTGCTGGCATGGTACGGTACATTTTCCACCAATGTTCTTTGGGAACATCGCCTTTACCGATCGCAATATAACTTCCTACACGCGGTTCAGTATAAAAAGAACCATAATGATGTTCTGTCAGCTCGCCTTTAGCTACATCATACCCACCGCGGAATTGACCAACTTTGGGATCATATAGTGTTGTATAATTCATCGCATTCACCAGTTGGCTCGTCTGAGCATGAAGTTCCTGATAAGCTTGACCTACAACAATTAGACCTGCTGACATCCAGCCATTATCGACTTGCGAAATAAATTCTCCCCAATCTTTTTTCAAAGATCCATCATTTGTGTTATACCAGTTGTAAAATAAACCATTCCATTTATCCATTTTTTCCAGAGAATTAAGCGTCGTTTGCAAACGAGTTACTGCTTCTTTTTTACTAATCATACCTAACTGCTCGGCAGAAACAGTACTCATCATATACATTGCAATATTTGTAGGCGAAGTGCGTTTGGCTTCTTCTGTTCCCTTTTCTGTTGTTCTGACTTCATCATAAGTTAAGCCAGTATTAGGATCCGTATAGTCTGTAAAGTACCCGTATGTTTTATTTGCAACCGCTTTCAATTCAGAGTGGAAAGCAGCCTTTTTACTTGTTTGCTGTGCAGTTGCAACCATAGGAGTGAAAGTTAAACTGGTTAACAGACAAAAAGTTAAAAATAGACTCCATGCTTTTACTTTGTTCATTGACTTTTCTCCTTTCAAATTCAAATTGAAACGTTTCGCCATTTATAATACCATGAACCCTTAACTACCGTAAACCGTTAATTGATAACGCTTACTAAAAGGAAAAATGAATAATTCCTTTTGAGCTATAGAAGCGAAACGTTTCTTTTTCACTCTATAATAGATAGCTACATCAACTTTTTGGTCTTACCGATTCAACATGACTTTGATGTGCTGTACTAAAGTATTTGGTAATACAAAAAAAGAACGATCTATAATAGACCGTCCTCTTCTTTGTAGTTATTCATATTCTAGTGATCTAAAAATACAAGTTGGATCAAGAATAATACTGCAAAAACATAGAAAACAGGATGAACTTCTTTTCCTTTACCACGAAGCAATTTGAGCAATGGATAGAAAATAAAACCAAAGCCAATCCCTGTTGCAATACTATGTGTTAATGGCATTAAGATAATAATCAAGAAAGCAGGAAAAGCAACTTCAAGGTCTTTCCAGTCGATCTTGCTAATCACACTGATCATAAAGTAACCAACAATAATCAATGCTGGTGAAGTAATAGCTGGAATACCGGAGATTACACTTACGATAGGTGCAAAGAATAACGTAAGGGCAAGCAATATACTTACTGTGATCGCTGTAAGCCCTGTTCGACCGCCTGCTGCAACACCTGTACTTGATTCAATATAAGCAGAAGTTGGACTTGTTCCTAGCAAAGAACCTGTTGTCGTTCCTACTGCATCTGCTAAAAGCGCACCGCGGGAACGTGGGAACTTGCCATCTTTATTAAGAAGCCCTGCTTGCTCTGCAACACCAAGCATTGTTCCTGTCGTATCAAATAAGGTAATTAATAAGAAGGTAAAGATAATCGTATATAGACCATTTGAGAATACACCTGCTAGATCCAGTTGGAAAGCAGTCGTTGCTAATCCATGTGGCATAGCCATAATAGATGCAGGCAATTGGAACAATCCTAAGATCCAAGCCAGAATAGCTGTAACGACCATACCTATAAACAGATAACCTTTTACATTATACGCCATCAGAACCACCGTAATTAATAACCCGATAATTGTTAAATATGTCATTGGCTCTGTGAGATTACCAATCGTAATTAGATTGGATTCGGAAGCAATAATGATACCCGAGTTCTGTAGACCTACTGTTGTAATAAAAAGTCCAATCCCTGCTGTAATAGCATGCTTCAAACTGGCTGGAATCGCATCAAGCAACATATAACGGAATGAAGTCACAGATAGAATAATAAACAATATACCTGCGATAAATACGGCACCCAGAGCAACCTGCCAGGTGACACCATATCCGCCTACAACACTATAAGCAAAAAATGCATTTAGACCCATACCCGGTGCGAGCACAATTGGATAGTTAGACCATAATCCCATAATTAGAGTTGCTACGATACTTGCTAAAATAGTAGCAATAAATACTCCATTAAAATCCATTCCGGTGCTACTGAGTATTCCCGGATTGACAATAACAATATAGACCATTGTAAAAAATGTAGTTAATCCTGCAATAATTTCGGTTGAAACGGTCGTGCCTCTTTCTTTGAGTTTGAACCAGTTATCCATGGTCAAGCCATCCTCCACGCCGTATCTATTCATAAAAGCTAAAAAATCCTGATTTTCTTATAGGAAGATGTGGTAGGTACTCCTATAATAGTGATAAGGATTTAACATATATATTTATGAATAAACTCAAGGCAATTATATTTATGATTCGTTTTGAAGCTGATGTCCCTTTCGAATTTTAATGAATTTCATAGGTGTTGTCAATGAAATATTGTTTTTTAGATCGCTATTTACGAACTATCTATTTATTTTTATGTTTTTTATTCGTTTTTTCACTTCTTTATTACATTATATTATAGCGTCATCAATTATAAATACATCTCTATCATTATTCATCTATAGATTGGTAGGCAGCGCCTATATTAATCGGTAATATATTCTGTTTAGTTGCAAGCAAAAAAGAGACAATCTTTAAAGACTGTCTCTTTTTTGCTTGTTGTTAATTACTTGTATAGTTTACACAATGTTTTTGGGAGATTGAAATCATTTATCATATAAATTTTCTTTTATTTAAACAATACCTTGAGCAATCATTGCTTCAGCGACTTTTTTGAAACCTGCAATATTGGATCCTGCAACCAGATTCCCTTCGAATCCATAGTCTTCGGCTGCTTCAATGCTATCTTGATAAATATGTTGCATAATCTTTTTGAGACGTCCATCTACTTCATCGAAGCTCCATGATAAGCGCATACTATTTTGAGCCATTTCAAGAGCAGATACAGCTACTCCACCTGCATTGGCTGCTTTGCCTGGAGCAAATAGAATATTATTCGCTAAAAGAATATGAACGGCCTCCAAAGTGGATGGCATATTCGCCCCTTCAGCGATTGCAATTACACCGTTATCGATGAGCTGACGTGCTGCTACTTCATTCAGTTCATTTTGTGTGGCGCATGGAAGTGCAATTTCACAATCAACATTCCAAATGTTTGTACTTCCTTCATAATAAGATGCTTCTGGATGATGAAGTGTATAATCGCTAATTCTTCCTGCCTCTACAAGCTTAATCTGCTTCACCGTATTCAACTGAATGCCATTTGGATCAAAAATATAACCACTAGAATCACTACAAGCGACAACATGTGCGCCTAGTTCTTGAGCTTTTTGTATAGCAAAAATCGAAACATTCCCACTACCTGACACAACGGTCTGACGACCCGCTAATTCTAAACCTTGTGAAGCAAGCATTTCTTGCAAAAAGTAGATACATCCGTAACCCGTTGCTTCTGTCCGACCTAGACTACCACCGTAACCAATTCCTTTTCCTGTTAATACACCAGGTTCATTACCGCTACGGATTCTTTTGTATTGCCCGAAAAGAAAGCCAATCTCTCGTCCACCCACACCGATATCTCCAGCAGGGACATCGACATCTGAACCCATATATTTATATAGCTCTGTCATAAAGCTTTGACAGAAACGCATAATTTCAAGATCTGATTTCCCTTTCGGATCAAAATCAGAACCACCTTTACCGCCACCAATGGGCTGACCGGTTAAGGCATTCTTAAAAGTCTGTTCAAATCCAAGAAATTTAATAATACTAGCATTTACACTTTTGTGAAAACGTAGACCTCCTTTATAAGGTCCAAGTGTACTATTGAATTGCACACGAAATCCACGATTTACCTGTACTTTTCCTTGATCGTCTACCCACGGAACACGAAATGAAATAAGACGTTCGGGTTCTACAATTCGCTCTAAAATAGCATATTTCTGATATTCAGGGTGCTTTTTAATCACAGGTGCCATACTTTCCAGAAACTCGCTGACAGCTTGATGAAACTCGACCTCATGAGGATTGCGTTGGACGACTGTTTGGTAAATAGATTGTATGTAGGTTTCAACATCTGGTTGGACTTCGGTTATCAATTGACTCATAAGTATGCACCCCTTATTGATATTTATTATCATGTAAGATTCAAGTAAGCTTTAAATTATTATAGATAGTAACACCTATATACGCAATCATTTGTTTGTACATGCATAAACTATTTTTATAATCTACAGCATCCATATGTTTATGTAATGCGGATTTTTTTCCGTAAAGCTACGTATCCGTTATAAACAAAATGTAATGATAAAAGCTATATAAAACAGTTTAATTTGTTCCAAAAAAAGAAGAGACAGCCCTATAAGGCCGCCTCTTCTATCATCATTAATTACTGGTGTATTTCACCCAATCATATTCTGCATATAATGGATTCGCTCCATTATAAGACCCTAACCAGTCGTCTACTCCTTTACCATTCCAGATATTCATCATAATTTTACCTGCATTGGTTGGAATATTGGTGGTTGCGGTATGCTTGAGTACGCCATCGACATACCATTTGATTGAATTAGGCTGCCAGTCGAAAGCATACGTATGGAAGCCTTGTGAAGCATCAAAGCCCAAATTAATGACTTTTTCATGATTCCCGACACCATTGGTATAATAATTGAATTGTACTTTAGTCGTATCTTTACCTAGAAACTCAATATCAATCTCATCCCACGGTGTTCCATCTGTAGGTCCTGTGTACGTAAAGAAGGAAGATATAATACCTGTGTTTTTGGCAGGCTTCATACTCACTTCATACTTACCGTATTTGTATTTGTTAGTCGAACGGTATTCTGCACAATCGAACTTGTTGGCTGCTGAACTTGTCAATCCTAGTCTAAGCTTACCATCGCTTGTAAAATTAGCATTATTACCACGCCATGTACAATTGAACATATCTCCATTAGAGTATCCATCTGCTTTTTGCCATGTGCTTGCATTAAAATAAGTCAGTGGTTCCCAGAAGACTGTTCCTGCAAATGCACTTACCGAGACAAATAGTGAAATAACCCCTGTAGCTGCCAACGTTATCCAAGATTTCTTTTTCATAAATACCTCCATCTTAATATAAGATAAAATCCATATTCTAAATACGGTCTCCAGCAACATCGAAGATCGTCTACTAGAGACCCAATCGTAAAACATCAGTTGGATCTATTAGGAAGCGAACTGCCAGTAATCCAGATTGAATAGATTCGCATTTCCTGAGCCTGTAAATACGAGGTATACATTATGAATACCAGTCACATTATTAATCGTTGTCTGCATCTCTTTCCAGTTCTGCATACCTCCAGTGGAAGTTACTTTCAAAGTACCTACCAGAGGACCTGTGTCACTATCCAGTCGTACTTCAATATTGCCTCCACCCGTCGTCGCTACATTCGCTTTGAATGTTTTGGCTCCATTAGAACCGAAGTCTGCTCTGCCAACAGCGACCCAATCTCCATTATTAATATTGGTCACATTGAGATTGCTAATCGGGCCACCGCTTGCTTGTGTAGGCTCTGTAGCAATACCTGCTTGCCATCCAATCGTCTCTGCTTCCACCCGGGTATAAGGATTGATATTCGATAGTTGAGCGATACCAGCCATATTCGCTTGTACTTCAGCAATACTGCCATCTGCATTGTGTACTAATTTATTGATATGTGGAGAACGATATCCTTTTCCTGTGCCAATTTGAGCTTTACTTACGGTTTGCGCATGATATACGACATACCATTCGTTTTTAAAATTAAAGACAGCATGATGGTTGTTCCCACCTACGCCGAAGAAGTTGTACGGATTTTTCAGAAAATGACCTTTGTACGTAAAAGGTCCCATCGGATTATCACTTACCATATAACCGATCTCCCCTGCTGGATATTGTGCAGGATGGGTACCGGCAAAATTAATACAGTAGGAATAATAGTATTTTCCGTTGTACTTATGAATCCCTGAATCTTCAAACATATAGGGAGCATCGATTGTAGTCGCACTACCATTGACACTGATCATATCAGCTCCTAATTTGATCACTCTAGCTGTTTTCGGATTAGCGATAGAAGCTGGATTAGATTCATTAGGGATACCTCCTCCGCTATACAAGTATCCTGTACCATCATCATTTAAAAGAACAGCAGGATCGAAAAGCCATGTTACTCCCGCCATGCCCGGTGTACTTTGGGTTAATAGCGCTTTGCCAAGTGGGTCTGTCCATGGTCCAATCGGTGAGTCTGCGGTCAAAACACCAATTCCTGATCCACCATTAGCGAAATATAAAAAGAATTTATCTTTACCATTTATTTTTTTGGTAGCTACTGCTGGAGCCCATGAATTGCCAGCCCATTTCGCTATACCTTTGCCACCATTTTTGTTATTTACTCCAGCGACAGGTATTGTTCCATGATCAGTCCAATTGACCATGTCTGCGGAAGAGCTGACTTGAATACGATCAAGTGAACTAAAATCATTTTCTTTAATCGAGCCATCACTGTTATACACGTAGGTATCACTGGACATATAAACATAGACTCTTCCGTTATAGACCAATGAATAAGGGTCAGCTCCTAATTTGTGATCCATTAAAGGATTGGAATTACCAGGAAGCTTGGCTAATGGTCGATTTGCAGCATCTACAGGTAATGTAGAAAAGACACTGAATACTAAAGCGACAGCAAGGAACAAACCGAAACATTTTCTGATCATCTGAATACCTCCGTTATTTTATATGGTATAAAGCTGAGCTATTCGTTACTTTGTGTATAAGAAAGAATATACTCAGACTTGTACCTGCGAGAAAACAGACATTAAAATGCCATTTGATAACGCTTACATTTGTATGCATATAAAAAGCGCATCCAAGAATATCAGCGCATGGGTAAGGTTGAAAAGGTTAAATATGTATTAAATTGAAGATAATGTTTTATTCGGCATAATCATAACATGACCTCTGCAATATAACAACATTCTGACATATAAAAATAACGCTATCTAAAACGAATAAGAAAACAACGTAAAAAAGAGCCGAGGAAGTTATCCATCAGCTCTTTTGTTTAGGATTTTAGTTTAAGATTGTAATGGTCTAGATTCAATCATAATCATGTATTCTGCGCGTTCTTGTATTAACCATGCTCCGTTTTGACGTACATACACGTCATCATATCGAATACTATAATCGGATAGAATATCGACTCCCTGTTCTTCTCGAATGACTTTCATTTGCGAAAATACGATTCCTTCGGCAGTATCTCCGTTCACGGTTACTTTATGCTGTCCATTGATAGTAAAATAACACTTGATCTCATTCACATGGGTCATAAATTCTTTTTCTAATGATTCTGTTCCAGTGATGGTTGAAGTCAATTGACCACCTATATAAATAGTGAATTTCGCATCAGGTGTAAATAAATTCATTTGCTCTGAAATCTTCTTCTCATCAGTTAAAATGGCATAATCATCGACCAAGCTTCTTAATTCGGATACGGCTTCTAAACGTTCTAGTGACATGATGTCACCCTCCTTTAAATGGTATATTTGTTTTGCAGATGTACGTCCTATTGCTTATTATAAGAAGTATTGGAGTACGTTCAATCGTTAATCTAGCGCTTTTTGTAGGATATTCAACAGAAGCCATCGATCTGTTAGATATCTTGGAATGGAGGAATAGACATGAGTACAAAAGTAGATCGAAGAATCGTCAAAACAAAGGATGCTATCTTTCAATCGTTTCTTTCTTTGATTGCGGAAAAGAATTTCGAAGAGATTACAATCAATGAAATTGCTGAGCGAGCTAATGTAAATCGAGGGACGATCTATTTTCATTACACAGATAAATATGATTTACTAGATCGGTGTATCGAGGTCTACTTGAATAAAATGAGTATGGTAAGTACAACCATTGATGCTAATGGAAACACGATCGATCTATTACAATCTTCGTTGCTCCCGATTGTTCATTATTTTGAAGAACACTATACATTCTATGCTTCTATGTTTGCGAATAAAGGGGTTCCTACTTTCCGTCAGCGCTTACTGGATATTGTGATCGAGAATATTAGAATGCATATTAATATGGAAGATGATAATAAACCCTATAATAAAGAATTTATTACTCATTTTATGGCTTCTGCTTTTGTAGGCACGATCGAATGGTGGATTGTCAATCAGATGCCTCAGTCACCTGATGAGATATCTGATCAATTGTGGGGATTATTAAAGCGTAATCAAGTCATTCATTAGCTTCAACTTTGTTACTCCGTTACGTCTCTACGACAAAAAAGAACGACTACCTATATGGAGTCGTTCTTTTTGATGTGATGAGTTATTATTCTAGAGCCCTAGATTTAAGATTCTACAACTCTTTCCAATAGATCGCCTACTTTTTCTGCCATTTCTCTAGGTGAGTAAGGCATCTCATTTTTGATCCACCATTCCACTACGCCAACATAAGCATTAGCTACGAACTCGGCGAGGATTTCCTCATTCTGCCCTTTATTTTTTCCTGTAGTGATATCGATATCTTTTTTGAACTCTTTAATATTATGTTCTACAAATTGATTACGGAAAAAAGAAGCTCCTTCACTCGCTAACATAATCGAAAAGAATAAATAATTTTCTTCTAAGTATTCGATACAATGTACTGTAGATTCGAACCAGTCAAGATCAGCTTCTGTCTCGCAGATCGTAGACATATTCACAATATGCTCCTCAATCATTTTATCCAACAGATCAAATTTATCCAGATAATGAAGATACACTGTAGCACGATTGATATTGGCTCGATCTGCAATATCTTGAATCGTAATACTATCGAATTTCTTTTCTGACATCAGTTCCAAAAGTGCTTTCTTAATCGCTTCTTGGGTGCGCAGTACTCTTCGATCTACTTTAACAATCAGAACTCAACACATCCTTCTCTATATCATTCACAATACACATGCAACACATTGATTATAAATTATAGACAGTTGTCGCAAAAACATCAATTGTAGTCCATTTTATAATACTCTTTCTAATAGGTATACATAAAAAGCTAGTAAAGTGCTTTTTTAAAAAGCAACTCTACTAGCTTCTGTACGTTATCCGATGCTATAACTATGCATGCTGTTAGTATTGATCTTATTCCAATCCTTTTTTAGCATAATCGGTTAACATTTCAACCGTTGCTGGATCAGAGTGAGAGAAGAATGAACTTTTCTCTGTATCTAAAGCGATTAATTTTTCCATATCTTGCGCGCTCAATTCAAAATCAAACACGTTAAAGTTTTGTTCCATTCGTTCTTTGTTAACCGTTTTGGGAATGACGACTATCCCTTGTTGAATCAAAAAGCGTAAGGCAACTTGAGCAGTCGATTTATGATATTGCTCCCCAATTTCTTGTAAAGTAGGATTAGTGAATAGATCATTTTTACCTTCTGCAAAAGGACCCCACGATTCAATCTGTGTATTGTATTTTTTCATAATTTCATTCGCTTGGATTTGTTGGTTAAAAACATGGGTCTCGACTTGATTTACCGCAGGTACTACTTCAGCAAATTTCACCAGATCAATATAGCGGTCAGGATAGAAGTTGCTGACTCCGATCGCTTTGATTTTGCCTGCTTTATAGTACTCTTCCATAGCACGGTAAGTACCATAATAATCATTAAACGGTTGATGGATCAATAGCAGATCTAGATAATCTAATTGAAGCTTGCGAAGAGATTCGTCTATAGAAGCTTTCGCTTTTTCATAACCTGCATTGGAAATCCAGACTTTAGTGGTGATAAATAATTCTTCTCTAGGCACTCCACTCTTCTGAATTGCACGACCAACCGCTTCTTCATTTCTATAAGCTTGAGCAGTATCAATTGAACGATACCCTACACTGATAGCATCCAGTACGCATTGTTCACATTCTGCTTGATCGGGAATTTGATACACACCATATCCCAAAATCGGCATTTTAACTCCATTATTTAATGTTACGTATTCCATATTGATTCACCTCATCTGTTATTTTAAAATTCTATTTTGTACAGTAGTGATTTATAAGATTGTTGTATTATAAACGGTTGAACCACTCATCTTCTACCGGCTCTAGCCAATCGGTTTCTCCTGGAGTCATCGCTAAATGAACAAACCAGCTGTCTTTAGTTGCGCCATGCCAGTGTTTTACATCAGCTGGAATATTCACAACATCACCTGTCTGAAGCGATTGAGCAGGCTGTCCTTCGGCTTGATACCATCCTTTACCACCAGTGACTAATAAGACTTGACCCACATGATGAGAATGCCAGTTATTACGAGCACCCGGAGCGAAGGTTACATTACCAATCGCTGTATTTAAAGGAGTCGCATCTGTAAAGACCATTTGCAAATAAGCATCGCCTACAAAGTTGGCTTTTACTTTTTCACCTAAAGGAAAAATGGTACTGTTTTGTAATTGTTCGTTTTCCATCATCAATCCCTACTTTCTATTTATGGTTCTATATAGTAGTTACAATCAAATACTGCAAACGAATCATCGATCTCGTTATTCTGATTTCTGAGAGGCTTCTTCTACACATCGTAGCGCATTGAGACTACGTGGATACCCGATATAAGGAAGACACTGAGAAATGATCTTAATCAGAAAAGATTTATTCTGACCGAGCCTCATATTAGCGGTCGCATGACTGATTAATTGAGGTTCACAACCTCCTTGTGCAGCTAGAAAGCAAAACGTAATCATTTCTCTTTGCAAATGATCCAAACCTGTTCGAGTATAATAATCGCCAAAGCAATTAGTTGCTAGCCACTCATTAATATGCTGAGTTTCTTCCGCACCTGATTTCCAAAAGTCTTGCATGTGGTCACCAAAAATATCTACCTGTGCTTGAATACCTGATGTTAAACGATTGGCGATAGTAGTAGTTGATTGAGAAGGCAAAGGCAACTCTACACCTTGCGCAGTCAAAATATCATTAGTAGCATGTAAAAACGGTAGAACACGTCCTATGCCGAGATAAGCTACAGACTGATATACAATTTCCTTGACTTCTATAGGAGTGACACCTACATGAAGGGCAGTTGGAAGGATACCTTTGAATTCATCGATTCCCTGGCATCCGATTAATGTAGCGATGATCGCCATCATTCGAGTACGATCATCCAGATCATCTTGATTCACTACTTCATGGTATGCAAAATGTTCAAAGCGCTCCATAAATTCAGGATCTGTTTGCGCTAAAAGTGATAAATTATTTAGGAACATTTTCTCGTGAGCATAATGATTATCCATATATCTACATCCTTTCTTTGTATTGATGTAAGTCATAGTATTTTTCCCCATATGACTATTATGACTCATAAGACCCTTATCCTAATATCCCGATTATCTTAAATGATTGCCTAATTCTCTTAATGCCTTTAGAAGTGAATATTAAGCCCATATAACACAAAAAAAAGCCGCTACATGAGCGACTTTAAATGTATAAATAATTTGTTAATATATAATGTTAACTTTTTAATAAGTCTATAGATACACCTACGATATGCAATAACTTGGCTTTGTCTACAGAAGATCTTCCCATCACGCGTATACCGATCGACACGGTATGCAGATATTCGGCTAGTTCTTTAGCACTCTGTTTGGTAGTGAATTCGCCATCCTGTTGACCCCACAGAATAATCTGTTCAAGCATATCTTCTGTTCCTTTAAATGATTCGATCGACTTGGCATTTACTTCTGCATCGCGGGCAGCCAGTTCTGTTACTGAATTGACTAACAAGCAACCGGATGGCAAATCCTCTTGATCTGTAACCATAAATTGAAAAATAGAATATAATGCTTCTGTTGCCGTTTGGGATGGCTTGATTTCACTTGTGAGATTCGCTTGCACTTTGCCCATATAACGAGTGATCGCTTGCAGAAATAGTGAGTGCTTATCGCCAAATGTATCATATAAACTTCTACGATGAATACCCATACGTGTGACTAGATCACTCATCGATGTTTTCTCATAACCTTGCTCCCAAAACAAAATCATAGCTTTATCTAATACTTCATTAACGTCAAATTCTTTGCTTCTTGACACAAAACTCCCCCCAATACGAAGAATGTAACATATTGAGAACGTTAAGTAAAGAAAGCTTCGAACAGGAAATATATCAATAGATTAACGATCCGATTTTATTGAAATAGTTGTGGATATAGAGCAGGAACTCCTCCAGCAAGCCCTTGTTGCACTTGTTGACTGATAGAATCAGCAATAATCTCGTAAAGATCAGCTTCGATTCCATCAATTGCGATTTTAGCAATGTCTTGTGGAGACGATTTTGGTGCATCCACATGAGTAGTCATATCGGTATCCATAAAGCCTACGTGTAATCCAGCGACTTTAATATTTTTAGGCGCTAATTCAAGACGTAACACATTCGTTAATCCCCATTCAGCAGCTTTGGCAGCAGCATATGCACCTTCTTGACCTGTACTAACCCAAGACAATACAGATAAGATATTTAGGATTGAACCTCCGCCATTTTTTTCAATAACAGGTGCAAATGCACGAATCATCGAAAGGGCTCCGAACGCATGAGTATTAAATTCGATATGAATATCTTCTAAACTGCCTGTTAATAAAGAAGCTCCTGTTGATGACCCTGCATTATTGATAAGCACTGTTGCATCACTTGCGATTTCAGTGGCTGTCATTACAGATTGAGGATTGGTGATATCCAATTGTAATGGAATAGCTCCTGGTAGAACGAAAGATTCTGGATTTCTTGCTCCTGCATATACTTTAGCTCCTCTTGCCAAAAGCTCAAGAGCCAACTGTTTACCCAAACCTCGATTAGCACCACTAACGATAACAACTTGTTTTGAAATATCCATTTTTTCACTACTCCTCATATAGAATGATCGTTCTCAATTTGTCAAAAAAATAATTTCTTACGA
Organism: Paenibacillus sp. CFBP13512; assembly: GCF_005233705.1. Classification (NCBI taxonomy): domain Bacteria; kingdom Bacillati; phylum Bacillota; class Bacilli; order Caryophanales; family Paenibacillaceae; genus Paenibacillus; species Paenibacillus sp. CFBP13512. The sequence goes on along the minus strand of NZ_QGAD01000003.1, from coordinate 435,001 downwards.
ATACTTTATGAATAATCTAAAAGTAAACTCTTTCGAGAATGATCGTTCCCGATGAGTAAAGTATAGTTTATTTGAGAACGATCAGTCAACTATTATTTTGAGGTTCTTTTTCTATGCCCTTAAATATAGAAGTTTTATTGTAGTCACGCTTGTATTTCTATTCCATATAAACAAATGAATAACTAAGAATGTAGTTCTACGTAGTTAAATATAAAAAAAGACCGAGCTTCTATAGAGAAGTCACGGTCTTTCTGCACTATTTGCTAAAAGATTACAATTGTACGACACGTCCTGTTTTCTGTGATTCAAAAGCACCCAAAATCACTTTAACGGCACGCAAACCTTCTTCGCCAGAAATTGTAGGAGGTGTATTCGTAGTAATAGACTCTACAAATGCATCAATAACGCCACTTGGAACTTGTTTCTCATTGGTAGACATCATACCTACTTGGTACGTTTCTACTGTTCCATCTGTTAATTCTACAATGACTTCGTTACCTTCCACAGTACCGATCTTCATCACACCATTTTCACACCACAAGATTGTACTGTTGTCTCCGCCTTTGTACTGTGTCCAACTTGCTACCAGTGTTCCGATTGCTCCGCTCTTCATACGTAACAAGCAAGTTGCGTTGTCATCAACTTCTGTACCTTCTTTGTGCAATGTGCCGATAAAGCTAGCAACATCAGCTACTTCATCATTTAATAAGTAACGGATAAAATCGGATTTGTGTACGCCTAGATCGCCCATTGCACCCATAATAGCTTCTTCTTTACGGAAAAACCAGCTATCTGCTCCGTCTACACTCCATGCTTCAGGACCTGGATGTCCGAAAGAGGTACGGAACGTTAGGACTTTACCTAATTTGCCAGAATCCAAAATTTCTTTCGCTTTCACGTGAGGAGGCATTAAGCGCTGGTTATGTCCAACCATCAAATATACATTATTTTTGTGAGCAGCTTCGATCATTTGCTCTGCTTCTTCAATCGAACAAGCCATCGGCTTTTCAACCAATACGTGTTTACCGGCATTAGCCGCTGCAATCGTCATTGGAGCATGCAAATAGTTCGGTGTACATACACTGACTGCATCGATATCTTCGTTAGCCAAAATTTCTTCATAGCTTGCATACGCTTTACCGCCGTATAGTTCAACCATTTCTTGTGCACGTTCAAGGTTAGGATCGGCAAAAGCGACCAATTCGACATGTTGATTTTCTGCATATTCTGGAATATGTCTACGCTGAGCGATAGCTCCGCAACCGAATACAGCTACTTTAATCTTGTTCATAAATAATAGTCTCCTTTTATTGGATATCGATTGGATGTATGTGTACTGATAGATATTGGATTAATTTAAGTAATTTTGTTTAAGCCAGTTATAGCTGTTGGACACGCTTTCAAGAGGTGGATTCTGACACACATCTTGTTCTACGATGAGCCATTGTACGCCTGCTTTACCTGCTTGTTCAATCACTTGTGGCAAGTTTACAATTCCTTGTCCCAATTCTAATGTTTTCATTTGACCCTGCTCATCTTTGTCAAAGTCTTTAAGATGAAGAAGTGGCAAGCGTCCTGCATACTTTTGAATATATTCTAAAGGATCTTGTCCTGCAAACTGTACCCAACACACGTCCATTTCTACTTGTACAGCTTCTGGAGTGGTTTCAGCAAACATACCATCAAATGCGTTCGTGTCTTTGAATGCACCGTGGAATTCAAAATCATGGTTGTGATAACCAAACGTTAATCCTTGTTTGCTTGCTTCTGCACCAAATTGTTGTAACTCTGTAAATAATGCGCCCCATTCCTCACTGCTTTGCGGACGATCTTCTGGCATAATATAAGGACAGATCATATACTGAGCACCGATTACTTTTAAATAATCGATTTCTTTTTGCAAATTATCGCGCATCGATTGTAAAGGAACATGGCTACTGAATCCTTTGAGTCCAAGTTCGTCTAAGAGCGCCTTCATTTCTTCAGCCGGAATATCGCCATAACCTGCAAATTCTACACCTTGATAGCCAAGCTCAGCAACTTTACGTAACGTTCCCGGGAAATCTTTAGCTGTCTCATCACGGAGTGTAAATAATTGCAGACCAATATTTAATGTTGTCATGTCAAAAGCACCTCTTTGGATTATTTTTATTCTATGTGTAAGAGTTATCTTTCATCTATTATTTTAGAACAAGACACGCTAAAATGAACATACACAATATCGTAAAAACATGAACTATTTGCTCAACTTTTAGCTAGGGGGATTATTTTGGACACATCTCTTTTGATCTGTGATCATTCATATCATTACAAAGCATTCAATCATCATATAAAAAGTGGCTTACAACATTACATTTTCCGCTTGCAGACAGAGGGCAGTTGTGAAGCTTTCACCTGTGGAAATCGTTATGTATTAAAAAGTGGCGATTTGCTGTTACTCAAACCGGGAGATGATTATCATCTGGTTGTACAAGAACCGGCTAAAAAAGATGGATTATCTAGCGGAGATTATTACTTGTTCTGTCAAGGCACATGGATTGATGAATGGTGGCAACGCCAACCACGCTCTACTGTATACTCTATTGGAACCGAAAGTAAATTGATCGGATTATGGCACAATCTTTTATTGGAAAAGCGGCGCGGGCTTCCTGAAGAAGATACTGAATTAGAAGATGTACTGTTACGTAGCTTGTGTCTGTATATTGATCGTGCGATTAGCGATACAGTACAAATGAATCGTAAAGGCTCAGCAACTCTTTTGCTAAAGCGGTTTATCGAAGAACATGCTACAGTGACTTTCAAATTAGAAGAAGCCGCCAGATATGCAGGGCTTAGCCTTTCAAGGGCTGTCAAATTATTTAAAGAACATTATGGTAAAACGATGATTCAATATGCGATTGAAATTCGTCTCAAAGCTGCAATTGAGCAAATTCAATATAGCGAAATGACACTTGAACATATTGCAGAGACATGTGGATTTGCCAGTTATTCTTATTTCCACCGTGTGTTCCGTAATCAATTCGGTATGTCTCCTGTAGAATACAGAGCGTCTAACCCTATAATAGAACTCTACAAGGTAGAACAAATGAACGGATAAGGCAGTATGCCTTATCTTCTTTTTTTGAAAGCGTAATCATGCTATGATCAGTCTGTCATATTACTCTGGAAAGGAAACTGTACGATGGTTACGCTGGTGATCCATTCTACATAGGTGGTCTATTATGAAATATAACAATCCTATTATTAAAGGCTTTTACCCTGATCCAAGTGTCTGTAAAGTAGGCGATACGTATTATTTAGCAACCAGTACTTTTCAGTATTTTCCCGGTGTACCGATTTTTGAAAGCCAAGATCTAATCAATTGGAAGCAGATCAGTCACTGTCTAACTCGTACGACTCAAGTGGATCTAGGTGAAGTGAAAAGTTCAGGGGGTGTGTTCGCTCCTACTCTACGTCATTATAAGGGTCGATTCTATATGGTAACGACCAATGACAGCACACGTCAGAACTTTTTTGTCTGGACAGATGATATTTATGGAGAATGGTCTGAGCCTATTGAAGTGGATCAAGGTGGTATTGATCCTGATTTGTATTTTGAAGAAGATCAGACGTATTTTATGAGTAATGGACAAGATGAAAATGGTATTCATGGTGTAGTCCAGTGTCAAATTAATATCACTACAGGTGAAAAGCTAACACCTAGTCGTATGATCTGGCAAGGTTCAGGGGGTCGCTATATTGAAAGTCCACATATGTACAAAATCAACCATTGGTATTATCTGCTCGTAGCTGAAGGCGGTACAGAATATGGTCATATGGCGACCTATGCACGATCAACGTCTGTGTCAGGTCCATTTGAAGCTTATGCACATAATCCCGTCTTAACCAATCGTAATCTAGGGGGTTATGAATTACAGGCTGTGGGTCATGGGGATCTGATCGAAGATAATAATGGGAATTGGTGGTTGTATCATCTGGGATTTCGTCAGATCGGTCAATGGCTGACGTATCATCATCTAGGACGTGAAGTCTTTCTTACGCCGGTGACATTTGATGAAGAAGGTTGGTTTACCGCCGGGCATAATGGGACAACACGGTCTAGCTTTGAGACCGATCGGATATCAAATGATATTATTCAACATGAGCAGCGGATATTCACGTTTGAAAATACGAATTGGAATCTAGATTGGTGTTACCTTCGCTTCCCGCAGACTGAAAACTATCAATTCACTGATCATAGTCTAATGCTAACAGGAACTGATATTACATTGGATCAACCTCTTTCTCCAACCTTTATCGGTCTACGTCAAAAAGATTTCCGTGCAGTGATCACTTGTGATGTGGAGATTACCGATGGAGAAGCAGGCATAACGTTGTATATGGATGAACATCATCATTATGAGTTAGCGATACGTGGGCAACAGGATCACTATGAAGTGATCGAACGTCTCAACACGCAAGATATCAAATCGGTACAGCAAACAGTTGTATTAACAAGTAATAGTGCTTCACTACTTATCAAAGCTGAACCGACCTGTTATCACTTTTTTACTGTTATCGAAGGTGAAGAAATTCTACTAGGAACAGCTCAGACCAAGTATCTGTCTTCAGAAGTTGCCGGAGGATTTACAGGTGTGCTGATTGGATTGTATGCTACTCATCAACAAGCAGGTCATCCCGCTGTATTTTCAAATTTCAAATGTGAATATATCGATTAGGAACGCCTCTATAAGCAAATCTTCTCCAATTGAATACATTTGGACAAAATCAAAGAGTACCGATCTTGAGATTCAAGGATCGGTACTCTTTTTAACTTGTTGGTGATATTAGGAATACATCATTATGGCTTGAGAGGCTTATACATCTGTACCAAATACAAGTCCAGTAGAAGATTTGGCTTGTTCAATTACATTCATTACTTTCTCGCTATGATCAAGCATTTCAGACACTTTGAGCAAATCTTGTTGTTGAATGATCCGTTCGAACTCGACAAATTCATCATACATACGATGAGGATGGTCTTTGACATCTATTCGTACAGCAGGCTTTGAATGGGCAACATAATCGAAATGATCCATGATATTAGTCGAACCTTCAATCGTCATATAACCTTGATCGCCTTGAATATGCGTTTGATTAGGTGCATTCGTATCTTTGGAACCTATACATACACATTTGAAATGATCATAATCCAGTAGCAATATACCTGAGGTGTCGATACCGCGCTCTATATTGGCATGGTAATGTACTGCATGTGGAACTCCAAATAAACCAACCACTAGATGGATATTATACAAATTGATATCCATTAACGCTCCGCCTGACATCGCAGGATTGAACGCGGGTAACATCTCCCCTGCTTTGAACCTGGAGTAACGTGACGAGAATTGAGAATAATTACACTGTACGATTTTGATATCGCCTAGTGTCTTTAATTGCTCTTTGATCGCTATCGTATTTTTGAGATATTGATTAGAGATTGCTTCAACCAGTACCAAATGTTGACGCAAAGCAATTTCTTTAAGTTCTAGCAACTCTTGTAGATTCGATGTAAAAGGTTTCTCACAAATCACATGTTTACCTTGTTCTAATGCTTGCTTGGCATAAGAATAATGCAGATGATTAGGCAGTCCAATATAAACGGTATCTACCTGCTGATCCGCAAGCAATTGATCATATTCTATATACACCTGAGAGATCTGATACTGAACTTGCCACTGGGCTAATTTCTCTTCATGACCTGCTCTCGCACAGATCGCTTGTAGACGAATCGCTGGAATATCTTTAATAAAGCTAAGTACATCTTCAACAATCATTCCTGATCCTACAATCCCTAACTTCATCATATACCCCTCTCTATTCCTTATTCTAATATGTTTATGCTTTTGGATGATTGATGATCGTTCCTCCTATCTGTGCTATTATCGGTGTAGATTGCACAGATAGATTATTGCGTATTGACCATGATCGACTGATTATTCATATAGATGTTTCTTTATTATAAAAGAAGAATCCACAAGATAAAGAAAACAGACACATAACGGGATATTTGACCATTTATTAGCCTACATCACCGTCAATTTCTGAACAAAATGTTCAAGTCATATCCTAAAATGCTATACAATATAAGTATTTTGTAAGAACTGGAGTTGAGTTTTTGAGATTACTTTCACAATTAGCAGAAATGAAACAATTTACGCCGAATGAGCAAAGTATTGCTGCGTATATTTTGACTCATCAAGAACAGATGCTTCATTTGAATATTCAGCAATTAGCCAAAGCTACATATACTTCTCACTCAGCGATCCATCGCTTGACACAGAAGTTGGGATTATCCGGTTTCAAAGAATTCACGATCTGTCTAGCACGCGAATTTCAACAACAGCAAGGACAAGAATCTGAAGTGAATGTGAATTATCCTTTTAATCTGGGCGAATCTTCACTACAGATCGCTAAAGAAATCGCTGATCTAATGAAGAATACGATTGATAAAAATCTGGCTTTAATCGAGGATGAGGTACTTTCACAGACAGCACATTTACTAGATCAAGCGGAACGCATCTTTATTTATGCTCTAGGCGATTCACAGATTCGTGCCAAAAGTTTTCAAAATAAACTATTTAAAATCAATAAGTATGTTGTGATTGCAACTGAACTGTCTGAATGGGCGCATCATACACTGAATGTGACTCCTCGTGATTGTGCACTATTTTTAACGTATCATGGCAATTCACCTAGCTATATCAAAGTGTCTCGCTACTTACAACAGGAACAGATTCCCTGGGTCACGATTACAGCGAATCATCAAGGCGAATTAGCTAGATCCAGTACGATCTGTATTGAGCTTCCTGACGATGAAGTCAAGCTAGCGAAGATCGGCACCTTTTCCTCACAGATTGCACTCGAATATGTACTCAATGTGATCTATGGTTGTATGTACAAAATCGATTATAAACATCATATGAAGAACACCGAAGAATCATTACACAAATTCAATCGTAGTCATATGATCGATGATATCTAAAGGATCACTAGAAAAACCATCTTTCATCTGAATACATTAATATAGTGCGTACACAAAACACCCCTACTCTGCTCTCAAAGTAGGGGTGTTTGTGTTATACATTATTTCGTTTCTTGCATGTATCTTGGAATCATCGTTTCAAAAGAAGGGAATGCGTAGATCAATTTGTCTACCTCTTTAGAGGTTAATCCTAATGTGATAATAGGAGTTAAGCTGTTAATAATCTCAAGTGCTTCCTGACTGTATGCTGTCGCACCTACAAGTTTTTGCTCTTGATCATATACCAGATTCAAATGAGCTTCTGTTTCATTACGACCTGCAAAGTCCCATTGTTTGCCTAGATCAATCGGCTTAATAGTAAGTCCTGTCGCTTCTGCTTCTTCAATCGTTACCCCAATTTGTGCAATCCGTGGCACTGTAAAAGCAATCGTAGCGATCGGTGGATATTCAATAGCTTGAGTCTGAGCACCTAAGAAAGAAGCTGCTAGATATTTCGCTTCAAATACAGCTGTTGGTGTTAGACGTGGTTGTTTTTTATCAAGAATATCTCCGCTTGCGTAAATGCCTTTTTGTGTCGTCTGTAGATACTCATCAACGATAATACCTTTGCTGTTATACTCCACACCAGCTGCTTCAAGATTTAGATTTTCTACATTCGGTACTCGTCCTGTAGCATTAATAACTAATTGAGTCGTTAAGGTTAGACCTTTTTCTGTAGTGATCTGTAATTGCTCTCCTTGTTGTTCCACTTTGCTTAATTTTTCATTGAAATGGAATTGAATTCCGTCTTGTTGCATCTTTGTAAGCAATTTTTGAGCATAAGGTTGATGGAATTCATTCAGAATATGATCGGATGATTGAATCACATGTACAGTCGCTCCTACTTTGACAGCGATAGAAGCCAGCTCCATAGATACATAACCAGCACCTACAAATACAATATGATCTGGAAGATCTTCTAAGTATAAAAATTCATTACTTGTTTTTAAGTACTCTTTGCCCGGAATATCTAGTGGTGTTGGACGTTGACCGCTTGCGATAACAATTTTGTCTGCTGTGTATTCTTGACCATTAACAGCAACTGTTTTTTCATTTACAAACGATGCTTCGCCTTTGATTACTTCAATGCCTGCTTTTTTGAAATTTTCTTCTAACATCACAGGTAATGCATCTAACACTTTATTTTTATGAGCCATTAATTCAGACCAATTGATTTTCATTTCGCTTGTCATACCAATTCCTTTGTATGCTTGAGCATCTTCCATCACTTTGATAGGGCCATCCAAAATAATTTTTGGGTTACAACCGTAGTTTGTACATACGCCTGCAATTTTGTCGCGCTCGATAATAGCTACTTTTTGTCCTGACATACTTAATGGCATTGCCGCATTCCATGCGCCTTGACCACTACCGATAAATAAAACATCAAAGTTACTCATTATATATTCCTCCATTTTCGAATGTTATTGATATATTTGAATATGATTGGTTATCTATACCTTAACCAAAAGCAACCCCAATCAATCGCACACGATTAATTGGGGTTAAATATATTGAGACAGAAAAATAAAAAAGGCAAATCAGAGAGATCAATTGATCTACAATGATTTGCCTTTGGATTATTCGATTATTTGTTCACTAATTCTAAAGCCATATCTGCTTTTTTAAGATCATGCTCTACTTGCTCTTCTACATCATAAGCATGATACATTTCATTTTCGATCATATAGGTTGCAATTTTCTCATGCAAATCGATCGCTTTTTGCAATTGAGCTTTTAATGTTTTGCGTACACTTGGCGTTGCTGTTTCTGTAATTGCTACAGCATAATTACGAACTCCAGCTTTGGCAGACATCAGTAGATCAGTAGCAATCGCCAGATCATCTAGTGGCGCTGTTGCATTAACCAACATTTCTTTTGTCATATTACTTGTAGCCATAATTACACCCCTTTATTTTTGTAAAATAGATTTTAGGTCTTCGATAGCTTTTGTAGAATTCTGAATATCTTCATCAATAATCTGTTTGAGTTGGTCATCTTTCACCAATTCACGCATCGCTACAGCTTTGGTAACACAAGAAGTTTTGAAAGTTAAAAGTTCATGAACTTCAAGTTTTTCGTGAGTTGCTAATTGCTTTGTCATTCCTTTAACACTCCTTATGATATTTCAATTTTTAAATCGCTTTCCCTTTTATATATACCTGATTAATTACAAAAATATCACTTTTAGTAAAATTAAGTAATAAAACATTTGGCACTGTATACAAAAAAGGATCGTCAGCAGTTAGGCAACGATCACTTCTTTTTATTTATATACCCACCCGTTGAACATCGTAAAAGTGGATTTCTATATTCTTTTGACTGTATTCAGCTACCTAGTTAATTTAAAGCTGTAGCTATATCATAATCATTGATATCAATATCTACATCAAGATCAAGTGCTAACTTAGCCAGTTGGTATCCGATAAAAGGCCCCATTGTTAAGCCTGAGGCTCCAAGCCCATTGGCAGTTAGTAAACCTTTCCATGCTGGAATCGCTCCTATCACAGGTAGAAATCCTGGAGTAAAAGGTCTGAATCCTACACGTACTTCTTGTAGCGTACTATCTGCAAGAGCAGGTGCTAATTCTAATCCTTTATTTAATACTTCTTGCATCCCCCCTGCTGTAACTCTAATATCATAGCCTTCGATATCATTTTCATGTGTAGCTCCAACGACTATTTTCTGTTCATCAAATGCAAGCAGATATTGATCTGTAGGCGGCATAATGACTGGCCATTTTCCTATATCATCAGATTGCTCTTGTACCTGTAAATGAATAATTTGAGCTTTCTGATAACTTACTTGTAGGTCAATCCCTAAAGGCTGAAATAATGAAGGAGCCCATGCACCCGCACATACGACCACCTGATCTGCTTGCCAACGTTCTCCATTCACAGTGACTCCAGTGACATGATGATCTTGGTATAGCAGTGTAGCATCTCCTTCAATCACCTGTGCTCCTTGTTTCTGTGCTGATCGGATTAATGCATCTCTTAGCGCCCGACCGTCTATACGAGCCGCTCCGCTAATATGAACAGCATGATAGCCTTTTTTCAGTAAAGGAAACTTTGCCTGAGTCTCTTCGTCGTTCAGAACAGTAATTTCTCCAATTTCAGGTGCATGCTCTTTACGAACCTGTGCTCGTTCTTGCATTTTGATGATTTTATCTATATCTTCATGAATACTAAGCGCTCCGACTTGCGCATATCCAGTATCCGTTTCGCCTGCATCTTCGAGTTCTTGAATCAGTTGTGGATAAAATTGCGCTCCTGCTTTGGCAAGACGATACCATGCTTGATTACGACGCTGAGATAACCACGGGCAAATAATGCCTGCCGCCGCATCGGTAGCTTGCCCTTTATCTTTCCGATCTATAATAAGTACTTCTGCTCCCATTTTGGTTAGCTGATAGGCTGTTGAAGCTCCTAGAATTCCTGCTCCAATTACGATTACTTTCTTCATCACTGCATTCCTTTCTTGTACACGAATGTCTTTATTATAACGAAAATGCAGATAATTCTCTTCTATTCTTACGATATGTACAGTAAAGAGCAGTAGGATAGACCTACTGCTCTTTGTTAGAATCAATGATAGTCGCTTCTGATCGCTATGATTTATTTGGATGGATACGGAAGTAAACCGACAACAGGATGCGGGATATATCCTTTTTCTAGAGAAGTCACTTCTTCTGGTGTTAATGTGACAGACAGAGCAGCTACAGCATCTTCCAAATGAGATGATTTGGTTGCTCCTACGATTGGAGCACTTACCGGTTGCTTTTGTAATAACCACGCCAGAGCGATATGGGAACGGGGTACGCCCCGTTTTTGTGCAATCTCAGCCACTTGGTCAATAATCACACGATCGGCATCCGCTGTAGCGTCATATTTGGATTTTTGAATCTTATCTGTTTCTGAACGTTCAGTTGTTTCATTAGGATCACGAGTTAATCGCCCGGATGCTAATGGGCTGTATGGAATCACCCCTACTCCTTCTTCTAAGCAAAGAGGCAACATCTCTCGTTCTTCTTCACGATATAACAAATTCAAATGATTCTGCATCGATACAAAAGAAGTCCAGTGATTGGCTTTAGCCGTCTGGATCGCTTTCAAAAACTGCCATGCATACATCGCAGAAGCTCCAATATATCTAGCTTTACCTGCTTTAACGACATCATGTAACGCTTCCATCGTTTCTTCGATCGGTGTCTCATAATCCCAACGATGAATTTGATACAAATCTACATAATCTGTACCTAGACGTTGAAGACTTTTATCAATTTCACTCATAATGGCTTTACGAGATAGACCTCCACCATTAGGTCCTTCATGCATTTTGCCATGCACTTTAGTCGCTAGTACAATCTCATCACGATTAGCGTATTCTTTGAGTGCACGTCCTACAATTTCTTCACTAGCGCCAAGAGAATACACATTCGCTGTATCAAAAAAGTTAATGCCTAGTTCTAATGCTTGCTTAATGATAGGACGACTTTGCTCGTCGTTAAGTACCCATGAATGAACCCAACGCTTAGGATCTCCAAACCCCATACACCCTAAACAAATGCGTGATACATCTAGTCCTGTATTTCCTAATTTGATATATTCCATGATGATTCTCCTCACTTTCGTATGGTATGATGCAAAAAATCTTGCTTCGTTAATGAACAGCTGTCTATAATAGTAGACACATTAAGCAGGATACGGTGCACAACTGCTTGTTTATATTATGCAATATATCTTGTAAGCATCGTTATCCCATTTATCTTAAATGATTGCCTAATTCTCTTATATCCAATACGTAGTAAAAGTAACACGATAGATATGATGTACATTTTATACGAATTTGGCGTAATCGACAGATATACATATTTACAAAGGAGGATTCGGGGATGTCTCAAGAAATGCAAAATAAAAAAGAGGAATTGGCTCGCTTAATCAAACGTCATTCAACTGCTGAAGGTGTTCAAGAAACAGCGATTTCTTCGTTGTTTTTTATCCGTTATTTATCGACAACAGAACCTGCTTATAAGGTTGCTCGACCTGCATTGTGTTTTATCGCTCAAGGCTCCAAAGAAATCTATCTAGCTAAAGAACGATTTTTATACAATCCGAATGATTATTTAGTCGGGTCTATAAATTTACCGGTTGTCGGTCAAGTGATCAAAGCTTCTACCGAAGAACCTTACGTTAGTTTTAAGCTTGAATTTACTCAAAAGCAGATTTTGGATGTTCTCAATGATTCTTCGATCAAGCCTAATGTGAATGATAACGCTGGACGTGCACTCTTTGTCGGGCAAATTAATTCAGGCTTGCTGGATTCGATTCTTCGCTTAGCCCGTCTGTTGGATCATCCGGCAGATATTCCTTTTTTGGCACCCTTATGTATCAAAGAAATATTGTATCGCCTGTTGCAAGGCGAATATGGAGTGACACTGGCTCAGATGGCTATGGAAGGAAGCAGTACGTACCGTATCCAAGATACAATTCAGTATATTATGGATCATTATGATCAGGCATTATCGATTGAGGAACTTGCCGAAGTAGCCAGTATGAGTGTTTCTTCGTTCCATCGCAATTTTAAAGAAGTAACTGCTATGACTCCTCTTCAATTTCAAAAGCAATTGCGATTACAAGAAGCACGGCGCTTATTGTTAGCTGAATCCGCAGATGCCGCAGATGTAGCTTTCCGCATTGGTTATGAAAGTGCTTCTCAATTCAGTCGTGAGTATGCGCGTATGTTCGGTTCACCACCACGCACAGATATCAAACGTCTCAAAGAAAAGTACGAATTTACATTTAACTCGTAGTGATACTGAACTACATTCAGAAAGTACGGTGATTCCCTTCATGCCCAAAACCGATCGACGTATTCTCAAATCACAAGAAGCGATGAAAACAGCAGTGATTGAATTGATGACTGAAAAAAGTTTTGATGAAATTACATTACAAGATATCTCGGATCGCGCCAATATCAGTCGGGGAACGATCTATCTTCATTACTCCGATAAATTTGACCTGCTTAATAAATTAATAGCAGAACATATTCAGAAATTGAGAGATATTTGCCGATCTGTAGCTGATCTTGATTTTAGAGACGCGATTTTACCGTGGTTTGAATATTTGGAACAAAACTATCTTTTTTTCTCAACGATGTTAGCTAGTAAAGGCGCTACCTATTTCCGGACGCAATTTGTTGAATTTCTAAGTGAAGAATTTGAAAATGAAGTCAAACAATCCGGTGAGAAAAATGCGAGTGTTAGTGAAGATATCCTTTTACAATTTATCGTGACTTCGTATGTGGGGATGACAGAGTGGTGGATCATCAACAATATGCCTTATTCTAGCGAAGTGATGGCTGATCAAGTAGGCTTGTTGCTCGATCGCAATTTATAATACGTTCTAAACGTACCAAAACATATGAATTATTGAACACATATGCATTTATTGTTCATTAATAGACAAATATCACTTTTTTATCGATTGTAAGCAATCTAGTTTTAGTGATAATATACAGACGTGTATTAAAGGGGACATGTTTGGCTGATCGGTAAAATGTGTTATACCTTTGATATACTAAAAAATCGAACACTTTAGCATTTCAAACGAAATTGATATTGCTTAAGGAGAAGGAGCAGAGAAACTTATGTGCAAAACACACGTACTCAGTGCTGCAAGTCCAAAAGCACCATTTGAGAAAACAACGATTGAACGGAGAGAATTACGTCCGAATGATATTTTAATTGATATCAAATTTAGCGGAATCTGTCACTCAGATATCCATAGCGCTTATGACGAATGGGGCGGCGGGATTTTCCCAATGGTTCCAGGTCATGAAATCGCTGGTGTGGTTGAAGCAGTCGGAACAGACGTCACTAAATTTGCTGTAGGCGACCGTGTAGGTGTAGGTTGTTTTGTAGATTCTTGTGGCGAATGTGAATATTGTCTACAAGGTGACGAGCAATATTGTACTAAAGGTGTTGTTCAAACGTATAACTCTAGAGACTATGATGGTAACCCGACTTATGGTGGATACAGCCAAAAAATCGTTGTTACAGATCGCTTTGTTGTCAGTATTCCAGAAGCGCTAGGCTTAGATGTAGCTAGTCCACTTCTATGTGCTGGAATCACTACCTATTCCCCTTTGAAACATTGGAATATTGGTCCAGGTAAAAAAGTAGCAATCGTGGGTGTTGGTGGTCTAGGTCACTTGGCTATTCAATTTGCTCATGCATTAGGCGCAGAAGTAACTGTATTGAGTCGTTCTATGACTAAAAAAGACGAAGCAATCGGTTTTGGAGCAGATCATTATTATGCAACAGGTGATGCAGAGACATTTACAACACTTGCGAACAAATTTGATCTGATCTTAAACACAGTGTCTGCTAACCTTGATGTGAATGCTTATCTTTCTATGCTACGTGTAGACGGAACGCTAGTAAACGTAGGTGCTCCTGCTGATCAAGATCAATACAGCGTATTCTCACTTATTATGGGTCGTCGTAGCCTTGCTGGTTCACTTGTAGGCGGTATTCCAGAAACACAAGAAATGCTTAACTTTGCAGCTGAACATAATATCGCTCCAATGATCGAAGTGATCGGTGCAGATTATGTAGGCGAAGCTTATGAGCGTGTTGTAAACAGTGATGTACGTTATCGCTTTGTTATTGATATCGCTACTTTGTAAAAGATCACTATATATTTGATCCAATCGTTCATATATACATGTCTATCAAAAAGAAGCCTTTCACTATCGAAGGGCTTCTTTTTGGTGTTTGCATTTTATCGTTAGGATATGGATATCACTCTGTTGCTTTGAGCAAAATCCACTTCTGATTCGTACCACCGTTGTCTGTCCACTGAATCACATCGCCGCCATTACTGGTTGATCCGCTGCTGATCTCAGCGACCTTATTACTATTGCGATTGATTAATTTCATCGTATTGTCTGTAAACACAGGTTTCCACTGTTGATTCGTGCCACCGTTGTCTGTCCACTGAACCACATCACCACCATCGGCTACCGATTGAGCAGATACTTCTAGCGCTTTACCTGTTTTACGATTGATTAATTTGTAATATCCATTGGTGGTTGCGACGAATTTCCATTGTTGATTTGTTCCTCCAATGTCCATCCATTGAAGCACATTCGCTCCATCTGCTGTAGACGCTTCGCTCACATCAAGCAATTTGTTACTATTCTGGTTGACGATTTTGTAATACGCATTACCATCGATCGTCGTGCCTCCACCTATTGCTCCAGAGATACCTGTAATCACAAATGTACTGACCGAATTCGCAGGTTGAGTATTAGTGAATTTCTTATTGGCTAGAGATAGTCCACTAATTGCCACCATATTCTCAGAACTACTTGTCCGATAACCGGTCACATTGCCAGTCAATGTAGTGAATTGAGATAGATCGTAATTGACTGTATTCGCTGATGTTGTGCTATTCACAGTGACAATGACTAACTTTTTGCCTACTGTATCGTAAGCCGCCACAGAGTTATTATCGACAATATCAATTATTTTGTATCCCGGACGAATAAATTTACTCCATTGTGCCATCATATGAAATTTCTTTGTAACGGTATATGTGCCTAGATTGGCACTCGCATTATTCAGATCGGTTTCGATCATACCCCAACCGCCCGGTGTCTCCACCGCTTGCCAGTAGACCCATGCACTATTTTTCATATATTTGAGATCCGACAAAATCGTACGAGACAACGTCATACCTGTGTTATCACCGTCACCATGCTCGGAATTCCACAACCGTTTACCATTAGCAGAAGTATTCAGCCCTGTGCGGTCACTACCTTGATACGTATGAGTATTGTATTGCACTAATTTGGACTTGGTAGCCGCTGAATAGCTATCAATACTTTTGCGCGTTAGATCGATACTTGTTTCTTCAGGAGCACTAATGCCAATCGGTAGACCTTTAGCTGCTATCGCATTGGATAACTGACCGATCATTACTTGTTGATTAGGCGCAAACATCACGTTACCTTCTTGACGATTGCCGAAATACCAGTAATCCGAACTAGGTTCGTTAAATGCAGATAATGTACGGAAATTAACGCCCCATTGATCACTGAACTGCTTGGTTACTGTTGTAAGATAATCGGCAAAATCATCATACATATCGTCTTTCAGATTTTCAGCAGCATTCTGATTACCCGTAACACTTCCACTCTTGGTCATCCACCACGGTGGTGAATTGGAGAACGCTTCGGCAATAAATTCGCTAGCAGGGATTCGAGATTTGGCTGCTTGTAAGATCGAGCGCTGGTTGCTGTCTCTTGTCCAATCATAAGCAGACGTTGCTGAATCCTTGAAGCCCGGAATACGTGCACGTAGTTCCATATGATTCGGATAAGCTGGATTCTCACCACCACCGATATTGTAACGAACAATATTCATTTGTAGACCGTTACTGCCAAACAATTTGTCCGCATAATCATTACGTACCGATTCAGAAGCACCCCCTACACGATTCGCCCACCATGCAAGTGATGTTCCCCAACCTTCCCATGTCTGATACTGTACATTTGGATTAACCGTTGCATTATAACTTGCCGCAGACGCATTTTTCATCGGAACCACTCCATACGTTGTGATTAGTAATGCCAGGATCAGCATACTGTGGTTGAGTATTGCTAACCGTTTTTTGTACTTTGTTTGCGCCATTCAATATGTCCTCCTTCGGATGGTGGTATTAAAATCGCCTTTATGTATACGCTTACAAAATGAATTTGAAGAAGAGATCGATTCGTAAAGAATGATCTCTTCCTCTATCATACACAGAATTGAGGGCTATTTCAATTATTTTACAATTGAAATGGAACTTCCCCATATTCGATGACATGCCTTGGAAAGTCAAAACCGTTGTCTCTTGGAGAGAGATGCCCAGACGATTTGGAAGCTAAAAAAACGCCTGACATTCTTTTTCGTCTATCGAATCAGAACGATCCATTTGATTCCTTATTTTTTAGTTAATGTCATGTTATTAAATATTGCCTCTTCTTTGAAAATATTCATTTCTCTTTCTGTTGGTTCTTATAAATTAATGGCTCTATAAATTTACGCTTTGGAATCGTCCCCTCTATTAATATCAATTCTATTCCAGTGTATGAGTCATTGTATAGGTCTGTTATACAGCTATGTTCTTCTTCTCTAAGTTCCATTCCAAATATTTCAGTGAAATAAATAATCCATTCACCATTAATATAATTAATAGATGGTTGCGGATTAGGCTCGAACATGTCCCTAATTAAATAATTACTTTCTATACTTAAGCCTATCCATTCATTCTCTTGATTAAAAAGCAATTTACATACCTTATCTGCTTCTCCACCAGTATTCAAATGAATACATTGTTCTCGTGAGTAGAAGTAAAGGTAAATCAATGTTAAATCGCTTTGATTAATTAAAGTGATTTTCATTTTTTTTATATCCTTTTTTATTCTGTTATATGGAGAATATACTTTTATTAGCTACTTTTTCTAATATCCTATATCTTCTAAATAGCAATGTACTCACTCTCAGTAAGACTTAAGAATTCAATATCAGCACAATAAAAATGGATGATTCCATTCTCGTAATCTTCGACTTCATATTTCATTGGGTAATAGCCGTTTTCCGTTAAATCTTTAATATTAAATCCACTTATTTGAGTTAATGTTCCTCCAGATTGAAAACGTAAAGCCTCTACGTTAAAAAATCTTATAAGTAATTCATAAGTTTTTCCATTTTCTTTGATTAAGAACGTTATATCAAGTATAGAAGTATTTTCAAAATATTTGTTTTGAATAACTTGAAAATGTAAGTCTGAAAGCCACTCAATTGTATGGATTGAGAAATTATTGATGATAGGTTTTATACTTTCTATATTCCTGATCATTTTTGAAAATGCTCCCTAAATATCTAATTTGCGTGTAACACTCCTGTATTCACGGTCGACATCATGTTCCCTTAGAGTCAATTTATAACTAGCTATAAATTATTAAACACTTAATGAATAGACGTCTTGAGATCTTAGTAAATGGATGTGATCCTTCGATTCTCAGAGTAAATCGGAACTTCAATATGATTTTATCCTAAAGAAGTTCTGGAAGCAGCCATTGCATTTAGAGTATTCTCAAAATAACGATATACTTCATCTGCAATCCCTAGAAACTCTTCAACATGTACATGACTATCCAAGTAACAAGCATACAGATAATCAACTAAAGCCGAGTCAATCTTACAATAGTCTAATATAGCATTTTTCATCTTAACCATATCATCTTCCCATACACCTGTATCTTCCAAAACCAAAGAGTATAATGCACGAATTAATCGCTTAGAATAACCTTTTATATATCTCATTTTCATTTTGGGATCACTAGCATCAGAAAGTGAATGATGTATACGATCTACTTCATCTTTGGTCTCTTTATTTAAATCTACAATGAACTCAGGAGAAATGATGATCGGCGGTACTTTTTCACCAATGTCTTGACCGTATACGCAGACACAAATGATCTTTACCCAAAACCCCCACTCATTTGGTTTACTTAATACATCGTCCATCGAGCAAATGATCGTATCAATCTTGGTGAGTACTGGATATTCTTCCAAAAGCCTGTCTTTAATCTTTGACAATCTCTCGTAATCTATATCTTTAGGATCTACACATACAATCGTAAAATCTGCATCTGATTTAAAAGGTGTAGCTGTTCCTTTTGGGATCGAGCCGCACATATAAATGCTATGAATCTTCCCTTTAAATTCGGTGAG
Organism: Paenibacillus sp. CFBP13512; assembly: GCF_005233705.1. NCBI lineage: Bacteria > Bacillati > Bacillota > Bacilli > Caryophanales > Paenibacillaceae > Paenibacillus > Paenibacillus sp. CFBP13512. The sequence goes on along the minus strand of NZ_QGAD01000003.1, from coordinate 416,150 downwards.
TACATTATCTATATACTTATCAACAAAATCCTTATATTCGCTTTGTATTTCAATTTTATTTATGACTTTTTCTAATATCATGTAGACTCCCCCTCAACTAAAAACTTCTTCTGACTAAAATACGTGCTTTCCTGATATTCAGGTATCTTAATTCACTCCAATAAACGTGTTATTTAACTTAGCCGATTGGACGTATAAGTCCGAATTCATACTCCCAATATTTCTTTTGGCGACCAAAGAGCGCATATGACAATGTATGAACTTTTTATTAATAGATGTGCTAATTTCTTTGTGTTATCGCAAAAGTTCTGCAATCGCTTTTAATGGTTTTAGGGTATCACCGTATGTATCACTTGTTAATGCAACAACTATATTTTGAGAATGATCTACACAGATATACTGTCCACCCATACCCATAGCGAAATAAAAAGAGTTCTCTAAAGATTCATTGGCCACCCACCAGTGATGACCATAATAACCGATATCATCATATGTTAAATACTTTGGTTGGGTTGAAGTCGCTATCCATTCTTCACTAAGTAGTTGTCGTTTCCCACAACGTCCCTTGTTTAAGTAAAAGTAGCCGAATTTTTGCATATCTTGTATAGACATATGTATCCCAAAACCACCAATATGAACTCCCTGAGGATCTACATGCCATATGAAATCTTTCATCTTCAAACTAGAGAATAGATACTTTATTGCGAAATCTTTGGCACTCATTCCGGATACCTGTTGAAGTATTGCTAATAATAAATGGCTACAGCCAGAATTATAGTTCATTCTTTCACCAGGTTCGGCATTTAATGGGCGCTCTAATATATAATCAACCCAGTTCGAACTATGTATCATGGCTGGCCAGCCATTCCATTCCCCCAACTCAGGCCAATCAAATCCTGCACTCATACTCAATAAGTGCTCAATGGTAATGCTTTGTTTCCGGATATCTTTATCCTGTAGAAGCGAAGGGAAGTAATGAACAATCGGCGTATGAAGATCTGCAATTAATCCCTGTTCGACAGCAATTCCAATTAAGCATGAAGTAATACTTTTCGTACACGAATTGATTTTGTGGAGCTTATCTTTCGATTTATTGTTTCTAAAATATTGAAGTACAATATCTGAACCTACGCTTATTAGACAACTTTCTATTTTTTCCTTTTTTAAATAGCTAATAAATGATTTCATTTTTTCATCGTTGATTTGAGACTGATTCAGAGATTCAATGATCATAGGCTTGCTCCTATTCATTATTTATGAAGATCATTTGAAGATTTGTGTTTTATATCCACGAAAAGAACGATGCAAAAGATTAAAAACTTACTGTCCTGAAATATTCCATCTTACTGTCAATAAAGCTATTATCAAAGTCAGCTTCCTCTATGAGCTCTGCTTCAGTAAAACATAAGCTAAAGAGCCATAGTTGTCTAATTACCACGAATAGAGAGACGGCTTCTACATCATTTCTACTTAGATCTCTTACATTCCTGTAGCCGTTTAGAAATGCTTCCCAAAGTCTTTCAACTTCATCTTTATTATGACCACTGTGAATTTCTCTCGCCAATCTAAACTCTGCGATATCATAAGATCTCCATCCATAACCGCAAATATCAAAATCATAATGTGTTAATTTCCCATTGTCAGTAAAGGCTACATTGGTGTTACCATGCAAGTCTCCATGACAAATCCCCCAATCTAATCCTTCTCCTATCTTCATCGCTAGCTGTTCCTTTAATCCTGAGATTAGTTCATAAATGAAATGGTAATCTTCTAGACGCTGTTCCATATGTAATTTGATGTTATTAAGCGGTCTCTCTATTAGATATTCCAAATCTAGAGTATCTCTTACGTGTTCACTTTTAAAATGTTCAGTCACTTTATGAATTCGAGCAACGGATTCGCCAAACAAATAACTATCTTCTACAGTATGAATTGGTTTTTCATTACCTTCTGCATAACTAAACATAACGCCATGTTTCACACCTTCCATGACCAAAAAATCGTTTATAAAGGTGCCGTCTTTTTTGGTAATCGGTACGGATACGCTTACATTATTCCCATTGAGATGATTCAATACATCCAATTCAAAAGCTATCTCCGATTTATTTCTTCGATCCGCACGATACACTCTAAATATATATTTACTCGACTCGGTATCTACAATGTAGGTATCGTTCATACCTTTAAGGAAGTATTTTAAATGAATAGGTTCTTGAAAGTCATAATTGTCTTTAATATGTGCTAGTAATGCTTGCTTGGACAAAAGTGAGTAGGTAACAGGAAATAAGCTCAAATCTACACCATCCTTTTGACTTGTAATTTTCCTTTAATTTAATATATTTTGGTAGTTATTTATCTTTATTTACTTCCAAATCATTCGATATAAGCAACCAACTTTCACCTTGGCTTGTCCATTAGTAACTAGCTTCTAGGCTTTAGATGATCAGTAGATTTTTATGGTGTGAACTAATTTCCTATAACGTTTCTGTATTCATGAACCCTGAAGGGGTTGTCTGCCGAAATGCCTCTTCGAAATCCATCTAACAGACCAAGGCTCCAGAGGAGCCGCTGCTTGAATATTATATTATACGACGGAATTTTTTCTTGAATTTGCTGACTCTATCTGTATTCATGTGAAAAATTTATTTATTCTCATCGAAATTAAAAATCATTGTAAAATAAGCTGTTTAATTGTACCTCATGTTTAAGTTATCTTCAATCCAACTTACTAAGACTTTTCGCAAACTTTTTTTAGCTTGGCGATTTTTCCGTATAAGGTTAGTGTATAAACTATCCATTGATCTATTGAAATTCACCTCATATTCAAGAAAAGCAAATTCCCCTGAATGAAAATGTCCTGATCTAACATTCCCGTAGAGATAGTCAAGAAGTTTTAAATCTACATCTTCACCCAAATATTTTCTGCAAATCTCAGAGAAACTCATCTTTTCACTTTTTCCTAGAGCTTCAACAGAAGCTACCATATAAGATATAGCTGAAGTTTCATTAAATTGCTCAATATTCTTAGCAAGTGCGTAAATACGAGATGCGTTTCTAAAAAATTCGTATTTATTGACATTTTTCTCTTCAAGCTGTTTGATCTCACGAAAATATTCTCTGATCTTCCTTGGAACTTTAATAGAGTTATACGGATTATGGATCTCTGCAAATGAACCTTCTAAATATTCATTTTTCATTGTAGATTTTTTCTTTATTTCTCTATTTTTGAATTTATCTTCTAAAAAAGCATCACTATCTATTTGATAAGTAACCTTCGTCTTCATTTCCTCAGGAAGCAAATAAATCGGACCATAATCATATCCAGGTTTATCTTCAGGAGTAATGCCATAAAAATTATCTTTTATATATAAGCCTAGCTCTTTATCATATGCACCTGTACGATAACGGGAAGCTTGCAATCTCCCAAAATTGTCTTTCATTAAAAAATTCATATATTTTGACCTTAAATCTTGAAATCCAACGTCTATGAGTAAAGACAAAAAAGCTGTAAAATCTGAAACAATGTTGTATGCCATACTTCTAGCTTGATCTAAGTTAACTGCTCTGACTTCCACATCAAATACAATAATATGTTCTGAGAATGATTCATCTTTCTCAAAATCCATTAAAGGAAACATCTGAATCTTATTCCCCCAGTTTATTGTATAAACACCTTTTATAGTTGTTTTGTTAAAGATACACTTATATACTCGAACAGTATATTTACTTGAATTTTCTTTGTATACACTATTCAATAGTTTGATTTGTATATTTTTATAAATATACAATTCCAAATCATTTTCATTTATCTGATGATGGGCGACAGAGACGTTCATGCTTTTAAAGATATCCTTCGTAAAATTAAACTCCAAAACTAAATTTAGATCTTCAAAAGTTCTAATTTGATCTTTATATATACAAGTTACAACAGTTTCATCGTTGATCTCTTTCGTAATGATTTGAGCGTTCTTGTTCTTTAAAATTTCAGAACGTTCAGCGGTTAAAACATCAATATTTTGGTCAAAATCTAAATCAACAGCTAATTCTACCATTTTGGTATCTTTATTTATTTCACTCATCTTTGTTCACACCTACTTTTTAGATTTAATCTTACGATCTTAGATTCTATAAGCTAATGAAAATTTAAACTTAATCCTTTCTTCTATCTTTGATTCTGTCGTATAACGTTCCTGTATTCACGACCCGACGTATGCCAGACATAGGGCATATGCCCGCAGCGTGAATATCCTGTTAAGCAAAGTGATTTTCCTTTGCTTTCAAATTGTTCAATTCCTTTATTACAACGAATACTATTTTCCGTTGTCATAAGCTACTATTTCACCTTCCATAGCATAAAAATTCATTGTAATTTGATGGTCTGTCTTTTTAAAGTCAGCCATATATTGAAGATAGTCGGCCATTGAAGCAGCTTTAACTTCAAATACTCTATAAATTTCATTTGTTTCTAACCCATTTTTCAAATCTGCACATCCAATAATCTCATCTCTATCAGAACTTGAATTAAGTTTCTTAATAAAGATTTTTTCGAATCTAAAGTCAAAACTGTAAATTTCATTATTGGGTTTAATAATTAATGGATATATCTTAATTTCATTAGGTAATTCAGATAATTCGTTTTCTACCTCGATAAAGAAAGCAAGAAAATCAATTTTACTTTTATTGTTTTGGAACTGCATTTTAAATTTAATTTGTTGAATTCTTTGGCTATTATCTAAGCAGTTAGGAACTTGTTGGATGACTTCTTGTAATATATTACCTATAGTTTTTATAACATAGTCATTGATTTCTTTTATTTTTCCTAATGCTTCTGTACGATCATAGAATACATCTTTATAAACAAATTGATTAATATAAAACTCATTAGTATTGCCCACCATAAAACTATTTTTCACTGTAATAAGTATTGTTTTTATATGCTTGATATAGTTATCAAATGCAGACAGATATTTAAACTCGTTATCATTTTTTATTGTAGAGAGTTGTTGATAAATAGTTGTAAAATTGTTATTTACCTTGGATAGTACATTTCTCAATAGCATTCTGTCTGTTACATCATAAGATTCATCTCCAAGTAAAGCAGCATTTACGATTTGAAATAAAACATCCGTGCTTAATCTTGCATAATGGAAAAACTCTATTGAGTTTTTCTGCAGGAACGCTACATCATCGACTACGTAGCCAGCTATATTTAGGTTGGTTTTATCCAGATGGTCTTTTCTAAACGAAGCAATTCCTTCTTTTAAAGCAAGTTCCATGATCTCATTTTTCGTAGATTCTAGTATGTTCTTGCGATGTTCATACACTTTATTGATCAAATTGTATGACATATCCATGTATTCTAGTGTTTCGTTGAGACTTTCAACATATTGCCACGCATCATAAACTTTATGTTCGGCAAGAGTTCTTTCTAATAACTTAAAATCGATATTCATAACTTCTCTCCTTCAATTTAAATTTATGTGATTTCAAAAAAAGTTTTTAGCATTTCGCTTAACGTTCTCTATTAACGACCCGACTTATGTCGAGTGTCCCGCGAATGCCCGCAGCTTTAACATTGTGTTAAACAAAATCTGCTTCTTATCATATAGATTTAATTTAAATCTAATTCTTTTATTACATCTCCTATTTGTTGCTGTATTTTCATATCATTTTTTAAATCATTACGGAAATGAATTTCGTTTTGGAATTTCGGCCAATTCCCGGTCTTCTCTCGAATATGATAAACAATCTCTGCTTCTATAGTTTCTGTTAGATATTTTATTTGTTTATCTTTAGGCTGATCTTCTAAAATTTTATAATTAGTCATTGGACCAAAAGTGAAGAAATGTGCATCAACACTATGAGTTTTTCCTTTAAAGCCATAACTGTACAAACGATTAAGTCCGCTATTGATTGTAGCTAATGGAGACCTATTTGAACTACATTCACCTACGTAGATATATTCTTTTGTATCCGAATCTAATAATACATAAACGACACCTTCACCTTGAACCCATGAATTTTTATTTCTCTTTCCGAATAATTCTTTTGATAAGATTCCTTGATTCTTTATTGCGTACCTATCATTTTCTTGGAGTTGAAATTCTAATGTTTTTTGTAAATGTTTCATTACTAGCTCCTTTGTTATAAATTTCGCTTGACATAAAATTTACGAATTTCTGTCATTCCTCCTATATCGCTGTATTCACGAACTTTATACATCACGAATTTATTGCAGCATTTCCGACCTTCTTAACATAGCTTTTTTAAAAAATTCTATCCGATCAAACAGACTTTGAATATTCCTGCTATTATGATTGCTCACATGAGTGTAACGTTCTGTTGTTCGTACACTCTGATGTCCAAGCAACTCTTGAATATAGAGAAGATCAGTTTCATTTTCCAATAGATGGGTATCAAAGGAATGTCTTAGCGAATGCAAACTCACCTGCTTGCGAATGTCGGGTTGATTGAGCGCCTTTTCAAACGCTTTTTTGCGGATCGTTCAGTTAGGTCACGTCCTGTTCGCTATCCTCGGAATAGCTAGACGGTTGGCTTTTGATCGCTTGATTCATACAAGCATAGGAACGATTTTTCTCGAAGAAAGATAAAGTATAGGTTTGTACTGCAGTAAAGTGACTCTATATTTCAAGAACAGTAAAAACAGCAAAAAAGTATTAAATTTATAAGGTATAAGCTTTGATCGTTTTATTGCTGTATCCTCTAGTTTTTAATATTAAGTTTTTAAACCTTATATTATCATATATTACTATATTTTGGAAATTATTTTGATCACAAAAAAGGACTTCCAGATGATATCCATCTAAAAATCCTCATTCCTTCAGCACGTATCATTATTATTCAACATATAAAACACCATCTTTCAGCTCGGTGACCAGTTACCATACCACGCATAACCCGTTCTTCTTTCCTGATCAATATCGCTCAATTTATATTTCACAATACCATCACGTCCGATAAAAATAGGTTTGTTCGTATTCAGTTCATAAAATCTTGTCCAGATCGGTTTGGTCACACTGGAATCATTTACTACGATCACATCGTTATTTTCTTTCACCACTTTGATCCCTACAATTTGCACAACTTTGAACCAGTCTTCTGCTGCTTTAATCGAACTCGCAATTTGGGAAGTGGAAGGTCTGGTTTTGAGGAATTTCACAATGGTTGCGCTCTCTTTGGAACTGAGTGAAGGGACTTCATAGATGCGTGCGGCGGCAGGTTTGAGTGTACTGGAATCATGCTGTTGTCCCCATACTGTCAATTTGCCTCCTGAAGTGACTTGAGTCTTTAAGATACAACTGACTCCTTTATCGACAGACTGTTTACTTTTGCTAGCTAGATTGCTGTCGATAAATGCAAAATCACCCTTTTTATTACCGACTTCATCTAACAAAATCATAACGTTAATCATCGCATCATCATTGTACGTAATATGCGTATGGTAGCCTGAACTTTGATAGACTTGCGGCCATCCTCCATTCGCATATTGCATATTAATCAGAAAATTAATCCCTTTGATCGCAGCTGCTGAATATTTGCTGTCTTTGGTTTTAGTGTATTCACTGGCCAATCTACGAATCTCAGTATATGTCGCTTTGTTGTCGATCGTAGACTTCGCCCAGTCTCCACTGGTTTCAGCGTAGTCCTTCTTCCATCCGCCATCGGTTTGTTGATTTTTGATAATATCTGCCAGACTGGCTGTAGTGCCTGAAGCGTCTGCCGCCATTACAGTTGTCGTAGGCGATAATAGAGCGACGGGTACAGAAAGCAACATCGTGAACGCTAACACAATCGATATTCTATTCTTTTTCATTAGTTAAATCTCCTTTTACATACATTATTTGATAACGCTTACAATCTTTAATAGCGATCTTATTATAGTTTGTTTCTTATGTAAATAATTTCCTTTTAATCTGATATACAGTATAAAAAAACGGATCAGAGCTTATATAGATAGCTCGATCCGTTTTTCTTATTTTTTATTCTATATGTCAGTTGCATATTCTATCCTCATTTATTCAATCTTAGCCCCTAGCGAACGTGCTACTAATACGGCTTGTTCTCGATCCAGACGTGTATTTTTGATGATCAATACTTTCAGATCTACACCCTCCAGATTAGCCCCTCGAAGGTCTGTTCCATGCAAGTTCGCTTTGATTAATACAGCGCCGGTAAGATCACATTTTCTTAAGTCAGCCAGAGATAAGTCTGCATTGGAGAAGTCGGTTTCATAGAATTTAATTTCTCTCAAATCTTGCTTTTTAAATATCGTATAACTCAAATTCGTGTACGACCAATCGCCTTTATGGAGCGTAATCCCATCCATCTGAGCACCGGCAAAGTCTGATCCTGTCATTTTACACAAATTAAATTTGGCGACAAATAGATTAGCACCTGTGAAAGAGCAGTTTTCAAATGCGGATTCGGTATGTATCGAACCATTTAATGTGGCTCCCTTAAAATCGCACTCGATAAAACGGCAATAACTTGTTTCTATTTCGTCCATTGATACGTTCATAAACGTACATTTTTTAAACGTACAATTTATCAGTTCTCCATATCGCAAATCGCGTCCATCAAATTCAACCGCATCGTATTCTTGATCTTTATATTGATACACAATAACCCTCCAAAATAAATAAAGTCATTTGAGCAAATCTAGTTTAATATACCATATAGGTGTCAAGTCCCTGCTTAAATGGATGTGAAAGTCAATTCCTTTTTTTAAAGTGTTCATTTAGATTGCTTCTGCTATAGATTTAGGCTATTTTTAATAGATATGACTTGTATCATATCAGTGTATTTTTCACAATTCAATTACGGAGTGTTCTAAAATTGTTCACATTTAAATGACATTATTATTAACGAAGTCAAGTTACAGAATTCACCTACTATAAACAGTGATATAATTACTACATTATATCGTATAAAATTTTAATTATATAGAAATGGGTAGATGATAATGATGAATAATAGTGCGCAGTCTAACATTACAGTGGAGTACAGTTCAATACCTAAAGCTTTTTTTGATACAATCAAAGTCGGTATTATCAAATCTAATCTGATTGCTGTTATTGCTGGTTTATGTATGGCACTTTATGTATTTAATGAATCCGTCTGGGGACAAATTGTACCGATTATCCTCGCTATGGTTGGATCGACTTTGATTATTGCTTCCGCAGGAGCATTTAATAACTTGTATGACCGGGATATTGATGCCATTATGGAACGAACCCGAACCCGTCCAACCGTTACTGGCCAAGTGGATACCAAAACAGGTTTGATTATCGGTTTTACGATGACAATTTTGGGTGCTATTGTATTGTATATGGCTACGCCAATGGCGGCTGTGTTCGGTATATTGGGACTTTTTCTGTATGTCGTTCCCTATACCATGTGGACAAAGCGTACAACAGTCTACAATACGGAAGTTGGTAGTCTTTCTGGAGCCGTGCCACCATTGATTGGTTGGTGTGCGATTTCACAAGATTTGGGGCATTTCGAAATTTGGGCACTTGTCGTAACAATGTTACTATGGCAGATGCCGCATTTCTACGGTATTGCAATTCGCAGATTTGATGAATACAAAGCAGCAAGCGTTCCTATGCTTCCGATCGTTAAAGGAATCAGACGCACGTATATTCAGACCAATGTATATATCGTATTGCTTTTATTCTCAAGCTTCCTGTTCTGGACATTAAGTCCTTATGTGACTCTCGTATCTTTTGTGGTAACACTAGCATGGTTGATTCTCAGTGTATCCACATTCAAAAAATACGAAAACAAAAAATGGTCACACAAAATGTTTATCTTCTCGATCAATCATATTACGATTATCTTCTTGATGATTATTGCGTACTGTTTGATCGCTTAATAGATCATAGGTACGTGATGATTAGAGCTATAATCGGTTCTCTCTTCTATAGAGGAATCGATTATAGCTTTTTTTATTTTGCTTTTATTTTTGCATTAGAGAAACTTTTTTTCTTTAGATGAGTTTAACCTTTTAAGTGGAGAAACCGAATATACATAAGTGAGCACTATTCTAACGGGAAAGAAGATGAGATAACAATGAACCGGAATACTCGAAATCTATGGCTAACGATAACATTCGCATTCTTGATGAGCTTTTTCATTTTACTTCCGCAGACAACGACAGCGGCATCTACACAAATTATGTTGGATAACCAGCCTATCGAAGGTGCTGGTGATGTCATGATTACCAATCAGACGACAATGGTTCCTATTCGAGTGATCTCCGAAAAGTTGGGCTATAACGTAAAGTGGAAAAAGTCAGATCAACAAGTGACCATATCGAATCCTTCTGCAACAATCAAGCTGACGGTTGGACAGTCTAATGCAGACTCTACCCGTGGCAATGTGGTACTAGAGCAATCTCCATTTATGAAGTCTAATACAACCTATGTTCCTTTACGTTTTGTCGGTACAGAGATGGGATTGAAAGTAAAATGGGATAACACATCCAAAACAGTTCATTTAGAAAAAGTAACTGCTGGGCCGGATACCAATAATGGAGTTACACCTGATCCCAATAGTACGACTATCGAAGGGATTAGCTACAGTGACAATCGCTTAATGATTTCGTCGAGCGATAAAGTAAATCCAGTAGACTCTGTCCTTACGAATCCGAATCGCATCGTGATCGACTTGCCCAAAACATCTTTCGGTGCAGGATTTCTACAAGGCACTGAATTAAAACAAGGTGAAGTTGGAACGATACCGGTGACTGGATCAGCAGATGTGAAGCAGATTCGTTACTCTATCTTCAGTAGCCAGCCTTCTCAAGTCCGTGTCGTGATCGATCTTAATCAAAGCAAATCGTATAAACTGTATCAACAAAATGATCTGACTTTTGTCGATCTCAATACCACTGCAACCACCAAACCGGTTGGCTCTGGCGGTAAAAAAGTAGTGATTATTGATCCCGGTCATGGAGATACCGATTCAGGTGGTATAGGAGCTACAGGCGTACTTGAAAAAAATGTAGTTCTAAATGTAGGGAATAAAGTCGCTGCCCTACTCAAAAAAGAATCGCAAATTGATCTGATTATGACACGCACCGATGATACATTTATTCCGTTAGATAGTCGTGTGAAAATCGCTGAAGATGCTAATGCCGATGTGTTTCTTTCGATTCATGGTAATGCGGCTCCTAACAAAGACGCTAGCGGTACTGAAACATTCTATGCCGATACCAAGCGCAGTAAGCTGTTATCTGATATTATTCAAAAACATGTGCTTGCCGCTACAGGGTTTAAAGATCGCAACTCCAAGCAAGCCAACTATCTGGTGATCCGCAAAACAACCATGCCAGCAGCGCTACTTGAAATTGGATTTTTGACTAACAAAACAGAAGAATCCATTATGGTACAAGATGATTTTCAAAATAAAGTAGCGCAAGCGATTGTAGCAGGGCTTAAAGAATATTTGAATATCAAATAAATCTGCTTTGTTTATGATGATACCTAATCTTCTTATCTAATCTATTATTCTATAGCAAAAGTTCTACAGCAAAAAGCGCTCTTCACTATACATGAAGAACGCTTTTTTTATGTTTGTATTGAATGTGTAGCTTTATTTCAGATCAATGTTGTTAACGATTCAGGTGTGAAATTATGCAATTCTTCCGTGCGATTTTCACGAATTTTGATCGCCCAATCGGGATCACTAATCAATGCACGTCCGACAGCGACAAGATCGAACTCATTGTCATCCAAACGATCTAACAACGCTTGGATATCTTTTTGCTCGGCTCCTTTCCCTTCGGTATATAACGTTGTGAAATCACTATCGAGTCCAATAGAGCCGACAGTAATCGTTGGCTTGCCTGTTAGCTTCTTCACCCATCCTGCTAGACTTAGATCTGATCCTTCGAAAGCAGGCTCCCAGAAGCGACGTGTGGAGCAGTCAAAGATATCGACACCAGCTTCTACTAACACATCTAGAAATTGACCCAGTTGTTCAGGGGTATCGAATAGTTTGGCTTGATAATCACTCATTTTCCACTGAGACAAACGAATCGCTATTGGATAGTCTGGCCCTACCTCAGCTCGTATCTTTTGAATAATTTCGACAGCGAATTGAGCACGCTTGATAAAGTCTCCACCATATCGGTCAGTACGTTGATTGGTTTTCTCCCAGAAAAATTGATCAATCAAATAACCATGTGCACCATGAACCTGTATACCGTCAAATCCAAGCTTCTGCGCTTGTACAGCCGCATCGACAAAGGCTTGAATCACCTCATCAATCTCTTGCTGAGTCATCGGTTCAGTTACCTGCTTACCATCCAAATCAAGCCCGGACGGAGCAAGCGATGGAGCTTCTGGATGCGGTAAAGAACCTGCTGGACGAGCAATACCCATATGCCCAAATTGCGGGAATATCTTGCCCCCTACTTCATGCACTTGACGTGCCACTTCAGCCCATCCACGTAAAGCTTCTTCTCCATAAAAGTTAGGGATATTAGGTTCACTGATCACTGCTGGATGATCTATATTGGTACTCTCTGTGATAATCAATCCGACTCCCTTTTCAGCCCGGCGACGGTAATAAGTCGCTACATCTTCTCCGGGTACTCCATTGATCGAGAACATACGACTCATTGGAGCCATCACGATTCGAGTAGGTAACGTTAATGTACCTAGTGTATATGGTTGAAATAAAGCTTCTGTTGAATGAGTTTGTTGTTGTTGATTATTCAAAATAGCACCTCCTGATTGGTATACATCGATCCTATCAAGCTTTGATATGCTCTACAACCAACAATGTTTCTGTTATTTTGCTTAAGCAACAGATCGATCATATTGTTGTTTATCTTCTTTATACTTGTTGCTACAAGAAGGTGCGTCTATAATAAATATAACTTAGACCGAAAGTGGTGTATAACGATGGCAAGTGTTCTTTCTCCTAATCCTAATGATCCGCGTGTGATTCGTACAAGACAGTTGATTTTGGATTCATTTCTAGAACAACTTCATAACATGGATTTTGAAACGATCACGATCAGCGATATTACCAAACATGCGACGATTAATCGGGCAACCTTTTATGCTCATTTTCCAGATAAATATGCGTTATTGGAAACGATGTTGTCTGATACTTTTTTACAATTTGTAATCAACAAAGTGGATAATCATATCAATTTAACCGAAGAAATGATCTATGAGTTAGTCATGGCACTGTGTGAATATCATGATTCGAGTATGACTTGTATCAAAAAATACAATTCTGTATCTGCCATTATGGAAGAAAACGTTAAAGTACAGTTAGAGAAATTTATACTCAAGTTAATCACTCAAGAACATACACATGCCGATGAGCATACATTAGCAACAGCAGCGACCATGATTAGCTGGGCAATATACGGAGCGGCTTATCGTTGGAAACAAAGTCATGAACAATCTCCATCTAATTTAGCTGAAAGTGTTGTTCTGATCGTTATGGGTGGACTGAATATATTACATGCAACAAAAAAAGGCTGATAGACCTATCAGCCTTTAGGTTATAACGTATTCTTTTATAATGTTTTCATAAATCCAACGATCCGATTGGCTAATCGCTCATGCCCTTTTTGATTAGGGTGCAGTCCGTCAGGTATACCGTTTTCTCCTGTAAAATACATATTTTTGTGAACTTCCAGTAGAGGCTGAATCCCTGCTGTATTCCATAGGTCACAACAAGGAAAAGAATAGAGCGAAGCGACTTCTCGTACAGCTTGAACGTAATCGCTATAGATTTTACCTGTTGTTCTGTTCGGTAAATGCTCAGGTACGCTATTGCTTGATCCATGAGGTGGAGTCAAAAAGACAATTAAGCGATCCGGATAATATTGAATAAGTCCCTCAGCAATATGTTTTAAAGCCCCATAAAAAGTATATGTATCATCGACAGAAGTATTTATATCTCCAAATTCATTTTCTGATGAGGAGAAATCATTTCGACCTCCCATAAAAAAGATGATATCTGCGTCTCTATTCATATTTTGATATCGTTCACACATCGGTTCCCATCCGCCGCTAGATACACTGCTTCCAGAAATTCCGTGATTTTCATAAGAATTCAAACCTAAGCTTTCGCTAACTAAAGCAGGATATGCTTGTTCTCCTTCTTTTAATTCATAACCAAAGGTAATACTATCTCCTAAAAAAACAGCTGTTTGATTCTGATATAATGCACACATATATGTAGCTCCTTTCTTATAAATACTATTACTAATATAGCAAAGGTATTTATAAGAAAGAAAGATTACCAAACACTTGAAAAAAGATTTCTATAATAAAGAGCTTTGTTATAAAGGAAATAAATAAGCAAATGGATCATCTGATTTAGAGTTCTTCTTGTCTAGATCTGGGACTTTGTCTGTTGCTGCATAACTAGCACCGAATAAAATGACAATACATAATAACATCCATAGAATTAATCCTGAAATGAGTAACATAATACTCCCTTCTTTCTATTCAGTCAGATATACAAACAATTTCCTACTTTAAGTAGATATAGTAGTCATTAGAAGTCTGAAAAAATAAGATGCTATTAATAGTGGTTTGATTGTCTTCTTTTGAGTGCTACATTTACAGATTCAGAGCTTAACAACATCCCTACTATAAAGATCAGCACGACAATAGGGAAAAGATGAATACTCCACTGTGAAGCTAAAACACCGAATAGCGGTGGTAAAAAGGTAGTTCCTGTATAAGCAACTGCCATCTGGTATCCAATCAGTTGAGCTGAATTCACTTTACCGAAGCGATGTGGCGTTTCATGGATTAATCCTGGATACACAGGTGCGAAGCCTATACCGATCAAAATCAACCCGATCATACTGGCGATATTAGGTAAAGGAAGTAACATAAGCACTACTCCACTCACTGCGATAATCTGACCTGCCAGAATCAAAATACGATTGTTGACTTTCATCGTAATAAAGCCGGTTATCAATCGACCTACGGTAATGCCGCCATAATACAAAGACACCCACAGAGCGGCGGTTTCAGCAGTCATTGATTTAGCACCTACAAGATAACTAGCACCCCATAAGCCGACAGTCGATTCTACTCCACAGTAGAATAGAAATGCGATCAATGTCATCTTTACGCCTTTGATACGGATCGGATGAACCTTTTTTGAATTCACCTCT
This sequence comes from Paenibacillus sp. CFBP13512, assembly GCF_005233705.1. Classification (NCBI taxonomy): domain Bacteria; kingdom Bacillati; phylum Bacillota; class Bacilli; order Caryophanales; family Paenibacillaceae; genus Paenibacillus; species Paenibacillus sp. CFBP13512. The sequence goes on along the minus strand of NZ_QGAD01000003.1, from coordinate 400,969 downwards.
GTAGAAGTATCATTTGTCGGTTCAGATGATGGATCAGATAGGTCGTTATGATCGATTTTGGATTGTTGAAGGTTCGCTACTTTTTTCCAAAGGGGTAAAGTAACCAGTAAGATAAGAACCAGTCCCCATTGAATCATAGATACCGTCGAATATCCTTCACGCCATGATCCATGTTTAGCGATAAAATAAGACATAATGATCGGTCCTGTCATTGCTCCGACTCCCCAGAAGCAGTGCAACCAGCTCATATGATGGGCTTTATAATGATTGGCTACATAATGGTTAAGTGCAGCATCTACTGCGCCTGCACCAAGCCCTAATGGAATAGCTAATAAAGCTAACCATAATAACGAAGGAGCAAATGAAAATCCTAGCAAAGCACTAGCCGTTAACGCACAGCTAAATAATGTAAGCTGCCCGGTTCCCCATTTTTTGATAATCGTTCCACTTGCTAGACTGGATACAATCGTACCTGCTGCAATAATCATAGATAATAAGCCAGCAGATTCAAGTGAAGCTCCAATTTGTGGATGCATGACCGGCCATGCTGAACCAAGCAATGCATCCGGAATCCCTAAACTGATAAATGCAAGATAAATAACAATAAGAAACCAAGTAGCCATCCGACAATACCCCTCCAACATGATAATATCTAATTAAATAAACCAACTTAATAAAGAATATTTATTAAGTATGCAATAGACTGTATTAACTGTCAATACGATCTTACTTTATTTATAAAAAAATACTCTCATTGCGTAATGAGAGTATTTAAATATTCGGAATATGCGATAGAAAGGGTTCTAATGCTTTGAGTGTTAACCATTTCATTCCAATTTCAAAGTCATCATGGAATGAATCTAGGAAAATAAGTTCAGGATAAGAAGGCATAGCACGCTTCACTTGATAGGCTTCCCAATACGGAGCCCACTCTTCTTCTTGAATATAACTTTGATACATAATGATCTGTTGTGGTGCTAGAATAGCATTCGTCGTCTGAACTAAATGACACAGCGTTTCTATAAAAGTATCTTTGCTAAGATCGCTTTCCCAATCAATATTGATCGGCAAAAACTTAATCTCTCCTGCCATCCCATGTTTTCCTTTAATCAATTGCCCATTCAGATGGATTCCCATACCCGGACAATACTTCTCTGGAAAATACATCCCTACAATACATTGTTCTTGTGGTGAGTCCTGCTGTACATAATATCCAGTAATTGCAGCATTAATATCATTTTCCAACACAACTGGAATACCAAAATGAGATTGAATATCTTCACTCATACGCACACCTTGTAGATTAGGGTGGCTACTTACAATAATCTGTCCGTCGATTGCTTGTCCCGGGATACCGACTCCTATCACTTTGATGGCAGGATAACGAGCAAGATAATAATCGATCATTTCGTAAAAGCTTTCATGTTCAAAGATCGGCATATGATACTCTTTTTTTTCTAAAATATCTTCTCGTAAATTGATAACACTTGCCGAAGTGGTATCTTTGCCTTGCTTTACATTCATATAGATGACCAGAGCCATACTGAAATTATAATTATAACGATAGGTCAAAGCCGGTCGACCACCATTAGAAGGAATCATTTTGTCTTCAGCAATCTCGCCCTGTTCCACTAATTCTTTGATCAATGAGTTAATGGTAACAACACTTAATTGAGTCAATTCAGCGATCTGTGGCTTAGTACCGACTTCGATATCTTTCATCACACGGCGCACATTGCTTAGATTAATTTCTTTGATTAAATGAGTACTTATCTTTTTCATAATAACCTTTCCTAATACATAATAAATAGGGTTTATTTAGTATGTGGGAAATGCTATCGACTTGTCAAGACAAGGCATACTATAGAAAACAAACAAAGGTTTTGAACGACCCATTCGTCTTGCTATCCTTATTATAATGGGAGTCAAAGTTATACATAATCGCTCATATAAAACCTACACTTAAAATTACTACCTAAATAATTATAGAGCTGTTTTCACACCAAATCCGATTAGCGCAAGTCCGGTTAACTTTTGGAAAACAAGCTGTACTTTAGGCTTTTGCAATACGTGTTGAAGATGTTGAAGTAATCCGACTAATACGATAAACCAGATTACAGCAATCAACGTTAGAATCAATCCTAGATACAGTAATTGCTGATGCACATGCCCTTCTGTATCAATAAATTGAGGAATAAAAGTAACATATACGAGCACTGTTTTGGGATTTAGAATATTACTGATCATACCTTGTAACAATGATTCTTTGTAATGCTTGGTAGGCTGATGCATCATCACAGATGAATCGTTAGGTTGTAAAGATTGAATTTGCAAATGACTTCGAGTCAATAATACTCTAATCCCGATATACAATAAGTATGCTGCTCCTACATATCGAATCAGATTGAAAACAAAAACAGATTGCGAGATCGCTACAGAAAGACCTAATACCGCAATACATGTCCAGAACAACAATCCTGTTGCAATACCGATTACAGTATAATAAGCCCCTTTGGCTCCATAGGCAAAATAATTCCGCATAATCAATACCGTATCTGTACCCGGTAACATCGACATCAACACAGCCATTAATATGTACGTCAACAGATGTTCCATTTAAGAACTCAACCGTTCTTGTCGAAAGACATTGAGATACTGCTTGGGTGTTAGACCGACCATTTTTTTGAAAAACTTGCTAAAATGGCTTTGATCACTGAATCCTGTCTGTATAGCAACTTCGATCAAAGGTGTGCCTTGCTCTAGCAGTTCTTTCGCTTTGTTAATACGTATCGTCTCCAAGTAATTGTAAGGAGTAATCTTTTTCTCATCTTGAAAAGCACGAATCAATTGATATTTGTTATAGCCTATCAGATCACTTAATTCAGCCAGCGTCACGGTCTGCGAATAATGTTGCTCCAGGTAATGACAGACGGTCTGGATATCTGGGTGTTGATGAGATACTGCATGTGCATGTTGCACAGACATATCTGTATATTGCTCAATCAAAGATTGTAGTAATTGCTGGAATAGTGCTTCTTTGGCAAGCTGATCTTCTGCGCTCACAATAGATGAATGTAACTGCTTTAACGTCTGAGTTAATGGATGATCTACAAGTACATTGTAAGCAAAATAAGGAAGTTCTCCTTGGTTAAACTCTCGCATCACATCAATACTAACGTTGATACAGCGGTAATCCAGAGTAAGATGATCGATCTGTTCACAGCTATGAATATCATATGGATTAAATAACAGTAAATCACCCGGATTAATAATGTATTCTTTCCCTTTACAGATCAATTGCCTTTGACCTGCTTCAATAAATCCGATCACATAATACTCATGAAAATGAGGAGAAAATTTCTGCATAATACCTTGAAATTGATAAGCTTCTATCTGAAGCTGAGTATCCAAATGTAATGTTCTGAGTTCATTTGCCATCTTGTTATCCTCCTAACCTGCTGGGTTCTGATTCTATTTTAATCAATATTATGGTTAAAAGTCTTGTACGATATTGCAGAATCATAGAATGATATAGATCGTATTATCATTAGAGTGATAACTTATGTACCTTGTATCGTTGAAAAAAAAGTAAAAAAGCCGCTACGTAGAGCGACTTTCTATCTTATGTTGAACATGAGTCTATTGATAAACATACAGCACTAACAGTTAGCCTGTAGTTAGACCATACATTTTGCAAGCTTCTTCTAATCCACCGACAAAATACGTTTCCGAAGTGGTAAATGCCCATTCCCCATCGATTTTGCGGAATTGACCTAATACGAGTGTATCACATACTGTACTCGGCATATATTCAAACGTATGATACAAGTTCAGTTCATTATCAATCGTCAATTCCACTTTTTGCTTATACGCATCGAGTGAACCTACAATCACAATTTTCTCGCAATACGCAGGCAAAATGGATAGATCGATATACATCATTTTTTCCCATGCATTATCGTTGATCAATCGTATACATCCACTCGGGTGATCAGTCTGATTGTAGAAAATTAAATCTTCATCACTTTGACATTGATCCGATCCATCGACGAGAAAAGCAGAAATATCGATATCAATCTCGTCTTCTACATCTTTTTTAGATAATTTGAGCTTGAGTTCACTTTCATCAGAGACTCCGATACGTGAGCGCAAGCGATCTTCCACTTTGGCTAACTGCATTTTATCCCATATTTCTACATCTAGTTGTTCTGCTAATTGTAGCGCAGAACGGCTAAAATAATTTGTTGCTACAACCATATATTTGTCGCAATTGTACATTCTTGCGCCTGCATATACTTCTTGTACAGCTTTGATCGGAACCACATTGCTAAAGCATTTTAACTGCACCGCTTTGCGTACTCCGCCTTTGATCGCAATCAGATCCACACCATAATCAGGAGCATAAGGATCACTGGTAGGGACTTCGACTTCATAGCCTAATTTGGTAAACAAATCCTGCATATGATACTCAAACGTTTTACCATTTAGAGCGATATCTTCTAACACTTCTGGCGTGAAATTATACGTATCCGTCAGATCAGGAATCCCATAATTGGCACCGATTTTTTCCATGCCAGCATTATAACCGTTCCCGATAGCATTAAAGCGCCATTCTTGCTTGTAGTAATATAATGCACCCAATTCCAGCGCTGTATTAGAAGCACATGTCTCCATATCAATATGAAAACGAATCAATTCACGATTATCGTAAGTGAGCACACGAATATATAATTGTTCAGGTGTACCATCAGGCATAACCAGTGAAAATAGAATCTTATCTTGCCCTGCTTGCTCTACTGCCGATAGATTCACTGTATATTGCTCCATATCTTCTGTTGGTAATTCTCGTCCATCGACATGGGTCATCCCGATCGTGGATTTATTACCGAAAAAAGCGATATTTTCAGCATCAGCTAATTGATTATTGGCAAGCAACATCGCCGCGCTTAGACATTCCCCTTCGACTGTTTTCCAACCGATCCCTACTTTGAGATTGGTTTGTTCTACTTTGGATTTGGAGCCTTTGATCACATGTTGTGAATCTGCTATGTTTTCGATCTGACTGATGCGTACTCGTCCATGCATCGGTAAATCTGTTTTGTTCACATACTGCGCAAATTTATTCAACAATTTACGATATAATACCGAAGTGGCTAGACTAGAAATCTTAGGGATATGCGTTAGCATAATATTTTTAGGTGGTTTTCCAGCACACCGTAAAGGTGATCCTTTAATCGATACAAAATTCCAGAACATATGCGGTGCATTCATCGATTGAATGACTCGTGTATACGGTGTAACTTCTTCATCTGTAAACCAGATAATATGTGTTAATTCACTGGTATGAAATAGTTCTGCGAATAAATCTATTTTTTCTCCACGTAATGGATCTTTACCGTAAATATGTGTTTTCATATAATGAGAAGCGGTCACTTCTGCAAAATGAGGTAACTTGTAAAAAGATCCTTCGGTCTGGGCGATCACTTCAATATCACCGAACATCGATAACGGTGACAGCTTGGTCAAGACGGATTGCATATTATTACGCTTCATATACCGCTGTAGACTATCGGCTGTATTGATAATAAATATGTACCTCATTTTGGAACCATCTACATCTTGACGGGTTAAATAGGACTGATACGATGCTCTATAGTTAGTGGCAGAACTCATACAAAAACTCCTTTAAGAAAAATATAGAAAAAAAGATAGAAACCATACTAATGTGACTTAATAATCATTTATATTATTTCTAACTTTACCTCTTTTTACCTAAGAAGGAAATGAAATATTTTACGTTGGTTAGAATATAGGATGTTTGGTCTAATAGAATAAGGAAAGCGATATTGTGGAGGGAGAACGGTATGACATCATTACAATGGGTTACAACTACAACATGGGATGAATCATTATGGCAAAAGATTCAACCGATTTATAAAGAAGCATTTCCACATGGAGCGAAGCCCAAAAGGATATTGCGTACCATGCTGGAGCAAAATCATACGTTTATTCATGCTTTAATGGATCAAGATCAGGTGATAGCAATGGCGATCACAGGTCTGGTCGGTTCTTCTGCTGAATATATATTAATTATTGATTATATGGCTGTGCATCACGATTGGCGTGATCAAGGAATTGGGATGTCTTTTTTGGAACAGATCAAGCAATGGGCGATTCAGGAGTATTCTTTGGCGGCTATTGTGATCGAAGTGGAAGCTGAAGATACTCCGCTGAATCAAAGCCGATTATTATTTTGGGAAAAGTGCGGCTTTATTGCGACCTCTTATGTACATCAATATATCTGGGTTCCCGAACCTTATCGTGCAATGGTATTACCTGTACAAGCTGACTTTGTTGTCGATGATCAAGGAGAATCTCTATTTCGTCATATTATTTCTTTCCATGAAAAAGCCTACCGTAAAAGGTAGGCTTTTTGGATTTTATTTTTTTATTTTATTATAGTGCAGGAGCAGTGAACGAACGTCCAGCAAATTCGGTATCCATCATATAGAAAGCATTACTGTCTTGTTCAATACGACGTAACTTTTGGATTAGATTATCGAACAAAGCCTCTTCTTCTACTTGCTCATCGATAAACCATTTCAAGAAATAGATGGTTGCATGTTCACGCTCATTAAGCGCTAAATCTGCCAGATGATAAAACTTCTCTGTATTTCGTTTCTCATGTGCATAGCCATGTTCAAATACATCAAGCATCGATGTGTATTCGTTGGTTGGTTCAGGCATCGCTGTAAGTGTAGCACGGTATCCACGATCATTTAGAAATTTGTAGATTTTCATCGCATGGAAACGTTCTTCTTCTGCTTGAACAATAAAGAAGTTAGCAAATCCATCCAGACTTTCTCCTGAACAGTAAGCAGCCATTGCCATGTACGTATGCGCCGAATAAAATTCAAAGTTCATTTGTTCGTTTAAAGAATGTATTAATTCATTTGCCATGATTCAGACACCTCGACCTCTATGTAATATAGATTGATTATAACACAGAATTGTCGAACTTATTTTGAATATCTAGTGACTCTCAATTGTGACCAAGTCTTGTATGATCTTGTATGTTAATGATTGAACTACAAAAAAACAGGATCATATGCACAAAAGTATGCAGATGATCCTGTTGATTTGTTTATGATGATTAATAACGAGATGAGGATTGAAGTGAAGGTTGATGTTCACCTGTGCTTTCAGAATAAGTAGACGTAGATGTCGTCAACGTTGATTCTTCTTTCATCGAAAATAGTGCTTTCACTTCATGCAGACATAACATGAATGAGTTACCGATTTCTTTGGTATTATCTCCTGCTCCTTTAATCGTCGCCATTGCTACTTTCAAGTCAGCAGACTTTTGTTGCGCTTCACCTTTAATACGATCTACATTTTTCTTTACACCATCTACATCTTTTTTGACATCATCCAAAGTCAATTTGATTTGGTCTGCGGTAGCTTTACATTTGTCGATACTTTTTTTGATATCTTTAATCGGGTTACCCATAAGAGTACCTCCTTGTGTTTTTCTTTGTTTTCTCATACTATCTATTACCCAAAAGAAATGATTTAACGTAAAAGATTACTTTTTGCCAAATCAATGATCTCATCACCACGTCCATTAAGGATCGCTTTCATACTCCATACTGTAAATCCTTCTGCTTGTTTGAGTGTGATTTTCGGTGGCATAGATAGTTCTTGACGGTTAATGACCACATCAAGTAGTACAGGGCCATCATGAGCAAGCATACGCTCAATTGCAGAAGGAAGGTCAGCAGGATCTTCAACTCGAATCCCCATAATGCCTAACGCATTTGCTACAGCCGAAAAGTCAGGGTTCACAAGCGAAGTCCCTGTTTCAAGGAAGCCTGCTGCTTTCATTTCCAGTTCGACAAAGCCAAGTGCGCCGTTATTGAACACAACCGTTTTGATAGGTAATTGATGTTGTTTTAACGTCAATAGATCGCCCATTAACATCGATAACCCACCATCACCGGATAAAGAGATCACCTGACGCTCTGGAGCGGTCGCTTGCGCGCCAATCGCTTGTGGAAGTGCATTTGCCATCGTCCCATGATTAAATGAGCCCAAAAGACGACGTTGACCGTTCATTTGTAGATAACGAGCCGCCCATACCGTTGGCGTTCCGACGTCTGCTGTAAAGATCGCATCAGCAGTCGCTGCATCACTTAACAGTTTCATGAGGTATTGCGGATGAATTGGAGTATGCCCTGGTTTGCCAACAGCTAATTCATCTAGTCCTTCGCGTACTTTGGTATAACGATCTACACATTTCTGCAAATGATTCGAATCATGTTCTGTTGTAAGTAAAGGTAATAATTGTTCTATCGTATGTTTGACATCTCCGCAGAGTCCGTAATTCACATTTGTCCGTCTTCCGATATGAGAAGGATCAATATCCACTTGCAAAATAATGGCTTTCTCAGGATAAAATTGACGATACGGGAAATCAGTACCTAACATTAAGAGTACATCACAATCCATCATCGTATGATAACCTGAAGAATAACCGATCAATCCTGATAAACCTGCAAAATAAGGATTGTTATATTCTAAATGTTCTTTCCCTCTAAGCGCAGTCACCATTGGAGATTGCAATCGTTCTGCTAATTGCATCACTTCAGCATGAGCACCTTTACATCCTGCACCACATAATAGACTGATTTTTTTGCCTTCGTTTAAGTAGGTAGCTAGCTTTTGCAATTCATCTGTAGAAGGGTGAACGACTGGACGAGTCACATGACCGGGAATTTCAGATACAGGATGTTTTCCTGCTTCTAGTGCAGCAATATCTCCGGGTAAAATAATAACGGATACCGTAGATTGTGCTATAGCCGTCTGGATTGCCATGTTGATCGTACGTGGCATTTGCTTCTCCGTCATAATCGTTTCACAAAAAGCACTACATTCTTGAAAAATTTGTTCTGGATGTGTCGCTTGGAAATAACTACTCCCAATCTCATCACTTGGAATATGAGCAGCAATGGCTAGCACAGGTACACGATTGCGATAACAATCATACAATCCATTAATTAAATGCAGATTACCCGGGCCACTACTTCCTGCACAGACAGCAATACTACCTTCTAATTCCGCTTCTGCTCCTGCGGCAAAAGCAGCCACTTCTTCATGACGAACATGAATCCACTGGATTTGACCGGATCGACGTACAGAATCCATAATAGCGTTCAAAGAATCGCCTACGATTCCATAAATGCGTTTAACACCTGCATTGATTAATGATTCTACAACTGAATCTGCAATATTTTTTTTCATGTACAGTCACCTTCTCATTTCCTATAGTCTATTCTTTATTTAATCTTTCGACATAATTCATTCTTTACCCGCAGAGTCACCTTTCTCAAACAATATGTAATTATATACAAAAGCCCTTTACCGAATAAACAGGCAAAGGGCTTAAAGTAATCTATCATATATCCTACTACATACGTAGAATCTTAGTCTTCGAACTCTACATTGTGATAAACCTGTTGTACATCTTCCAAGTCTTCAAGCGCATCAATTAATTTTTCAAATTGTGCATACGCTGCTTCATCCGGAAGAGTAAGGTAATTTTGTGGCAACATCGTTAATTCAGCAACGGTAAATTCAGTAACACCAGCTTCTTTGAACGCTTCTTGTACAGCATGGAATTGATCCGGTTCAGCATAGACAATAACCGCTTCATCTTCTTCAAGAATATCGCGAGCATCAACATCTGCTTCCATCAAAATTTCCAAGACTTCATCTGCTGTTTTGCCTGTGATTCCGATTACTGCTGTAGAATCGAACATGTAAGCAACAGAACCAGCCACGCCCATATTACCGCCGTTTTTGTTAAAAGCAGAACGAACTTCTGGTGCAGTACGGTTTACGTTATTGGTTAAAGCGTCCACAATAATCATAGAACCATTTGGACCAAAGCCTTCATAACGAAGTTCAGCATACTGCTCATCTCCGCTACCTTTTGCTTTTTCAAGTGCACGATCGATAATCGCTTTAGGTACGTTATATGTTTTTGCGCGTTCAACAACGACTTTCAATGCACGGTTAGTTTCCGGATCGGGATCGCCTTTCTTCGCAGCTACATAAATTTCAACTCCAAATTTGGCATAGACACGACTTGTGTTAGCGTCTTTTGAAGCTTTCTTCTCTTTAATATTATTCCATTTACGGCCCATAGTTATCCCGCTCTCTTTCTAATATTAAATCTATATAATCAGTCAGTGTCTAATTATACTCGTAAAAAGATGCGTGAACAAGTTCATTCCTGCTGTTTCTGTTCATTTTGGTTCACAATAAGGTGCATATCTAGTCATCTTTCCCAAATAACAGCACTTTCAGCAGGTGTTCATTTGCCTTTAGGACGGAATGTTTCGTCAGGATAACCTTGTATCTATGTACTTCTCCATTCAATCCTATTGACCATTATTCATTTATTCATTGGTCTTGAACTTACGGATATTTACAATAATATTATAGATCGTGCCGACAATATATACAGCAAGCAGTACATAAGCAATCATATTAGCTGTAGTGGATTTGACATAGATTAATAGATAAAGAGCAACAAACAGAAATTCAGTATTGATAAAAACAAACAGCAGTTTTTTCGCAATTTCTTCAGGTGTAAAGGCAAGAACACCATGGCTAGGTTCCACGACTGCTCCACTTTGCTTACGTTTGTTACTCAGACTCATCCAACGTAGACCTGTCATGATAATCCCTAGAGCAATTAAACCAATCACGATCAATAAAGCAATCTCCAGATTGTTCATTTGATTCTCCTTTGAAATGAATAAAAAGTAGTCGATCTCTCTTATTAATGTAAGATTAGACTTCGTTTTACATTATACAATAACTTTTATATCAATATATACATTTAAAAATAAACAATAAAAAAGAGTGCCTGTAAGCACTCTTTCTACTGTAAGCTCTATTTATTAAATTAAAATACTTTTGTTGTCCAATCTTCACAATTCCAAGTCTCTGTCACGATATCACGATAGAATTCAGGTTCGTGAGAGATCATCAAAATACTGCCCTTGTACGCTTGAAGCGCACGTTTAAGCTCGTCTTTGGCATCGACATCCAAATGGTTCGTCGGCTCATCCAGTACAAGAATATTCGTTTCACGATTGATCAATTTACATAGACGAACTTTAGCTTTTTCGCCACCGCTCAGTACAGCAATTTTACTTTCGATATGCTTGGTCGTTAGTCCACATTTGGCTAGTGCAGCACGAACTTCGAACTGGGAATACGAAGGGAACTCTTTCCAAATCTCTTCAATACAAGAATTGTAATTGTCACCTTTCATTTCTTGCTCAAAATAACCAATTTGCTGATGTTCTCCACGTTGTACGGTACCCGAAATCGCTTGAATTTCGCCTAGAATACTACGTAGCAATGTCGTTTTACCGATACCGTTGGCACCGACTAAAGCGATTTTTTGACCACGTTCCATTTTGAGATCAAGCGGTCTGGACAATGGCTCATCATAACCAATAATCAAATCGTTCGTTTCGAAAATCAATTTGCCTGCGGTACGACCGACTTTGAAATTGAACTGCGGCTTCGGACGTTCTTGTGCAAGTTCGATCACATCCATTTTATCCAGCTTCTTCTGACGGGACATCGCCATATTACGAGTCGCTACACTTGCTTTGTTACGTGCTACAAAGTCTTTTAACTGTGAAATCTCTTGTTGTTGACGCTTGAAAGCAGATTCGAGCTGTTGTTTTTTCATATCATAGACTTCTTGGAAGTAATCATAATCGCCTACATAACGGCTTAATTCCTGATTTTCCATATGGTAAATAATATTGATCACACTATTTAAGAAAGGAATATCATGAGAGATCAGAATAAAAGCATTCTCATAATCAAGCAAATAGCGCTTCAACCATTCAATATGCACTTCATCCAGATAGTTGGTCGGCTCATCCAGCAAAAGAATATCTGGTTTTTCAAGCAGTAATTTGGCAAGTAAGACTTTGGTACGTTGACCACCACTGAGATCGTTCACATCTTTATCAAGACCGATATCTGTTAATCCTAGACCACGCGCTGTTTCATCGACTTTGGCATCGATCAAGTAGAAATCTTGAGCAGTTAGTGTATCTTGAATCGTACCCACTTGTTCTAGCAATTCTTCTAGTTCTTCAGGAGTCACATCTCCCATTTTGCCGTACATATCATTCATCTCTTGCTCCATATCAAGCAAGTATTGGAAAGCTCCTTTTAATACATCACGAATACTCATGCCTTTATCCAGAATAGCATGTTGATCCAAATAACCTACACGTACACGCTTCGACCATTCTACTTTACCTTCGTCCGGCTGTAATTTGCCTGTAACGATATTCATAAAAGTAGACTTACCTTCACCATTCGCTCCGATTAAGCCGATATGCTCGCCTTTTAGCAGACGAAATGATACATCTTTAAAAATAGCACGATCACCAAATCCGTGACTTAACTTCTCTACATTCAATATACTCATGGTTGATATAACACCTTTTCTGTTAGACTTTTTTCCTCGTTTTATTATAGGGGGAAATCGTTAACAACTCAATAAAAATCCTTTACAGTATCTTGTGCACTGCAAAGGATTTTTGATGATATCTATTCAATTATATAATAATGATTAAGCATGGAACTGCATACCGTCTAATACTTCTTCTACATAACCTGCACGAATTACAAAATCACCGAAATGCTCGCCAGCGATCCGTTCTTTGGCATATTGGTTCACCATCGGACGTAGTGAGTTCAAAATCTCTTCTTCACCAATGTTTTCTTTGTATAGCTTGTTCAGACGATGCCCTGTAAAGCTACCGCCTAGATACATATTGTATTTACCAGGAGCTTTACCGATAAATGAAATCTCTGCGAGTGCTGGGCGTGCGCATCCATTAGGACAACCTGTCATACGAATCACGATATCTTCATCACGTAGACCGGCTTCTTCTAAGATCGGTTCAATCTTATCAATCAATTCAGGTAAATAACGCTCTGCTTCTGCCATCGCCATTCCACATGTTGGTAACGATACACAAGCCATCGAATTACGACGAAGAGCAGAATAATGAGCACCTGCGGTTAATTGATGACGCTCAATCAGTTCTTCAATCTTTTTCTTTTTGCGATTGCTTACATTACCGATAATTAGATTTTGGTTAGCTGTGAGGCGGAAGTCACCATCATGAATTTTGGCAATTTCACGTAAGCCTGTCATCAACTGATAATCACCATCATCCATAATCCGTCCATTTTGAATAAATAACGTCAGGTGGGATCTGCCATTACTGCCTTTCACCCAACCGTAACGATCTCCATTATGGTCAAAATGGAATGGACGTGCACTCTGCAACTGCCAACCTAGACGTTCATGTAATTCGTCTACAAACCACTGTAGACCACGATCATCAATCGTATATTTAAAGCGAGCATGCTTACGTACCGCACGATCACCATAGTCACGCTGTATCGTCACTGTTTTCTCAGCTACATCAATCATTTGCTCTGGTGTGCAGAATCCAATCACTTTAGACACTTGCGGATATGTTTTGTCATCTCCGTGTGTCATGCCCATACCGCCACCAACGGAAACGTTAAAGCCGAGCAATACATCATTTTCGACCACAGCGATAAAGCCTAAATCTTGTGAAAATACATCTACATCATTAGAAGGTGGAACCGCAATCCCAATCTTGAACTTACGTGGCAAATAGACTGCGCCATAGATCGGTTCTGGTTCTACATCATTGCTGTCGATAATCTTCTCTTCATCCAACCAGATCTCGTGATACGCTCTTGTCTTCGGATCTAAATGTTCACTGACTTTACAAGCCCAATCGTACACTTGAGCATGTACATCTGATTGATAGGGATTCGGGTTACACATCACATTACGGTTCACGTCTCCACAAGCCGCAAGTGTACTCAGTAGCGATTCATTGACTTCACGAATCGTATTTTTCAAATTCCATTTCAATACACCATGCAACTGAAACGATTGACGAGTCGTTAAGCGAATTGTATCATTGCCGTATTTATGAGAAATACTATCCATCATCAGCCATTGTTCCGGTGTGACCACACCACCAGAAGCACGCACACGTAGCATAAATTGATAAGCAGGTTCTAACTTTTGCTTATTACGTTCGGTACGTAGATCACGATCATCCTGCATGTAGCTACCATGATGCTTCATTAGACGGTTATCATCTTCTGGAATCGAACCGGTAATCGGATCTTTCAATGTTTCCTCTAAGCTACCTCGTAAATAATTACTATTGCGTTTGATATCCTCAACATCGCTATGCGCTCGATCATGTGGAGGATACGGTTTTTCTTTTTCTAGATTCCCCATCTAACTGTCTCCTCTCGATATCTACAGAATGAATCACGTTCAACCGTTTGGAACCTTGAACGTTTAATACACATCCCGTTGATAACGTTTTTCCTGTTGCATCCGTGTTAAATATTCAGTCGCTTCTTCAGGGCTTAATTGACCTTCTTGAGCGATAATTTGTTCAAGTGTTAAATGTACATCGTTCGCCATCTGTTTCTCATCACCACATACATAGATAGCCGCACCTTCTTGAAGCCACTCGAATAACTCTTTACTCCGTTCTAACATGCGGTGCTGTACATAGACTTTGTCAGCTGTATCACGTGAAAAAGCAACATCCATACGAGTTAACGCACCATCTTTAAGCCAGCGTTGCCATTCGGTCTGATACAAGAAATCAGTAGCGAAATGCTGATCTCCATAGAATAACCATGACTTACCAGAAGCTCCTGTTTCTTCACGTTCTCCAACAAATGCTCTAAAAGGCGCTACTCCTGTACCCGGGCCGATCATAATAATCGGTGTCTCTGGATTCTCAGGTAGGCGGAAATTATCATTATGCTGAATATAGACAGGTAATGTATCACCCGCTTCTAGACGCTCTGCCAAATGAACCGAGCATACGCCATAACGTTCACGACCTCGTGCTTCATAACGAACCGCACGAACCGTTACATGAACTTCTTCTGGGAAAGCTTGCGGACTACTTGCAATCGAATACAAACGTGCAGGAATTTTACGTAATACTGAAGTGAATTCTTGGGCAGACACGCCTGCAAAAGAATGATCTTGTATCAGATCCAGCAGATCAATGCCGCTGATATAAGCACGAAGGTCTTGTTCACGACCCGGTGCGACTAATGCTTTTAGTTCATCACTTGAAGATAATTCTGCTAATTGCTGAACAATCGGCTTGGTAACTGTTGTAATCTCATAATGATGAAGCAACGCTTCGTGTAGAGAAGCTTGATCGCCATGTTTGCTAATCGTAACGATATCATCACTATTCCAGCTCATTGCAGAGATGATATCATTAACTAATTGCGGATGATTCTGTGGATAGACACCCAGACTATCGCCCGGTTGGTATTCCAGATGTGAACCTTCTAATGAAAGTTCAATATGGCGAGTCTCCCGACTGGAACCACGTCCGTTCAGGTTAAGGTTCTCCAATACTTCAGCTTGAAAAGGATTCGTCCGTGTATATTCTGATTCAACTGTACTGGATACCGCGGGTTGATCTGTCATAGCAGGGCTAGCTGAAGCAGGTGCCGATTGCGTCAAAGCAGCCATTACATCATTCATCCATGCTGTTGCCGGTTCTTCGAAATCCACATCACAATCAACGCGAGGTACAAGGCGTTCTGCACCCAACTCTGCTAAGCGCTTGTCGAAATCTTTTCCAGTCTGGCAAAAGAATTCATATGAAGTATCACCTAATCCCAACACTGCAAAGCGTGCATGTTCTAATTGAGGCGCTCGTTTACTATGCACAAATTCGAAAAAAGGAATCGCATTATCCGGCGGATCTCCTTCTCCTTGAGTACTCACCACGATCAGCAGATTTTCTACTTTTTTCAATTGATTAGGCTTGAAGTCGCCCATCGATGAAAGTGTAATCTGAAAACCTTGCTCTTCTAATTTTTTAGACATCTTTTTCGCTAAGCCGTTACTATTACCGGTCTGTGATCCAAAAAGGATCGTTACGTCTTTGGAAAAGGATACCGTTTCTGTTGTTGTAGGGCTTGTCTCTACTGGCGTAGCAACAGCGCTTGCTGTTGTCGGACCTGCCGCCGTTTCAGGCAATGCCGCAATATATCCACTAAGCCAAATACGTTGTGTGGTATTTAGCGTAGGCAGAAGACGATTTAGCAGATCGACCTGCTCTTGATTAAAAGGACTATTCATCACTTGAAGTTCCAACAATATCCACCCCATCTGTAGCATCCTGCGATACTAATTCCTAGTATTGTGATCAGAATTAATTTACTTCTTTGAACTTATCATAGTGCGATGTAGCGGTCAATTGACTTCCAATCAGAATGCCTTATAGTACTTATCAGTTCTGCTGATAAACGACACCCTATTTAATGCATAATGCCGAGTTGTTGTTCTGCAAAAGTATAAAAGGCGATGAGATCAGCTTCAGATGTAAATGTAGCTTGAGCAGACAGATCACTTCCTCCACCTTTTCCATTAAACGTCGACAGATGCTCTTTAAAGAAAGCTCCACATTTTAACTGAGGATGACCGTTCTGAGCTAGAAATACTTTGTATTCACTTGAGGTTGCCAAAAGTACAGTCAATGGTTGCTCAGCCATCAAGTTTGCCGCTATACGTTGCAAATCAGGTAATGTTTTGTGTTCAAACATATGAGTTAATTGTTGATTTTGAATCTGAGACGATAATTGCTTGGCTTCATGGATATCGTTAGCTTTACGCAATTGTTCTAATTCTGTTTTGAGTTGTTGTTGATCTTCTTCCCACTTGCCAAAGCGTTCTAGAATGTCTTTGCGACCAGTATTGAATTTGACAGCAAGCGTATTCAAAATATCCAGACTATCGTTATAATCTTGAAGAGCACGAGCACCGCATTTGAAATATAGACGGATACTCCCTTTTTGTTTTTCAGCTTTGAACAATTTGATGATGCCGATCTGCCCGGTTTGCGCTACATGTGTGCCTCCACAAGCATTATATTCAACACCTTCTATCTCCACGATTCGAATATGTTCAGTCACTTTAGGCATTTTGACGATAGGTAATTGAGCCAATTGTTCTGCATTAACAAAGTAACTGGTTACTGCCAGATTATTATAAATACGTTGATTAACCGCTTGCTCTAATGTAGTCATTTCTGCATCACTAAACGATGAACGGTCAATATCTATCGTGACCATATCTTGTCCCAAATGAAAACTAAGTGTCAGGGCATCGAATAATTGCAGTGCTGTCGCTGATAATAAATGCTGACCGGTATGATGTTGCATATGATCGAATCGACGTTCCCAGTTCAATTGACAGTCTACTTCATCCTCGATTGGTAATCGCTCTACTTGATGCCAGATAACCTCTTCTTCTTTTACTACATCCAGTACAGCAATATCATTAATAACTCCTGTATCACAAGGCTGTCCTCCGCCGTGCGGGTAAAAAGCAGTCTCTGCCAAACGAACAAAGTACTGCTGATCTTGTTCCTTGCGTTCGACAATCGTGGTTGTCCATTCTCGCAAAAATGAATCATTATAATATAAAATAGCTGACATAATCATTTCCTTTCTTCATATACACGTTCTGATTTATACTTCATTATCATATCTTGCCGATAGGGAGTCGTCTAGTGAACGTCATATCTATACCGTCTCATACCCACGCAATCAATCATAATAAAAAAACGTTAGTGAAGTATCTGCAACAGATTCTATTATTGATCTGTTCAACACATACTTCATTAACGTTTAAGAGAAATGCTTGATCATTTGACGATGATTAATGCCGACTTCAGTAAAAGGTTCTCCGATCGACAAGTAATTCATTTTTTCATAAAAAGGAATAGCATTCTCACGCGCATGTAACATAATCGTTGTATATCCTTCAGCCACTGCTATATGTTCGGCGAGTTCGACTAACTTTTTACCTACTTGCTTTCCTCTAGCCGTTTCACTCACAGCAACCTGCTTCATCTGTAATTGCTGGGAATCAAGCGGACGTAATAACAGAATACCGATAGTGTCTTTATCAAGAGTGGCACAGATATGAATATCTTGTTGCTCTTGTTGCCACGGATCGTCCCAGATACTGAGTCCCAGAGGTTGCCGTAACACCTGATCACGTAATTCCAGACAAGCTCGATATTGATCTGTATTCCAATCGATGCGCTGTACTTTCATATCCTCCATATGTTCCTCCACCTATACTTGGTTTATTCAGTCTGGCTTTTGCGATTAGAACGACTCTGGCTATGTTTTAATAATAATTTCATTTTAGGTTCGACTAACCATTTGAAAAGGTAACGGATACTGCTAAAAGATAATACCATCGTTAACATAATGCCTAAAGGAATTAATAATAACTTCTCAGTTGTCGTTGTAAAATGAGCATAAGCATCGCCTGCTGTCAGATACAATACAATAAATCCGTGTAGGAGATACGTATATAGCGTATTTGTCCCCATCGTCGATATCCATGGAAGTGAGCGCTGAGGAATCAAAATCATTACCATTCCACCAATCAGTACAGCAGCCACATAGACAGCAACTCGATAAAGTCCAGCACTCCATTCAGGATGTCCTAACGATTCATAGGAGAAGCTTCCGAAAAAGCATTCTTTTTTATACATATAACCATACGAAGACATTATCACATACGTTAATATCAATCCGACGCCTGAAATGATACGCATTGTAGTGGTACGCAACTTCTCGATCCATGATTTATCCATATAATAACCGATTAGAAAGAAAGGGAAAAACACAAGTGTACGCGATACGCTGGCGTAATATTGAGCATCATTTGCATATCCAGCAAGTATAGCGATCCCAATAACAATAGGTAGAGCATAACGAATACGAATAATATAAGGCATTGCGACTTTCCACAAAATCATACTTAAAAAGAACCACATCAACCAGTAAGGGGTAAAATAAGAAAACTTCAATTCTGCTCGATCATATATCCAGAAATCAAATAACGAATATAATGACTCAAACAGCAAATAAGGCACAATTAATCGACTGATAACTTTATTCAAATAATCACCGCTACCAATATTTTTAGCAAAGTAACCGGATATCAGCACGAATAAGGGAATATGAAATGTATAAATCATCAAATAAATTGGTCGCAGTACTGGATCTTCATTTAAAGGCTCAATTAAATGGCCAATAACGACCAATGTAATCAGAAGGAATTTTAAATTATCAAAATAATAATCTCTCGTGTTCATCTCTTTCGCTCCTTTGCTAGAAGAAAAATGCTATCAAAGACTAGCCGTTCTTCTAGTTCTGTGCTGAGAGGGCACGTTATTATAGGGGTATCTATAGGAATTGAATTGTAAATTTATGCATGTTTTACCCTACAATATTGTTCGTGAATCGCTAACACATTTCGTACGATTATAACAATGCTTGTATGACTATGCCACTTTAGCGTATCACCCAGATCATTTTCCAAATGCAAAAAGCCCTGTTAAATGATGCATTAACAGAGCTTTTTGATGTGATTATAAATGGAGAATACATGGTATGTTATCAACTGATAGGCTTCTGTGTATACGTGAAATGATAATGACCAGAACCAATCGTTACAGAAATAGCTCTTTGGATTTCTTGTACAGTCTGAATCCCTTGAACATCCTGTAATGACTGATCATTTTCTTGGATCGAAGATAATAGCACATTCTCTAAGATAACGTCAGCAGTGGTATTTGGCGGAATAATGACTTCCAGTTGCCGCTTCTCCCCAATTTCTATCCAACTACATAAAATAGTACCGTAAGCAGACTCTAACGTCGCCCGGGCAGAAGTAATCTCTCCTTCTCCATACAGCGGATGAATCTTAACTTTCTTGTAAGCTGGAAGACTCTCATCCATATCGAGGCCTGCTACATAACGATACAACCATTCTCCTATAGCGCCATAGGCATAATGATTATACGAGTTCATATCGTCCGGCCAGAATGAACCGTCTGGCTTAATACTGTCCCAATGTTCCCAGATCGTTGTGGCTCCTTTGGAAAGAGGATATAACCAGGATGGGTATTGTTCTTGGAGTAATAACTTGATCGCTGTATCGTGATACCCATGATCTGACAATGCAAAGCACAGATACGGTGTGCCTACAAATCCAGTTGTTAAATGATAACCATTTTGGATCACTAAACGATTCAATTCTAAAGCAGTACGTTGTTGATCATGTTCATCTAGCAAATCAAACATTAATGCGAGAGCATGTGCAGTCTGTGTCGGTGCAGCTAAACGTCCGGCAGGCGTTACAAATTCATGACGGTACGCTTGAATAATCTGCTGAAGACGTTCGCTGTACAATTGTTCATCTTCTACTTCTCCCAACACGACAGCCGTATCACGTACAATCCGTGTAGAATAAGCAAAATAGGAAGTCGCTACCAAATCCGTAGGCGTTGATCCCATATAACTATTTTCTTTAGCATCCAATGCTAACCAATCGCCAAAATGAAATCCTGTATTCCATAGATAATGATTATTGCCTTGATTGTAAATATAGTCGACCCATGCCTTCATACTGCTATATTGTTCTTGCAATAACTTCTTATCTCCATAATGCAAATACATAACCCACGGACAGATAACGGCTGCATCGCCCCATGCCGCTGAACCAGGCAGTTCTGTATCCCCTTTCTCCTCGTCTAACACACTTAGCACATCAGGCACAACAAATGGTACACTGCCATTGGAACGCTGATCTGCACTAAGATCACGTAACCATTTTTGGAAAAAAGGTGCGATATTATAATTGTAAGCTGCTATACGTATAAATACCTGTGCATCACCTGTCCAGCCTAAGCGCTCATCTCGTTGCGGGCAATCGGTAGGCACATCCAGAAAATTCCCCCGCTGACCCCAGACAATATTGCTTTGCAACTGATTGATTAACGGATGAGAACATTCAAATGAACCGGCAATAGGCATATCTGAATGCATCACTTCTCCAGTGAACACCTCCAGTAATTGCCGATTAGTGAGATAATCCAGTCCTTCGACTTGAACATAACGAAATCCTTGAAATGAAAAGCGTGGTGCATGACTGATCTGACGATCTTGTGTATCATCAGCTATATAATGAACCGCCTGCTTAGCAGTTCGCAAATTCCCCCGATAAAAGTTCCCTTGTTGATCTAGAATTTCAGCATGATATAAGGTATATGATGCGCCAGCAGGTAATACACCTGTAAAACGTACTCGTCCTACCATATTCTGCCCCATATCCAATACCGTTTCTCCAGCAGGTGTATGTATAACATCTACAGGAGTCAACACTTCAGTCACTCGAACAGCCCAATTTTCTTGAGCAATCAGATGATGATAAGGTAGTTCTAATACCTTCACTTTGGGCCAATCTGAAGCATCAAATAACGGTTGATCCCAACCTTGCTGTTCTAAGGAAGCATCATAATGTTCTCCATCGTAAATAGAAGCTAGTGTAATAGGACTGGGTGCACTTTGCCATGATGTATCTGTACCTATGATTACTTCTTGTCCATCCTCATACCGAAGATGAAGCTGTAACAATAACGCTTTATGTTCTCCGTAATGCTGACGCTGATTCTCCCAACCGAGACGACCGCTATACCATCCATCGGCTAGACTTACCCCTATCGCATTGTCTCCCATGTGCAGATATGCTGTCACATCATAAGTCTGATACTGATGACGATGGTTATAACTTGTCCATCCCGGTGTAAACCATTCATTTCCTACACGTGTCCCATTGATCGTCAGCTCATATAATCCAGCCGCTGTGGTATAGATACGTGCAGAGATCGGTCGACTGGGTAGATTCAATGACTTGCGTAGTTGAAAAACAGATTCGGGTTGCGCATTATGCCATTCTTGCTCCGACGTAATCCACTCTGCTTGCCACTCTGACTGATCAAAGAAAGCCGTCTCCCACCATTGAATAGCACTCCATGCTGACGTTCTTTCCGATTGATCTTGAACTTGGACACGATAATAATAACGTGTTTGAGATTGTAAAGGTGAGCCTGCATACTGAACTTGAATCGATTGATCGCTTTTCACATGGCCAGAATCCCAACAGAGTTGTTGCCAGTTCTGGATATCTTGCGATACCTGTATCCGATAACTAGCTTGTACAGTGGCTCGCTGATCCGATTGAATGATCCAGCTAAATTGAGGATGAGATTGATCGCTACCTAACCATTCGCTACGATATTCGCATTGAAGTTGTATCACTTCTAATCCACTAGGTTGTAACAGAGTATCTTTCATTCGACCCACGCTCCTTCTATCCTAAGATATATACATCTATGAGATGATCTTTTCTTGAGATGAATTCCTTTTTATCATACGATAGTTGTAAGCGTTTAACATGGTGTATTCGGACATCATTAGATGGTGAATCAGACATCAGAAAGGACGGAATAACATCTTATGACAATCAAACGCAGAATAGATACGCTGATAGGCGACTACTTTTTCAACAAAGAAATTCCGATCTATATTAATCGAGTCGCAGAATCATATGAACTGCATGAACATATTCATGATTTTTTAGAATTAAATTATGTAAGTGAAGGTACAGGAAGTCATGTCATTAATGGCGTGACCTCTTCTGTCAAAAAAGGAGACCTATTTCTTCTGCCGATGGGCATCTCTCATGTATATCGCCCTTCCACAGCCAGTGATGCCGATCCGTTGATTGTATACAATTGTGTGGTTGATGCGGATTCGCTATTAGAGGTGTTGTCTACTTATCCGGGAAGTGAGGTAATTGAGCCTTTATTAAAAGAAAAGCAATATCGTTACTATGATGATCGCTGGCAACAATTTCAGCGTTTATTTGAGCAAGTGTACGAAGAATATCAGCGAGGTCGTGAAGGTTGGGTGATATCGGTCTATACCTATGTTATTCAGATTTTGATTCATTTACAGCGCTTGGATACAGAAGCTCAATTACGGATACAACCCTCCTCTTCAGGATGGGAAGATATGGTGCATGAACTTCATACTAATTATGCAGGGTCTATTGCTGTATCGGAGATGGCGGCAAAAATGAAAATTAGTGTTCGTCAGCTTCATCGCTTATTTGTTAAGCATACTGGAGCATCAATGTCTCATTATGTACAGAAGATACGTATTCAAGCAGCTTGTGATTTGTTGCGAACTACTGATCTGTTGATTAGTGAGGTCAGCGAGCAGGTTGGGTATCATGATGTATCTTATTTTCATGCTTTATTCAAAAGAAAAACCGGCTCTGCTCCGAAAGCATATCGCCGGTTAGTTCGTTCTATGAGTTTAGAAAATAATTAACTATTTACAGTATTACGAATCTGAGCCACTTCGCTAATAATTTCATAAGAGCGTAGTCTAGCCTGATGATCGTACAACATACCTGTTACAATCAATTCATCTGCACCTGTATCTGCAATATATTGTGTTAGTTGTTGTTTTACTTTTTCAGGGCTACCTTTGATCGTAGAGCGTAGTTGTTGCTCCACTGCATCTTTTTCATAAGGTGTCCATTTGCTAGACATATCTGTAGGCGGTTGAACTTGACCTGTTTTGCCACGAATAATATTCAAGAATTGCTGTTGCATCGTGGTACCTAACCATTCTGCTTCTTCATCGGTATCGGCAGCAATTGCATTGACACCCACCATAGCATATGGTTTGTCCAAAATAGCAGATGGTTCAAAATGATGACGATAGACAGCTAATGCACGCTGGGTATAATCTGGTGAAAAATGACCTGCAAAAGCAAACGGTAATCCTTTTTGACCGGCTAATTGAGCACTAAAATCACTAGAACCTAACAACCAGATCGGAATATTTAAGCCTTCACCGGGTACAGCACGAATCGGTGCGTGATAAGAAGTCGCTGATGCATCAAAAAAGGACGTTAATTCTTGTAACAATTCAGGGAAATCTTCTCCACTGTCCAATTGACGGCGTAATGCGAGTGTTGTACGACGGTCACTACCTGGCGCACGTCCAAGCCCTAGATCAATCCGACCTGGATACATCGATTCCAAAGTACCGAATTGCTCTGCAATCACAAGTGGAGCATGGTTTGGAAGCATGATTCCACCAGAACCGACACGAATAGTTGAAGTTCCTGCGGCTAAATAGCCAATAACTACTGAAGTTGCTGAACTCGCAATCCCGGGCATATTATGATGCTCGGCAACCCAGTACCGATTGTAGCCCCATTTTTCAGCATGTTGTGCCATATCTAGACTGTTTTTAAAAGCTTCGCCTGCGGTTGATCCTGCTGTAATAGGTGCAAGGTCAAGTACAGATATCGGTATATTTCCTAATGTATTAGTAGAATGTGATGAATCTGAATGTTGGTGTTGTTCAGACATAATGAATACCTCCTTCTTGTTAATTATGGATGGTCTTATGGATTCACTATCTCTATAGTATACACCTAATTGTTATTAATTATAAGTTATTTATTAAAAATAACTAAATATCTTCTCAATCATTCTATATGTTTGGATATATCTTCGCCACAAATGACCTGATTACGCCCCGCCTTTTTCGCTTCATACAAATAATGATCAGCGATAGCGAGCAATTCTGAACTCGATTGAGCGTGATCAGTAATCGTTGCAATACCGATACTGGCTGTCACCGGTAAGTTACCTGTAATCGGGCTCCAATCTGCTGAACGAATCGCTTCACATAACATATTCGCATACACCCGTCCTTGCTTAAGATCCGTTTCCGGGAAGACGGCTACAAATTCTTCCCCACCAATTCGGGCTACAGCTCCAAGCGATGGAATCGTCAAAGAGAGTATCTTAGCGACATGAACAAGTACAATATCGCCAACTTCATGAGACAATGTATCATTGATTAATTTGAAAAAATCCAGATCGATCATCGCTACGGTTAGAGGTTGATTGAGTACAATGCACCGTTCTAGCAATTTGTTCATATGCACATCCATAAAACGGCGATTATGCAATCCTGTCAACGGATCACGCAGTGCCATTTCTTTGAAATACTCACTATCTCGCTTCGCTTCTTCAGCATCATACACAATCTGCAATATCCGTGCTCTGGTCTCGCGCTGTGTAGAACGTAACGTTTCATTTTCTTTGAAAAACATACGATGTTCTTCATAAGCTTCTTGGTAGCGATTGGAAGCGGCATACCATTCTGAACGTTCCAACCGTACTTTGACACTAAGACGACCCAGCCCGTGTTCTTCTGAAATATGAGCAGCTTCATTTAGCGTTTTCTCAGCTTCATGCAACTTCCCTTGCAGACGTTGTGCTTTGGCAACCGTTAATAGACATTCGGGCAATGTAGCCAGTTCACCTAATTTGCGTCTACCTACCGGCTCATCTAGCAAAGGTTTTAACGTTTTTTCAGCTTCTTCTGGACGACCAGCTTGAATTTCAATAACAGCGATTGTATCTAATTGTTGCGCTTCTAAAGGTACTTTATGTTTAACACTGAGTTCACGCATTTGATCAATTAATTTGAGTGTCTCAGGAATATTTTCACGTTCATAATGCGTATACGCCATATTATTGAGAACGAACATCGATATCTGAAAATCATTAGTATTGGTAGCGATCTCTAGCACTTCTTGAAAACGATGCACTGAATCTTCATATGCGCCTACTTCATCTAACGTTAACGCCAGTGTCATTAGATGGTCGGCACGGATCGGCAAAGAAGCATCTTCTGGCAAATATTTAAAACCAATCACAGCATTTTCCAGAGCACTCTCGCTATCTCCGATACGTCTATAAAAAGCGGCTAATAAGCGATGACTACGTGCTAATAAATAATGATGATTATGATCAAGTGCCCATTTATTGATCGTACGGATTTTGCGTCCACCTTCTGCAATTTTACCTTGTCTGCCCATAATATCTGCATGAATGAGTTGAGTACGAATAATCAAATCTTCAACATTAAGCGACTTAGCAATTTCCAGACTTTTGCGAACTTCATAGACCGAAAGATTAACATTACGATAAGGCATCATTTCAAGCGTTTCTAGTAGTGTGGCAAAAGACTCAGGAGTATGCACAATAGATGCATCGCTCAATAAGGATTTGGTATGCAATTCACGATTAAATATAGCTTTGTCCTGATCGGAAGATTGTGAGTATTCATATTTTTCGGACAAAATATTTCCTCCTTATAGCCCGTCATCATGAGATCATTATGCATAGGGTTTTATAAACTCAACAATGTAATACTTATATTACCATTATGTATATCTAGAAAGAATAGTGTCTTGTCTACCTTATGCTATTCCAGATACAAGAAGCAAGATTGATGTTAGCTATTTGTAAGGATAATCAGCAATATTAGCTCAACACCAGTATTTAGAAGGTCAATAGCGATGCAAATTAAACCTTTAGAGGTTTTTCATTGTAAAGTTTGGTACACTAGAAATAAAAAATTCTCAGAAAGTGAGAGCACATGAAACGATATTCGCCATACATCGAGTTTGATCGTAAGGAATGGGCTTCCTTAAAAGATCACGATACACCACTATCTTTGACCGAGGTTGAATTAGAAAAACTACGTGGATTAAATGAACAGGTCTCTCTCCAGGAAGTGGAAGAGGTCTATTTACCGCTGACTCATCTGATTCATCTTTACGTGGGTGCTTCTCAACAGCTCCACCAATTAACGACTTCTTTTTTACAGAAAAAAGCCCGTAAAACGCCTTACATTATTGGGATTGCTGGTAGTGTCGCTGTAGGCAAAAGTACCACAGCACGCTTGATCCAGACCTTGCTTACCCGCTGGGACACGCATCGCAAAGTCGATCTGGTGACCACAGATGGTTTTCTGTATCCGAATGCGGTTCTTGAAGAGAATGGGATTATGAATCGGAAAGGATTCCCTGAAAGTTACGATATTAAGCGCTTAATTCAGTTTATTGGAGAAGTGAAATCTGGTAAGCCGAAAGTAAAAGCACCTAAGTATTCACATTTAACTTATGATATTCTGCCAGATGAAGAAAGTGTCATCGACCATCCTGATATTCTGATTGTTGAAGGAATCAATGTTTTGCAGGTGAAAAAAGACAGTCCGCTATTCGTGAGCGACTTCTTCGACTTCTCGATCTTTATTGATGCAGAAGAGAAAAATATCGCTCGTTGGTATGTAGAGCGCTTCCAATTGTTACGCCAGACTGCTTTTCAGAATCCAGACTCTTATTTCCATTCTCGATTTGCAGATTTGTCTGAAGAAGAAGCTTTAGTCGTTGCTAACCATACATGGGAATCGATCAACGCCAAAAATCTACATGAAAATATCCTTCCTACCAAAGGACGCGCACAGCTGATTTTGAAAAAGGAAGCCAATCATACAATTCAAAATATCTATTTACGCAAATTATAAATAAAGGCATAGTTACGACTGGAGATGAATGAGATGCAAACGATACTGATTATAGGTTGTATGATGATGGTTTTAGCGGTCGCATTGGGGGCTTTTGGCGCTCATGCACTTAAGAAAAAGCTAAACGCGGATATGATGAAAGTATACGAGACAGGTGTACAATACCATATTGCGCATGGATTGGGTATGCTAGTCATAGGGACACTCGGACATAATCTCACCCATTCTTCGCTGGCTGTAACCGCAGGTTGGTTGCTGTTTGTGGGAATTATTTTATTTTCAGGAAGCTTATATGTACTTAGCTTTACTGGTGTTCGGAAATTAGGTGCGATTACTCCTCTCGGTGGTCTTGCTTTTATCGCTGGATGGATCGTATTGTTAGTGGCTGTTATGCAAGGGTAAGGATTTCTCACTATCTGGATGAATTGATAGAATCTACTTGAAGATGACTTTCCACAATCTCCAAAAAATAAAGCCTTGAACTTCGATACGGTTATGCGATATGCATACCGTTGAAGTTGAAGGCTTTTTTGTACATCATATTTGCTTCATACAGATAAAGTGCGATTATTGAGTAACTTTTACAGTGATGGCTTCGCTTTTCGTAACGCCAGAAGCATTGACCAATTCAGCCACATACTCATACGTACCTACTGGACGATCTGTGATACCACTAATGGCATGTTGCGCTTGAGGTGAACCTTCTTTTAGAGATTGAGTATCGATCAATTTACCATTTTCATATAAACGATATTCTGATCCATTCGTTCCCCACCATAGGTTCATACTCACTTGATAGTTACCGTCTCCATCCCAGTTATCATTCGATAATACGGACTTGGCAGGAGAAGCATCGGTTACGTTAACCACCAAAGGTTGGCTTTTCGTTGTACCGAATGAATTGGTTAATTCTAAAGTATACGTATACGAACCATTTACTTTACCTTTGATATCAGCTTGTACTACTTGTGCATTAGGTGATTGATCGGCAAGCTTTCCACTGCTGATCACTTGATCATTTTCATACAATTTATACGTAGAACCGTTATTGCCCCACCACATATTCATTGTAACTGTATAATTACCATCTTTAATTCCTGTGTCATGCCCATTATTGTCAGATAATACAGGTGTTCCTGGTACATCTGTTGCTAATGGATCTGTCACAACTGGTGGTTCTGTTGGCTCTGTAGGATCTGTTGGGTTGGTAGGATCAGTAGGTGTTGTTGCCACAGATGTAATATCTGCCGCACTTCTTGGCTTCAATTGGAATACACCTTTGAAAATAGTAGCTACTCCAGTGATATCTACAAACTGTCCATTTTGATAAGCAAAGTTCGCTTGTGTTAAGCCTGTGCGTGCGTCTACACGTGCATGTGTAGTTGCAGGTTGATCACCATATACATTGCTTGTTACATCAAATTCGAAAGAACCTGTAGGTGTAGCTGCAACGATATTGCTGATCTGTACATTTTTCAATTGTACCAATTGTCCTTGATTATACGTGTCTACAGCTACTGCTGTTTTTGCTGTCGGCAATGATGCAGTACCTGTTTTCTCGATACTTACCGGATCGGTCAATTCAAGCTCTGTATTGTATAAAGCTAATGGAGCTGTGACTTTGATAACATCTCCTTGATGAAATCCAGCTTGATTCTGGTAAACATAAATACCTGCTGTGTTATCTTGCAAATAAAAAGCTTGTCCACCAAAAGCACCTGGCTCTGTCGTTACAACGCCTTCAATCGTAACCACTTTACCTTCTGCTTGAGTACGAGCATTCGCTACGGTTGTTAATGCCGGTACTGGTTGTACCCCACCATTTTCCGCTGGCAAAGGTTCAGCAGGCACATTTGCAATCGTCACCGGAGTGGTTACTAGATTGCTACCATTCAGTCTTACACGTAGACTTGCTGTTCCTGTTGTGCCCGGCTTCACGCGGACCGTAATGTCTTTGTAAGCATGACCTTTGCTATCTGCGGTCAAGCTGTACGTTGAGCTGTATCCATAAGAAGTAGGCCATGTACCATCAGGATTCTGTACTTGCCCTACTTGTGTACCTCCTGTTAAGAAAATACCGCTACTGTAACCTGTGACTGTACTATTTGCTGCCAAGTTATCAGCGACAATACGAATTTGGAAAGGTTCAGCATTTGGCAACTCTGCTTGATGTACAAGACTATAAGTTGGCGATGTTACTGATACTGCACTGCCATAAGCACCTGGCTTAAATGTGGAAGAATCCCACCATTTGTATCCAGCCGCTGGAGCTGACCAAGGTTCTGCTTGAGGTTCAGTTGATGTTTGTGGAGCCTCGATTGGCAATAATGTCGTCGGTTGATCCAATTGCAGACCTTCTACTTGATCAAAGCTTGTATAGGTTTCTTTATCGGATAGCCAGTTGATCGTATTCACAAGCAATACGCCATCATCTACTTCTTTAAATCCATCATACGTTGTTTTTTTAGTGCCTGTTTCTTCACGTAGATATTTCGGAGAAGCATCTTCTACAGGTGAAGAATCACCGATAAATGCTGCTTTACCTCCTCCTAATTTGGAGACTGCTACATAAGGGCCTTCCGCAACACCGCCACCATTGTATACGCCTTGATCGACAGCATTACCCCACGCTGCATTCGTTTCTGGCAAGTAAACAATTCCTTTAGCTTTGGCTGGATCTGTAATAGCAAGTGTAGAACCGGCATGCATCGCTACACTACCTACACCTTCTGTAATTCCAAAAGCTTGATTCGGTGCAACCACTTGGTTAGCATTAATATCTCCTAAAGCGTTATAACGATAACGAATCCCGAAGTTATCAGATAACCAATCAGAGCTTGCTACTCCTTGCATCGCCGCAGAATTTTTCTCTTCTGTGCTCATGCCTTTCGTTGGATCTTCCCAAGCGCCACGACGGAAACCATTGATTGCTTCTGATCCGTCCCAACGATTTTTGTTACGATCGGCATTATAATGATCACCTACGAAGAAAATACTGCCACCGCTTTCAACATATTGTTTCATCGCAGCTTGTTCTGTTGTTTTGAACGGAACGTTAGGTTCTGCGATAACAAATACATCGTATTCACTCAAGTCACTGTATGTGATTGGTGTACTTTTGCGAAGTTCTTTCACATAGTAACCATCATTTGCGAGTGCATTTGCAAAATCTGAAAATCCGCCGTCGATGACCCAATCCGCTGCCCCTGCTGTCTGAGCATGACTGTTATCGAACAATACTTTTTTACCTGCATTCTCGTTAACCACTTTGGCTGCGATAAAAGGTGCTGGATCTGTAGGTCCTTCAGCATGAACTGCTGTTAATCCACCAAGCAAGCCTGTTTGCATTGGTAAAGCAATTGCCACCATTAGAGCATACTTTACCCAGCTTGATTTTATTCCACTACGTGTTACCATGTTTTGCCTCCTATGTACTGAAAGAATAGATATCTAACTCATATTATCATGGAAATATATTCAAAAGTAAGCTATTTTGTAAAAAAAGCAAAATAATTGGGTAATATTTTATTTTATTTTTACATTGTGAGACAGTTAAGTTTACATTACTTTTATAAATTCAGCTCAAATCACCAAAATAGATCATTATATCGGTAACATGTATACAAATACCTGATTTATGATCAAAAAAAGAGCAACCCTTGTGAAAAGGTTGCTCTACTTAATCTATATGGTTTGATTTTGTTACCTGTCTATTTAATTTGATACCTTCAGTTTAGCGTAAAGATTTCAGATCTTCTTGATCAAATGTTTTGATATCATCTGTACGTTGCTCGTGCAATTTCGTAGCCCATGCTGCATCACCGATCAATGCACGACCGACAGCCACTAGATCAAATTCCCCTGCATTTAATTTCGCATCCAATTCTTCAAGACGGATACTTTCAGAGACATCTTCAGTCTTATTACTTAAGAATACTTGATTAAGTCCTACAGAACCGACTGTGATTGTTGGTTTGCCTGTGATTTTTTTCGTCCAACCAGCAAGGTTAAGATCAGAACCTTCAAATTCAGGTTCCCAGAAGCGACGTGTAGAGCAATGGAAAATATCTACGCCAGCTTCAGACAACGGTTGTAAAAATTGAGTCAATTCTTCGGCTGTCTCGACAAGACGAGCATCATAATGATTCATTTTCCATTGTGAAAAGCGGAATACGATCGGATAATCAGGCCCTACAGCAGCACGGCAAGCTTTGACCACTTCAACACCAAAACGTGTACGTGCTACAAGATCGCCACCATACTCATCAGTACGTTGATTCGTTTGTGACCAGAAGAACTGATCGATTAAGTAACCATGTGCTCCATGAAGTTCTATACCATCAAAGCCTACTCGTTTGGCGTCGGCAGCGGCTTGAGCATACGCTTGAATGACTTCTTGAATCTCTTCTGTTGTCAACGGCTCATTTACTTTCTCACCGTTAATATCAAGACCGGATGGGCCGATCGGCCCAGCTTCTACATTCGGTAATGAACCGACTGGGCGAGCCATACCAACATGCCAGATTTGAGGCATGATTTTGCCGCCAACTTCGTGTACTTGTCTAACCACTTCTGCCCAACCATTCAAAGCTTCTTCGCCATGAAAAACAGGGATATCCGGGGAAGAGACAGCAGCAGGATGATTGATCGCTGTACCTTCTGTAATAATCAATGCGACTTCATTTTCAGCACGACTTCTATAATAAGTCGCTACATCTGCTCCAGGTACACCATTAGGTGAAAAATTACGTGTCATCGGAGCCATAACGATCCGATTAGACAATTCTAACTGTGGTGTATGAAAAGGAGTAAATAGTTCTGATGTTTTTGGTGAATTGACGCTCATATAAAATCCCTCCAAATATGAATAATTGTATACCTAAGTAGATCGATATGTTTATAAGGATATCATGTGCGATAATGAAAAGCTAATCGTAAATGTAAAATTTTTGTAAAAGCAAAAAACGTTCATACTCCATACAGGCAGCATAAACGTTTCAAATAGACTGTGATTACAACCCTATTTTATAACTAAAGATCCATTAGACACTGCCTTTTTTCTTACGAGTAACCCCGATCAAATCAAGGAAAAAGACAAATAACGGAATACCGATAATCAATCCCCATGGACCGATAAAGTGTTCAGAAAAAATAAGAACCACAAAAGTATAAAAAACAGGTAGATTGGTTTTACTGGACATTAATTTGGGATTTAAGAAATAAGCTTCAATCGCATGAATCACTACAACCAGAATCAGCAGATAGACAATGTACTTCACTCCACCGATACTGAAAGCAATCAATCCTAGCGGAACAAGCGATATAAATACACCTGCAACCGGTATTAAGCCTAACATAAAGATAATCAAAGCCAGACCTAATAAATTCGGGAAGCCCATAAACCAAAGCGCAATAATCGTAATAATACAGTTGATCAATGAAATCAATAATTGAGCTTCAATGACTTTACCAAACGTATCTAAAAACATTTTGCCGAAATAACCGACTTCTTTAAAAAACCAACCTAACTTACTTTCTTGAAAAGAAGACGTAAAACGTGTAATGTGCGCACGATCCAACAAGAAAAATAAGCTAAGCAATAATGCTATAAGTAACTGAGAACCTAATTTGCTAATTTTTAAAATAACATTAAAGCCGGGTTCGATAAAACGCTGTACATTTAACGTATTCAAAAAGTTAATAATGTACGGGTTCCATTCACTTTCGTGAGGGTGCCGATAGGCTTCAATAATCATTTCGTATAACTGAGTGACCTGCATAATCACTGTAGGCACCATTCGGTACACGCCCCAGGCAATAACAGCCAGCAAGATCAGATACACTAAAGGTAAAACAAAAAAGCGTGAAACATTAGGAATGAACGTTTGAAATAACTTCATAAGCCCATCATACATACTACCGATTAGAATCGTCAGCAGTAATGTAAGTAAAATAATATTCATCATACTTTGCATAGCAAAAATCACCAGAACAAGAATCGCAAGCACGATAATGCGCCGGATTCCATCGTGGTTAATCCATTCCCTTACCTTCATTCATAGACCTCATCTCTATTTATGTCCGCTCCTGTTATCATAACGTTTTTCTGCTTTCTTGTCATCGTAGCAACAAAAGGCAAAACATCATACACATAAAAAAAAGGAACCCACAAGTATATTACCTTGGGATTCCTTTTTTCAGTGTAATGTATATCACGAACGGGTATGACGCACCTGTTGTAATTGTTCTATTCTTGCTTGACTCCACATATCTATCATCCAGCCTGGATATTCACTAGGAATCTGACTGATCTTATCGAGTGTCTGTAATTCTTCTTCAGAAAATACAATATCGATGGCGCCTAGATTATCTTCTAACTGATGCATCTTCTTCGTGCCAATAATGACGCTGGTCACTGCACGTTGATGTAACAGCCATGCTAGAGCAAGTTGAGCTACCGAGGCTTCTTTTTGATTAGCCATTTCGATCAAAGTATCAATAATATCATACGCACGATCTTTATCTACAGGCGGGAAATCAAAATCATTGCGTCGACTGCCTTCAGAATTTTGCTGATCACGTGTAAATTTACCGCTTAATAAACCTCCTGCAAGTGGACTCCATACGAGCAATCCCATATCGTTATGACTATGTAGCATCGGGATAATCTCACGTTCCAGCTCACGACCTGCAAGTGTATAATACGCTTGTGTAGAAACAAATTTTTCAAGTCGATGCTGATTCGAAATTCCGATCGCTTGAGCGATTTGCCACGCTGCCCAGTTGGATACACCAATATAGCGAACCAATCCTTGGCGTACAAGGTCTGTTAAAGCTTGTAGTGATTCTTCTATCGAAGTAGCAGGATCGAATCCATGAAGTTGATACAGATCAATATGATCCATTTGTAGACGTTCCAGACTATTTTGGACACCATCCATAATATGATTGCGAGAAGAACCTTTCTGATTAGGAGAAGATCCCATGACACCGAACACTTTCGTAGCGACAACCACTTCTTCTCGTTTGACGCCTAAGTTGCGTAGCGCTTGTCCAGTAATTCTTTCTGAATTGCCTTCAGAGTAAATATCTGCGGTATCAATAAAGTTAATTCCTGCTTCCAACGCACGTGCTAGTAAAGTATCTGCTTCTTCTTGCTGTACTTTACCAACGATATCAAAATTTTCTCCGCCTCCAAACGTCATTGTGCCAAAACATAATTCAGATACAAATAGCCCGCTTGGACCTAATTGATTATAGTGCATCTATCGTTCCTCCTGTTCAATCTATACAATATAGTGTGGTTACTTTCTATATCCTATTCCATATGTATAGGTTCAACCACAGTACAGTTATGCTAGTAAAAAAACTAACAGGCAGCATGTGAGCTACCTGTTAGTTTAGGAACATAATATTCATTATGAGGAGACGGGTGAATAGATACACATATGATAATTGGGACTGTTGTCGAGTGTTGCCATCGAATTAGAGTCAAAAGTAACTATCTGTTGGGCACTAGGCATATGAATGTGTAAAAGACATGCTTTTTGAAGTTGAACATGATGTAAATTCCATATCGCTTCAAATTCAGGGCTATCCATACATAAACGTTGTACAAATTCTCTAAAAAAAAGATTTTCAGGATGGCGATTGTAATAGCTACGATAGACAGCGACACAACTAATCGTATACTCTTCCAAGTTCACGATCCGACTCCGAAATTCTTCGTTTAGAAAGACTAACCTCATAAAAAACCGTTCTTCAGGTAACATTGCGTCTAAATTGGAAAATAATTCATTGGCTGCTGGATTCCAAAAAATAAACTCTGACATATGATTCGTAATAATGGATGGGGAATGAAGTTGATTCAGAATATGTTGCCAATGCGGGCTTATGGTAGAGACATTTGCAATCGTCTCAGGCTCATTCGGATTCCAGAGCTGAAGCAAATGTACTCTTTCATCAGGATTCAATTGTAGCGCTCTGGCTATATTTTCAATCACATCGCGTGAAGCAGTCACATCTCTTCCCTGTTCTAACCACGTATAATACGTAGCACTTACACCAGCAAGTACAGCCACTTCTTCCCGTCGCAATCCCGGTGTTCTACGTTGACCGTACGAATGACTGAACCCTGCTTGTTCAGGTTGTAATTGATTCCGACGGGATTTGAGAAACGTTCCTAGCGTTCTCAGTTTGGTATTTTCTTGGATCATAGCGATCCCCTCCTGTGCCTTCAAAAATATCGTTTGATTCTATTTAGCCGATACAAATGTATTCGTTAATCTGCCTAGCTTTTCAATTTCAATTGTAACTTCGTCACCAGACTTTAACCAGACTCGTTCTTCTTCTGGTTTGCCCAAAATCACGCCTTCGGGTGTACCCGTCAAAATAATATCACCCGGATTAAGCGTCATATGCTGAGAAAGATAATGAATAATATAACGACAATCGAAGATCATATCAGATGTATTGGAATGTTGGACTTGTTCTCCATTTAGATAGGCACTGATCTGGAGCTGGTTGGGATCGCCAACTTCATCAGCTGTAACCAGATAAGGACCAATCGGTGCAAAATCGGGACATGTTTTGCCTAGTAACCATTGACTGGTCAGCATCTGTAGATCACGTGCAGAGACATCATTAGCGGCGCAATAACCAAATACATAATCTAAAGCCTCTTCTGTACTCACCTGACTCGCTTGCTGACCGATTACTATACATAGCTCTGCTTCGTAATCGACTTGTGTGCTGGCTTGTGGGAGCGTTACAGATTGTAGATGACCTGCTACCACATCAGAGAATTTGCTAAAAACAACAGGTGTTTGCGGAATCGGTGCATTTGTTTCTTCTGCATGACGGCGATAATTAAGACCAATACAGATCAACTTACCGGGGCTTGGTATTACAGGCAACCATTCGATATCTTGTTCAGCAATCGCTTGAGCTAAAAGTTCAGTGGTGTGTTGTTCTAAGATGTGTTGAAGCTGTATATGTAATCCATGTTGAGACCAGAGATCGTCCATGTGTACAGGAAGGGTTAACGAGGAATCGACAAAAGGTTGTAAAGCAGACATAGGTACAATCACATCATCTAATGCGATACCTATGTGTTGCTGTTGTTGATAACTAAAATGAACATATTTCATATCAGAACACCTCCAACACTAATCATGACAGGCTGAAGGTGTTCTTTCAACTATTCTCTAATAGGATATTACTAGAAATAAGATTAATTATGGTAATGAAACACTTCAGGAATGACTTCAGATGTGGTTCCTTGCGGATTAGCAATCAACATATCTGACATAAAAGTCTGCCAGCGCTGATTAGCAGGATGCACAGCTAGTTGATCCATCGCTGATTGATAGTGATCTACTTCCATATAGGCAAATAGAGTGCCTTCATGCAAAAAAATACTATACGTGTGAATCCCTACTTCTCCAAACGCTTGCAACAATTCTGGATAAACCGCTTGATGGCGTTCAATATACTCTTTTTGATCTTTCGGATCAATATGTAAAACAAAAGAAACGCGTTCCATCTTCAACATCCTTCCTTTTATTTGTTCGATAGATTCACTTTAAATTGTAAGCGTTATACCTCAAATAATCAAAAGACTTCTTCATCTTTTTTTAGACATTTTTCGACCGTTTTCATAAAATTATGACTTTGTATATTGTTTCAAATGTATAAATTAGGTCTAAATACATGGAGCTCAATCAATTGTTATACGCATGATGAACCTAACTCTTTTTTAGAATCATTATTGAAATGTCAATGGTTGTACATACCAAAATAAAATAGATAAAGGAGTACAAGTTATGATTAAATTCGAAAATGTAAGCAAAACGTACCCCGATGGTTTTCAAGCCGTCAAGTCACTTAATTTTGAAATAAAAGATGGAGAATTTTTGGTGTTTATTGGCCCCAGCGGATGTGGTAAAACGACTACCATGAAAATGATTAACCGCCTAGTCTCTCATACAGGAGGTACTTTATCTGTAGATGGCAAAGATATCAAAAAACAAGATCCTGTGAAATTACGCCGTACGATGGGCTATGTGATTCAGCAAGCAGGACTGTTTCCTCATTACACGATTGAACAAAATATTGCTCTAATGCCTGAACTTAAAGGCTGGGATGAGAAGAAGAAAAAAGATAGAGTGATTGAAATGCTCAACTTGGTAGGTCTTGATCCTGAACTATTTGCCAAGCGTTATCCTAAAGAATTATCAGGTGGACAGCAACAACGTGTCGGTGTAGCCCGTGCTCTAGCCGCTGACCCTGATATTGTACTGATGGACGAGCCTTTTGGAGCACTTGATCCTATTACACGTGAGCAATTGCAAGATGAGTTATTACGTCTACAACGTGATTTGAAAAAAACGATCGTTTTCGTTACGCATGACATGGATGAAGCTTTGAAATTAGGCGATCGAATCGCAGTTATGAAAGATGGCGAGTTATTGCAACTGGATACGCCTGATATGTTACTACGCGAACCTTCTCATGGTTTTGTAGAAGAATTTATAGGTAAAAACAGATTGTATCAAAATCCTGAGTATATTCCGGTTACCGATCTGATGCGTAAAGATCCTTCCACTTCTCTTCCAGATCGTAGCCCGGGTAAAGCTATTACCTTTATGCGCCAACGCAAAACAGATACGTTATTGATTACCGATACACAAGGTATATTGCTAGGGATTGTATCTGCCTATGATGTATTGGCTAATATCGATACAGTAGCCACGATAGGCGAAATTATAAAGCCTGTCACACATATGTTAAAACCAACAGATACTGCGCAAGATGCTTTGCTAAATGTCGTTGAAGCGAAAAACGGTATTCTACCTGTTGTCGATGAACAAGGAAAATTAGTAGGTATAGTGACTCGTGGGACTTTGCTGACCATGTTTGCTAATCACTGGGCTGGAGGCGAAGTATAATGGAAAACATATCTTTGTGGGAGCAATTTATCCGTCAATTTAACCTTCGTGGTCCAGAACTGATTGGAGCAACAGGGGTTCATATCAAATTAGTATTAATATCGATGTTGATTGCTATTGTTATCGGGGTACCGGCAGGTATTCTAGTCGCACGTGTGAAAGGATTACGCACACCCATTATTGGAGTCGCTAGTATTTTGCAGACGATTCCGGGACTGGCTCTACTGGGCTTTATGATTCCGATCTTCGGTATCGGTACGATTACAGCCGTAGCTGCATTGTTCTTATATTCTCTGCTACCTGTGATTCGTAATACATTTACAGGGATCAAAGATGTCGATCCAGCTATTATTGAAGCTGCCAAAGGTATGGGTCTAACCAGCCGTCAAATATTGTTCCGTGTTCAGCTTCCACTCGCATTATCTGTGATTATGGCGGGAATTCGGACAGCAACTGTTATTAATGTAGGTACAGCAACGTTAGCTGCTTTTATAGGCGCTGGTGGTTTAGGTGACTTTATCTTCCTTGGAATTACTCGTAATATTGATGCCCTTATTCTATTAGGTGCTATTCCTGCAGCTATCCTTGCATTAGTATTTGATTACTTGCTTGGGTTGGTAGAACGTTGGACAACACCACGAGGATTGAAATAAGGAATCTGAACGCAGGAGGAATGATGATGAAGCGAAACAAACGCTGGATAACGTTATTGATATGTATAGTGACGATCACAAGTCTGCTCACAACAGCTTGTAGCAGTTCATCCGCTACAGAGGGTACAACTGGCGGTGAAATTACCATTGGCTCCAAAAACTTTACCGAAAACATTATATTAGCTTATCTAATGGCAGATATGATTGAAAATCGTACCGGTATCAAAGTCAACCGTAAAGTCAATCTAGGTGGATCAAGTGTTGCTTGGACCGCTCTTCAAAATAACAATATTCAATTGTATCCTGAATACACAGGAACGATTGTTGCCAACTATTATCAACAAGAAACTACCAATTCTAAAGAAACATTAGCAAGCGCTAAACGATTGATGAAAAAAGATGATTTGCAATTTATTGCTCCTTTTGGATTCAGTAATACGTATTCTCTGGCGGTTAACCAAGAAACGGCACAAAAGTATAACTTAAAAACATTCAGTGATCTAGCCAAAGTATCGCCTAATCTTGAATTAGCGTCAGAATTTGAATTTACCGATCGTGCAGATACGTATCCTGGATTGAAGAAGAAGTACAATATGATCTTCAAAGATGTTAGAGGTATGGATCAAGGTATTAAGTACCGTTTGATCGGACAACATGATACTGATGTGGTGAGTGTCTATTCTACTGATGGTCAGATCAAGCTTAATAATCTATTTGTACTCAAAGACGACAAGCACTTTTTCCCGCCTTATGATGCAGGCGTAGCTGTTCGTTCAGAGACACTTAAAAAATATCCAGCGATCAAGGAAGCTTTGGATGCATTACAAGGTCAAATCAATGAACAAGAAATGCAGATTATGAATGCCAAAGTCGATCAGGGTTACCGTGAAGATGATGTTGCTCATGAATTTCTGATCTCTAAAGGATTAATTAAATAATCACAACAAAAAGCCGCCCTACCCTTCTGATGTGAAGGAATAGGTCGGCTTTTTTTATAACAACATACGTCTTAAACAGAATGTGTCCAGAAACGTTCTTTACCAAAACGTTCTTTGATTTCTTTATCTTTTAATTTGTTCTGACCTAGCATTTCTACCGCTTGAAATTGCGAGCGATGGGCTTGGATCGATTTCATTTTATTTTCTAAAAAATCGCTAACATCATTCTCAATATCAGGTTGACCTAATTCAGCATAGCAGTTTTTGGAAAATGCCATTGTATGCAGTAATGGACGTTCGCTTTGAGGCAGACGTTCTACAGCACGTACAACAGCGGCTCCTGTCGCATCATGATCAGGGTGAACACTATATCCTGGAGAGAAGGTAACGATCAAGGATGGCTTGAGTTCAACGATTAGATCGTAAATAGTACCATCTAATACTTCTTTAACTTCAAACTCGATCGTTTTATCATGGAACCCGAGCATGCGCAAATCTTGGATGCCTATCGCTTCTGCAGATTTTTCCAATTCACCTTTACGAATCGTAGGCAGACCAATTCGGTTGGTAAATGGTGGAATCCCCATATTACGTCCCATTTCGCCAAATGTGAGGCAAGCATAAGTCACTTGTCCTCCTTGTGCAATATGCTTCGCTAGTGTACCTGATAAACTGAATGCTTCATCATCAGGATGTGGCAATACGACAAGGATACGAGAATCAGCAGGAATCAGAGAAAATGTAGTTTTTTTATTATTGTCCATTAGAAAGGCTCCTTACTGAGTTGCAAAGCAACTACTAATTTACCTTGCGTATCATGACCAGCTAGAATCAGACGTTCTTGTTCGGTTTCTTCATAATGAGTAAGTCCTTCTGAATAAACCCAACCTTTTTCTGTTTTAAGTCCAACACGATATGGACCTTCGCCAGAAATAGAACCATGAATATAG
Organism: Paenibacillus sp. CFBP13512; assembly: GCF_005233705.1. Classification (NCBI taxonomy): domain Bacteria; kingdom Bacillati; phylum Bacillota; class Bacilli; order Caryophanales; family Paenibacillaceae; genus Paenibacillus; species Paenibacillus sp. CFBP13512. The sequence continues at coordinate 359,996 of NZ_QGAD01000003.1, read as the reverse complement.
CGTAATGTCGCATTACTGATAAAAGTAGCGGCTGGATGCTTGGTACTATCCAAATGAGCGGCATAGGCTCCAGTGGTCATTTCCAAATGAATATACAAATCTTGATCTTGTAGATCATCGATTCGTTGTTGAATCAAAGTTGGTTCGATAAGTAACATAATATATCCTCCATCAGGTCTGACCTTCTATAACAGAAGATCGGATTAAGTTATTCATACAATGAAAAAGCTCAACGTATATAGTCTACCTTTCACAGTCGAGCATAGCAATACTTAAGGTATTATACTATAGTTTCTTTAGTTATGTATGAACATAATAAGTCATCATATATGAAAAAAGCTTCTCCCTATATAAGCGAAGAAGCTTTGGATATACAGAAGTACCACTTTCATTCCTCGTTCAACGATTAATATAACCCTTGGGCTTTCATATTTTCAACAACAATACGAGCAAGCTGGGTGGCGCCAGCATAATTAGGATGTAATGTATCACCGTTCATATACAATGCTAATGTAGCATTTGCCCCGATCGAAGTGAAATAAGCAGAACTGAGTACATTTAGATCAATTAACGGAACATTGGTTTCTTGAGCCACTGCTATCGTTGCTCCGCGGTACCAACGACCTTCTGCATGATGGACACCTGCACTATCAAAATCAGTTGCTCTGCCTTGAGGTGTAGATAGAATAACTGTAGCGCCTTTGGCTTTCACTTGATTCACCATATCTCGCATAATATCTTTGAATTGTGCTTCTGTCGTATTATTTTTGACATTCGTATCATTGATACCCAGTTGCACAATAAAGTAATCGCCCGGCTTAATGTATTTCAAAATGGCTTCCAGTTGTCCATCATCACGGAATCCACGCGCAATTTGTCCACCGGATGCCATATTGCGTATGAGATAATCGTTCTTGTTAATAAATTGAGGTAACATCTGTCCCCATCCACCTTGTACACTGCTAGTCAAAGGATAATAATTTGCTACTGTGGAGTCGCCACCTACGTAGATCGTTGGATGAGTGGTCGGATTGGTCGATACTTGTGTAATTTCAAGTGCGCTTAATGTAAAGGCAGCCCCTGCTTTGCCCTCTGTGACTAAGAAGTTAAGCTGACCATCGGTAATCGGAATCTGGAATTGATCAGTCGCATTGTTTCCCGTCATATTAATCAACTGATATACCCCTTCTGCGGCTACACTAGAACGCGTGGTGTTACCGAGTGTCACTTTCACTTCATATAATCCATTAGGTAGATCAACGTTAAAAGTATTACTACTTTTCGTTCCAAAGGTGACAAATTGTACTGCATCACTAGCTACACCTGTCCCTGAAGCAGATACATTTTTGATATTGGCTGGCGTGTTAAATCCATAGCCTGTTGAAGCAGTATAAGCGGTCGAAGCTTGTACGCCTGTATATCCAGAAGTCACTGCACCGCCACCAAAATCAAATTTGTAAGCGGTTGCAGAAGCGTCTACAGAAGAAGATGTTCCCCACGATGTACTTAATAACCCTCCGATCAACATCATACAGCTGATTTTGCCCCATTTGTTAAGTAATTTGCTGTTCATGATTTGTCCTCCTTCAAAATGTTAACGTTTTCATTTCACTTTGTAACTATTCGCTTTGTACGATATTTTATCCTTTATCTGGATCAAAATATCATTTATAGAAATGTAGAAATAGTCTGTATAAGAATATCGATCCACTGATTGAGCATGAATATAGACGCCTACAAAAACACCCAATACCCTTCTCTAACTGAGAGAAAAGATATTGGGTGTCTGTACATCCTTTATTTGATTCGTTTATTTCACAATCATAACAGGAGATTTGGCGCGCTGTGTTACATAATGACTAACACTACCCATTACAAATTCACTTACAGTACCTAGCCCACGACTACCCATAATAATCAGATCTGCTTCAATGCTGTCTGCATACTTAACGATACTTTTACCCGCACTGCCTTGAATCACTGTGGCTTGAGCATTAGGAATAGTGGAGATCAATTGACGTAGATTAAGGCGTACATCCTCTTCTTCATGGTCAAAATAAGATTCTAGTTCATGTGTAGGAATCACTAACGGTTGTTGCAAAATCTCTGTAGACGTTGAATCTACATACAATACTTCAATCTGAGCTTTTAGTTCTGTTCCAAGACCAATCGCTTTCTCTAACGCTTTTTGAGAATGTTCTGAGCCATCATAAGGAACTAGAATGTGTGATAATGACATCGTTAACGCCTCCTTTTGGAATAGTACAGATAATACATACACAACAACCTTGTTCAGTCTACTGGAGATTAGTGACTATTTGCCGGATGATTGATAGGGCTTGGTGCTGGCTTGATCAGCGCTGTACGAATCCATGTGATTCCAAAAGTGACAATCGCTATCCATAGTAAATGAATCACAAATGAGGATACAGAAGCCCCACTATAAATTAACCTTAAATAGCCTTGTATAGCATTTGGAGCTGGTAAAAAGTGTCCTACATTTCGATATAAAGGAGATAACATAGCAGCAGGGATGATATTTCCTGCGGTCATCAACTGAAGCGGAATTAACGCTACGTTGAATAATGGAGCCACATTGCCGAATAAAGCGAACGCCATTTGTGTAACAGCAATACAGGAAATGTAGACCAATAGATGAAAGCTCCACATTTGCCAGAATGAAGCGGCTGTATCTGCGAATAGCGTGGCTACTGTCGTAATCAGTAATGAAGCTACGATAGAGATTGCCAGCAGTAATATCTGTCTTCCCCAAAAGATCTGCCACTTACTATGATCACGCTTTAACATCATAGATGCAATGTTTAATTGGATATTCATGGTCATAACACCAACATATGTGACAAAACCTAAGATCATAGGCAACATTGAAATGGCAAAATTAGAAATATCATGTGTTTTGACCACATTTGTAGTCACGATTTCTTGATGAACATCAGCAAAAGCATGTTCGCCTATCGTCGAGGAAATTTGTGCAGCAGAACTTTGTACGATGGACTTCGCAATATCGGAGTTCCCTTGATTGATATAATAATTCATCTGAGTACTGCCATTGCTCGCTACATCTTCGGTGAAATGAGCAGGAATAGAAATAACCATGGTCAGTTCACCATTATCCATATGTTGTTGTGCTTCGTTTAACGACGGATAAGATTGAGTCTTGTATGGAACCCCTGTAGCGATCGCTTGAGCAATATTATCACCTGCTGTTCCGTCTTCATTGACAATACCTACCACCAGTTGATCCACTCGCTCTGTAGCTCCGTGATAACCCGTCATCCAGAATAATAAAAAGACTAAAGGTACAAAAATAGAAAATACGATCCCTACCTTAGTCTGGGTAATGCCCAAAAAATCTTTAAACGTTTTGAATACAGTCATTCTTTTCTCCTCCAAATACAACTTTTCTTTTTAAAATTACATGCATAGAATATAAATGGTTATGCATGTATTACGCCAAAAAATATCCAGCTGACAGTATCAGCGGGATAAATGGTCAAACAATTGATTGATTGTGGCAATAAACTGTTTTACTTGTTCCGGTGGAAATAGGCTATTGATCTCATCATCAACCTCTTTCATAATCGGCTGTGTGGTTGCGATCAATGCTTGTCCTTGCGCAGTCAAATGCAATAATACAGCTCGGCGATCAGCAGGATCTACTGTACGTGTGATCAGTTTTTTATTTTCCAATCGATCAATCGTTTTACCAATACTGGTCTGATCTTTAGAAAATAATTCAGCTAATGCTTTCTGAGAAATGCCTACGTGAACCACAAGGTTGTTCAGAACTCCAAATTGTTCTGGAGTGATATTATAATCCTGTAAAAGATGAGAAGCTTTTTTCTTATAAGCCAAATATGTTCTGGATAACAGCAAACCTAGCGGGTCTTGCTCTTGATTAAATGACATAAGTTATCCTCCAAAAAAAATACTAGCATAGCAGATAATCGGCTATGCTAGTATATTCTGAATATCATTATTTTGTCAAAACAATTTATTTAATCTCTCGGGTAATTTACACCCATAATATCCATAAATTTGACTTTATGAAGTTCTTCTTCATATTGTACATGTACTCGACCTGTACGTGGATCCATATTTACAATCTGACCGCGTACAGGTTCTTCTGTACCCCAGACAGTCAGCAAAATTTCCGATTTTTCTTGATAGGCTTCAGTAAGTTGATTACCGATCTCTTCTAGTACAAATTCATCCCGTGTTGGACGCTTTGCTACTTTTGCTTTAGCCAAAATTAACCCCCCTTTACACTTCTCTATTCTATTTTACATTTAACTGCATATTGATTCAATAGTTTAAGCTAAAAAATAAGCACAAATGTTCGCTTTTTTCGTTAAATTGACATTTTTTCATACTATTTTCTGCAAAATAAAGAGATGCGACATCTAAATATCGCATCTCTTGTCCTACTTAGTTGATGAAGTTGTAGAAAAGGCTTCACTTTTACGAATCCAGACGGCCATATCGCCTTCACCACGATTTGCCCACAGGAAGTAAGGAATCGCTGTAAATGGTTGTTGTTGAGGTATCGGAGTACTATCCTGATACAGATTGTCGCCCCATCCCTCTTCTTGCTCTCGCACAGCTGTACCTTCAATGACGATCGTTCCTCCTAGCAACTGTGGATCGAATCGGGCAGTCAATAGCTGTTCAGGATGAATAGATAATGCTGAGATCAATTCTCCATTATCTGCTTGCTCCAGACAGTATACTAATGGGCCATATTGTAAAGCGACCTTGCCCGCTGTAGCCCGCAGTCTTGGATGACTATGAATCACTTGTACGTGCATCTCCATATTCCATTCTATAACATCACTTACTGACCATTCTCGCTGAATATAGATATATCCATCACGCAATAAGGACTCATAAGTTATTGCTTCACCGTTGATCGTAAGCGTAGCTTGTTTACACCAATTGGGTAAACGCAAAGCCAATGTAAACAATTGAGGTTGTTGTAATTGAAAAGAAAAACGAGTCGCTCCATTCCACGGGTATCCACTTTCTTGCTGAATAACGACTTGGTGTTCTCCAAGTGTTAATTGTGCTTCCCCACCGATATACAGATGCGTATATATCGTATCTTGATCAGTACTATAGATGTATTGCCCTAATGAACTGACCAGACGTGCAATATTAGGAGGGCAACAGGAACAGCCAAACCATTTCTGACGTACAGGCTTTACATGATGCTTGCCTGGATTATGATGACAAGCAGACGGCCAGACTTCTAATGGATTCACATAGAAATAATGCTTACCATCCTGCGCCATGCCGCCAATGACTGTATTGTATAAAGCTCGTTCTAACACATCGGCATATTCGCTTTTGGCTTCAATCTGTAGCATTCGATGAGCAAAAAAGACTATTCCTACTGCTGCACAAGTCTCTGAATACCCTGTATCATTAGGAAGATCATAATCAATAGTAAAAGCCTCACCATGATGCGTAGAACCAATTCCGCCTGTGATATACATCTGCTTGTGCACCATGTTGTTCCACAATGTCTGGCAAGCTTCATATAGACTTTTATCGTCGGTTAAACCAGCCAGATCAGCCATCGCTGTATACATATAGACTGCACGAACAGCATGCCCTACTGCTTCTTTTTGTTCACGTACTGGCACATGAGCCTGACTGTATTTCAGATTAATTTCATTTGTTTTACCTACAAAAAAGTTGATGCGATCCCGTTGTTCCCATTCTTGCTCTAGAAAGTTAGGTTGCTGTCCACGTTCATCAATAAAAAATTGGCTCAGTTGCAAGTAACGTTGTTCTCCGGTTAAACGGTATAATTTCACAAGTGCTAGCTCAATCTCTTGATGACCATCATAGCCACGTAATTGACCTTCTTTGGTGCCAAATATGGTATCAATATAATCCGCTAGACGGCAGACCACATCAAGCAGTTTGCGTTTACCTGTTGCTTGGTAATAAGCTACTCCAGCTTCAATCATATGCCCTGCTGTATACAGTTCATGACAATCCGCTAGATTAGTCCAACGTTTATCCGGTTCTTTGATTGTAAAATATGTATTTAGATATCCATCTTCACCTTGCGCTTCAGCAACAAGATCAATCACTTGATCGGTCATCTGTTCCAAGGCAGAATCAGGATGTGTCATTAATGAATACCCTACGGCTTCGATCCATTTCGCTACATCGGTATCTTGAAAAACAAATCCATTAAATTCCCCTTCTTTGCGACCCGCAGCAATCTCAAAATTCTGAATAGCATAACTGGGTTCAGCATCAGCAATACGGTCATGTAGAGCATCATATTGATAAGGAATCACAACTTCACGCACCAGTTTATTATATTTCGTCCAAAATTCATCTTGAATACGAACTTCTTTCGGTGTAACTGTGGTCAACACGTTATCATTTTTGAGCATAGCGATTCTCTCCTTTATAGTGGTAGTAAAGTACACTTTCTTTCTAATATGATTACGCTTTCAATATTATTGTTTAGGTTGTTATTAATTAATATCACATTCATTAACGATACACAATGATTTCCAACTATAAATTCAACAATCTATTCACAAATTGTTTAATCGTATTCATTTCGATTAATTTATGGTATAACAAAAGTATGAAAACATTACAATCTTCTACTCCACCTAATTATCGTAGTTATCTTGCTTTAAGTATTCCGTTAATTATTTCTACAGTAACTACTCCCCTTCTTGGTGCAGTAGATACTGCTGTTGTTGGTCATTTATCAAGTAGCATTTACATAGGTGGCGTTGCAATTGGTACTCTTATCTTCAATACATTGTACTGGTTATTTGGATTTCTAAGAGTAAGTACGTCTGGATTTGCAGCACAAGCCAAAGGCGCCGGAGAATTAGAACGTGGCTTCTCCGAATTGGTTCGTCCGACCATCATTGCTCTGCTTATCGGTTTCCTATTTATTGTGTTACAGTATCCTATTTTACAAGGTGTACTGGCATGGATCAGACCTGATGCAGATATTCGTGAGCAAGCTTCTATTTATTTTCATATTCGTATCTGGGGTGCTCCGGTAACTCTGCTGAATTATGTTATTCTGGGTTGGCTCATCGGAATGGCGCATGTGAGGCAGACTTTATTTGTCCAGATAGGGATTAATGTACTCAATATGATTTTGGCGATCGTATTTGTACATGTATTTCACTGGCAAGTTGCAGGTGTCGCTTCAGCTACATTGATTGCAGAGATTATCGGGCTAGTATTCGGGATCTTTCTGATCTGTCGTTCTCCTTATTTCAAATGGGGATCGATATCGCAAGCAGGTCTATTTAATCGTGAAGCTTTACGCCGTATGATCAGTGTGAATAGCGATTTATTTATTCGTACGATCTGTCTGTTAGCAATGTTCAATATCTTTACAGCGAACAGTACTTCATTCGGCCCTGAGATGTTGGCTGCGAATGCTATTTTGTTACAAGTCCATTATATTATGGCTTACTTTTTTGATGGATTTGCCAATGCCAGTAGTATTTATGCGGGTCAAGCTGGTGGATCGCGTAACCCATTGTTACTACGGCAGACGATTCGGTGGTCATGGTACAGTTCATTTCTGCCAGCGCTATTGATCGTGATCGTCTACTGGGTGTTCCATCAACCATTATTGGGATTATTTACAGATTCAGCATCTACAATTGCACTGGCTAATGAATATAGCCCCTGGTTGTTACTGTTTCCTCTAGTGACAGGTGCAGGTCTTGTATTCTATGGATTATTTACAGGGTTATCTGTCACTGCTCCTATTCGTAATTCTATGATAATCTCTTTTGTATTATTTGTAGCGGTGCTCTGGATTGCTGTTCCTCTGTATGGCAACCATGGATTATGGTTAGCTTTTATCGTTTTTGGCTTAGCGCGAAGTGTATTTTTGTTAATACGTCTTCCTCGCTTGTTAGAAGCTGTTCCTACCAAATCATAAAAGTCCGCTGCATAAGTAAAATAACTAAAAGAGCCACACTTATGATAAGTGTGACTCTTTTTTGGTATCTATATACGTTTGTCTTTTATTATATCATCTTAAAATTCTTGATCGGTTGGGCGAATCAATACTTCATTGATAGCCACATGCTTAGGACGTGTCACTACATATTCGATAGCATCTGCAATATCTTGAGATTCTAGCGGTGTAATATCACCAAATAGCTTACCCATCTCTTCCATAACTTCAGAGCGTACATGTGAAGATAATTCGGTCTGTACAACGCCTGGCTCTATTAAGCCTACACGTACCCCACGACCTGTCACTTCTTGACGAAGAGCTTCACTAAAAGCAACAACTCCAAATTTGGTCATATTGTAGACAGCAGAACCTGCGCCTGCACGACGACCTGCTACCGAACTAATATTGATCAGATCGGCTACTTTGCGCTCTGACTGCTCTGCGGCTTTCAGTAAATGTGGCAATGCAGCATGAGAAATATGCAATAGTCCATTCACATTGATCGACACCATACGATCCCATTCTTCTGTCGGTGCATTTTCTGCTGGACCTAATAACATCACACCAGCATTGTTGATGACAATATCCAAACGATTATATTTTTGAATCGTTTGTTCAATCGCTTGTTGTGCTTGTACTTGATCGGTAATATCTGCTTCAATCACGAATGCTGCTCCACCTTGAGAAGTAATATCAGCAGCTAATTGATCCAGACGGTCTTTACGACGTGCTACGACCACTACCGTTGCGCCTTGTGCAGCCAGAGTCTTAGCGGTTGCTTCCCCTATTCCACTACTTGCGCCTGTAACGAGGGCTACCGTTCCTTGTAATTTCTGTGCCATCTATAACACTCCTTTTATATGGATAAAATACACATATCTATAGTCATATACCCTTAAAAAGAATAGCACAATCAAATTTTGAACAATTCATTTAAAAAAAGAAGTTCATTTTTTCTTCATATATGCTCTATACATACCGATGAAACCTATTATATATTAAAAATAATTTTAAGATTATGATTTGTATGGTAAAGGAGTGGACCTAAATGAATAACGAAGATTCACTGATTCATCCGCTTCTTAAGTTAGCTTTTGATGCTATGGAAGATCTAGTGTATATTATGGCTGTCGAGAATCGACAATTCGTATATTGTTATGTCAATCGGAAGGCAGAATTGTCTAGTGGAATCACTAGCGAATATATGGGTAAAAACTTTTTTGAGCTATACAGTGAACGGAATCAATATGAAATGGCTCAATATTTGCATAACAAATATTCCAAAGTACTTATTCAAGCACAAAGTGTACGTTTTGATGAAGGGCATCTTTTGCCTACCGGAACATTAAGCGGAGATAGTATCATTTCTCCTATCTTTGATGAACATCAAAATATTACTCATCTCGTCTGCATGACTCGTAGTTATGATGAACGTCATCATTATCAAGAGAAAATGCAGTATTACGCCTATCATGATGAATTGACTCAATTATTGAATCGGCGCTTTCTGTATGAGTTCGTGACTCAACCTGCTTATTTATTTATGTTTGATATTGATAATCTTAAGTATGTAAATGATACTCTGGGTATGGAAAGTGGAGATACTTTATTAGTTGAAGTTGCCGGTCGTCTTAAACGCAATTTCAGTTCCGACTATATCAGTATTCGTTTGAGCGGGGATGAATTTATACTGGTATCTAATCGAGAACAAGAACATCCCGAACAGATGGCGAAGATTATTATCTCTCTTATGAATGAACCTTTTCTATTCAACAATCATCAAATTAAGATTAACGTCAGTGTAGGGATCGCTTTCTTCTCGGAAGATATCAATATCTCGATTGCTTTGAGACGTGCTGATATTGCCCTATACCATGCCAAAACAAGCGGACGTAACAAACATCATTTGTTCTGTGAAAGTACGCAGTACGAGCAAGTGGTACGTTTTAATTACGAACTGGCACTGAACAGTTGTCTGGAAAAAGAAGAACTGCAATTATTGTATCAGCCGATCTATGGCAATAAGCAAAAGCAGGTCGTTGCGGTCGAAGCTTTATTACGATGGAAAAAAGATCATAAATATATGGTTTCTCCAGCTGACTTTATCCCTGTCGCTGAACAAACAGGTCTGATTATTCCGATAGGGGAATGGGTGATTCGTCAGGCTTGCCGTGATCTGACTATTATTCAAGCCAAATATGGACAACAGACGAAGATTGCTATTAATATTTCCAGAATTCAATTAAGTGAACCTGATTTTATTGATCGAATTAATCAGATTCTCAAAGAAGAAAACGTTAATCCACGTTATATTGATCTCGAAATTACGGAAAGTGTAGCTATGATCGATACGGTTAGTGAACGCTCTTCACTACTCAAATTACGTGAACAAGGATATACGATCTCTATTGATGATTTTGGGACAGGGTATTCTTCACTCAGTACACTTACTCGTCTTCCCATCGACAATATCAAAATAGATCGTTCTTTTGTGGCGCAAATGAACCCTCCTGTGCTTAAAGCTCTACTTGCGATGGCAGAGGCACTGGAACTGCATGTGGTTGCTGAAGGCATTGAAGAAGAAGAACAATGGCGGCAGTTGATCGAATTGGGATGTAACGACTTTCAAGGATATTGGATCAGTTATCCGATGCCACTTGCAAGCTTACCGGATCTTCCCCATTTTCTTTCTTCGTTTTCAAACGATTACTTATAATTCTTGTCATGCTTATGATAATTATACAAAAGACCTTATCCCTAAAAGGACAAGGTCTTTTGCTGTTGAGCATAGTTAGCAGATGGTCATATGCGCATTATGCTTATTTATTATTGCGCTACACCCCATGTTAATGTATTGCCTTTGTACAATGTTACTTTGTTCCAATCTGCATACGAAGTCTTGGTTGCGTCAAAAGAATAATCGTTGCTTTCATCTAGTGGAGACCAATCATTTTTGGCCATACGTAGTTGAATATCGCCTGTCTGTGCACTAGGTTGAAGTGCTCCAGCGCCAGCAGTAAAGCCTACTTCTACGTAATTAGGTGTAAATGTAGTTGTTACGTTGCTTTGACCTACTTGCGCCCAATCGACCCAAGCAGTCATATCTGCTGATCCTTCTTTAGAGAAATAATAACGCAATTTGAGATCGCTAAGATTCACAGCCGCTGTACCATTGTTTTTGATATTAAAATAAGGTTTGATCTGGCTATCATTAACATTGGTATCTCCCGCACGATACTGAACCACAAGATCACCTGCTGGTGTAGGTGTTGGATCTGTTGGTGTCGGTGGGTCTGTTGGTGTTGGCGGTGTAGTTGTCGTCGCTTGTGGCTTAGCACTCACCACAGACGAATTTACACTTGAACCTGCTGTGTTATTTGCAGTAATAGCATAATAATACGTTGTTCCATTTGTAACTGCTTTGTCTGTGTACAATGTGGTTGTAATATTAGCACCTACAGTAGTTAAAGCTCCTGTGGCACTCGTTCCTCTTTTCACCGTATAGCTAGTAGCTCCTGTTGCCGATGACCAGTTCAATTTGACTTGACCATCTTCAGCAGTTGCTTTAAGACCTGTTGGTGCAGTAGGAACCGTTACTGGAACTGGAGTTGTAGGTGTTGTAGAACCGCCTACAGCTGGATAAGAATTGTTGATTAACATCACGAATTGATCATGGAACCAAGCACCAGAGATAGGTGCGTTAGGCAATGCACCGGTTAATACGCCATCGGCTGTTGTAAATGTAGGATCACACATACGGTCAAAGCCTTTGCCTTCATTGTTGGGAATCAGTGAGCTAGAACCATCGGATTCACCTGGAGGTTTAACCCATACATACGCATCCAAGTGAGCACCTGGAGCTGATGTTGGAGCTACACCAATACCTGCTCCACTAGCATTACACCAGTTACCACGGTGATCGCGGCGGTCTACGCGTCCAGAGTTCACATAGGTATTGATATCATTTCCAATAGCGGCAACTGGACGGTTAGGTCCACCCCATCCGTTACGGCCTGTATCAATCAAGAATCCAATACCACTTGGCCAGCCTGCACTGACAAAATCCTTATACAATGCGCCTGTAAAATCAGTTTCGTCAAAGTAAGGATTCCATTCGTAGAATTTGGACGATTTGATCGGTTGTCCACCGACATTTAGATCAGGATTAGGAAGATTAGGTTCATTCAGCGGTGTTGTATTCGCTGTGTTAGTTACAAACCCATCTACACTCGCAAGACCTGCTGTTGTAGATTGCACCACTTTAGTATACAAAGAGACCGTTGCTGTACGGTTGTTATCCCATCCCAACCAACCGGAGTGACCGATATCAAGGTAATTGTATACATTTGGGATTGCATGAAGTTTGTTTAAAGCGTATTTTACGCCCGCTTCATAGATTCCAGTTGAACTAGCTTGAGCACAACGTGCATCACTCAAGTTCGTCACCAGATTGGGTAAGCTATCCGGTTCGATTACGTTTACAATACGAATATCTTGATATTTAGGATTAGCGAAAATATCGGCAATCACATCAATATATTCTGTTTTGTATCGTTCTAACCCTGCCGGTGTTAAAGGTAGTTCGCCATTAGAAGCTAAAGCATGACAATCCCGTCCAGGAAGATCATAAATTACAAAGCTTGCTGTAATCGGGGTATTTCCTTTTTTCTGGGCTAACGCTGCATCCAAATGAGCTTCCAAGCTAAGACGACCTGCATTGTTCGCACCACCGCCTATCGCGTCAATCCGATCTAACCAGACGGATGTAGGATAGGACTTTATGGTTTCCATTTTTGCTTTGAGTGAAGCATCACTTACTTTCGCAATTGAGGCATTAACTTCTTTGGCATAATCAGGATTCACATACGCAGTCGCGCCAACAAACGGATTATCGACATGGGCTTCAGCATAAGCTGCTGGAGTAGAAAGTACAGGCAAAAGACTTCCAGTTAATAGTGAAACGGCCATCGTGTACTTCAATGTTTGCCAGATACTTTTTTTGGATTTCAAAAAATTCACCTTTCTTTCTTAAGTAATTTGGGTGGATCATGTGTATCCATTCGAAAAGTAAGCGTTATCTTTTTGGCTTACGTTTGCTTGTTCCCCTTCTGAATCACCTCCTCAGGGCTGATTATACTGAAAGTTTTTACTGGTGTAAATTGGTAATTATGGATTTAATTTGTTTATAATATTCAAAAATGTTAACGTTTTCATCTGTTTTTTTATATATCACAATGACACATATGTTAGTTTATGCGGAATTCATTTATAGACCGTTTAAGTAAGCCACCTTTACCATTTCCTAATTACCATATAATTCCATGTAATTTTTTCACTGTCAAAATGCAAAAAAAGTGCTTCTCTCACCCGTAGGCAAAAGAAACACTTTGATTTTATTCAGAAATGATATAAATTTCAGTACTATTTTAGTTCGAAAATGATCTTATTGAGCTGTAATCGACCAGTTTGTCACATTCAATTTACCGCTACCACTCATCACATCTGTACCGAATTTCACGCCACTTACATAATCAAAGGAGTTCAATTCGTTACGATCTAACAAGTTTTTGATAAAGGTAGAGATGTTCAAGTTTACGCTATCTGTATTCTCTGTTCTTACAAAAGTATAAACATTTCCATTCATACTATTGAAGTTCGATTGACCTTCCATATCACTATTCATGCCTTTGCGATACACATCCCAATTAGCACCATCTAGACTCACTGTGCCTAGAGATTCGCCCCATGTTGCTGTGGTCGTTTTCATATCTTGGTTTGTTGTTGAAGTAGAATCATTTTTATTCTCGACTACAGTTGAAGCATTCTGTGAAGTAGAAGTGACTAATTTTACAATATCAGAAGGTTGAGACTCTGCTCCTGCCCACTGCGTATTATGGATAAATACCGTATATCCTGTGCTATAATCACCTGTTGCTTCTTCAGTCGAATAGCTCACTGAAGTATTGATATCTTTCATTTGGCTTTGACGAGAGCTAGAGCTACTACTATTACTGCGTCTGTTCTCGTTGTCTTTATAGATTTGGACAGGGAAGTTACCTGCATTCTCATAACCTGGTGTCCAGTTCCAACCGTAAGAGATTGCTGGAGAAGATTGTGTACCTGTCATGTCTGCTGCATATGCCCAGTTATAACCGAAAGATGAATTGGTATCATAAAAGATCGACTGCGCAGAATCTTGATTTTCACCAGTCATTGTACTATTTGAATTATTCATGCCCGACCAACCTGTATTCGCTAGATAACCATTCGTACCGAGACTATAACTGCCATTTACATTATTTGAAGTCTCAGCTGCTGCTGAAGCTGCACCGGGTAGAAGTAAAGAAGCACTGATTGCAAACGTAGCTAATGCAAAAATAGGTTTTTTGAATGTCGTTGATTTTTTCATGATGTTACCTCCAGTAGAATTATAGTTAGTGAGTATCAGGAAAAAATGCTATCGATATAGATCAAGAAAGAACGATCTATTTTTAACTGTGCACAAAAAAAGCACAGTATAGACCACAGAAGAATATGTATCATTCTTGTTCTCTCTATTTCAAATGAAGAGATCGTTTATCCCAAGCATAATACGATATGTACTACCATCATGCTTCGAGATAAACGCTTCATTTGGATAAATCTTCTTTAACGTAGAAGATAATATATCGACTACTTCCTATTTATAACTTACCCAACACCGGTTCAACATAACCGAATTTGATAACCATTTTTTGTAAAAATATCATTTCGTCTTAAATTTGACATACTTTTAATTTTCCATCAGTATCCACTTTTCTAAATCTTGAACAAAATGTCTCATTTTACGAGCGTGTTGACGGTCAATTTCTCCACTTTCATACAGTTCTTGTACTTTATCACGTTGATTTTGGATCGCTGTCGTAATTAGATCTAGTTTTCCTTTATCTAGTGTAATATCAGGTAGTGATTGCCCTGTCTGGTACTGAATGGCATGAATCACTTTTTCATAACGAGCTATAATTTTGGTCGAAGCTGTTCTGTTATCTGGAGTCATCTGCTGCTGAATCGCTTCAATAGCCGCAATCGATGTATGCAGTTTTAACTTTTTCAGCATATGTGTTCGTGCTGCTTCATCATTCGGCTCTAACGTTTCATGCTGTTCTGCATTGTTCAGTGGAATCATCCCTTTCCACTTGTCCAGACATTCGGCTATACCCGTATCTGATCGATCTCGAAGAACTGTTTCCAGACGATCTAGTCGATATTCGAAAGTCATCGCAATCTCTGCGGTGATCTCCCCGCGATTACGTAACCGTCTGACTTCTGTACGTTCAGCTTGAATACCGTGCAGGTAAATCTCCATTTCCTGTGATCCCATACCGTTAATCTCCATGATCCGCTTTTGGAACACATCGCTTTTGGACATATAGCCTTTCACTTCAGCGATAAGATTACGAGCGGCATCACGATTGGAATCGTTCATATTAGAATGAACCGATTGTACAGCCGCTTCTAGAATTTTAAGTCGAATATCTTTTTCTGATTTTTTCTTTTTATCAGCAAGCGTCACTACAGGTTCTGGATCAGAAGATAATAATGGCAAGAAAATACTCGCTAAGATCAGACTCAGTAGAATAACTCCCGCTGCAATAAATAAGATCAATTCCCGTTCTGGAAATGCACTTCCATCATTTAATACATATGGAATAGAAAACGCAGCTGCTAAGGTTAAGGCACCACGAACTCCAGATAAAGAAGTTAATAATATCCCTCTAAGGCTAGGTCGATTGGATTCGGAAGGCGCTTGTAACAAATAGCGTACACTCCAAAATGCATAAATCCAGATAAAACGTAGCACATACAGAAGTAATGTAATAAGTACGACATAACCCAGTACTCTTCCGTTGTCGAAATTGACATTTTGGAATATAGTTCCCATGACTTCTGGAATCTGTACACCAAGAATCATAAATACCAGACCATTTAGTACAAATACAAGCACAGACCATGTACTGGTAGACACTAATTGCATTTTAAGTTGTACGGATTCAGCACGATCACGCTCCATCGCATGAACAATACCCCCGGCAACAACAGCTAAAATACCGGATACGCCAATTTCTTCGGCGAGTAAGTAGATTACAAATGGAGTGAGAATTTGCCACAATACATGCACCGTAATATCTTCCATTCCCCAACGTCGTAACCACACCTGACAACGAATAAGGATAAAAGACATCAATGCGCCAAGAGCCAATCCGCCCAAAGCCACAAGCACAAAGCTAAAAGAAGCTTCCCACCATGAAAAAGCACCGGTGACTGTAGCTGCTACAGCAAATTTAAAAGCTACCAGACCGGAAGCATCATTGAGCAAAGATTCTCCTTCGAGTAACCGATGAATAGATTGTGGTAAATGGACACGCTTTGCGAGCGAACCTACAGCGACTGCATCGGTAGGCGATAGTATAGCCGCTAGAGCAAACGCTGCGGGTAACGGAATACTTGGAATTAGACTATGAATGGCATAACCTGCAATCAATACCGTAGCAAATACAAGCCCAAAGGCTAGCGCTATAATAGGGACTCGCAGATTCCATAACTCATCTCTAGGTGTACGCCGTCCATCGTTATACAATAATGGCGCAATAAATAGCACAAGGAATAATTCAGGATCAAGGGGTAACTCTACGCCTACGATCGAGACAATGATCCCGAGTGCAATTTGGAATAAAGGTACTGGCACCAAAGGAACCAGTCGATTCAAAATATTAGAAATACCAATCATTAAAAGTAAGACAAGTACAGCGATAAAGTACTCCATAGCCTTCCCCCTCTTTATATTCTAGTCGATATGGAATAAATCTTGTCATTATTCCCCTATACAGTCAAGAAAGAAACAATCTTTTTTCACGCCAAAGAACGTATACATCACAACCTCATCCTATGACGGACTTTGTTGTAGCGTATACGCTCTACTTTTTTTCACATGGTATAGACTCAAAATTATCCATGATTATAGATAAGAACTTTGGGGATCTAACCGATCTCTGAGATCATCTCCTATAATATTGATCGCAAGTACAAATACAGTAATAGCTAGTCCGGGGAAAGTACAAATCCACCATGCTACAGTTAGATAGCCTCTACCTTGAGATAACAGTGCTCCCCAATCGGGAATCTCATGGATCACACCCAAGCCTAGAAAGCTAAGCCCTGCGCCTGCGAGAATCGCTGTACCTAGACCTAGCGTTCCCATCACTAGAATCGGTGAGACTGCATTAGGAAGAATATGCTTCCAGACGATACGCAGTCCAGAAGCTCCTAGAGAGCGAGAAGCTTCTACATACCCTCGACTACGCAAACTCACCATCTGACCACGCATCACACGCGCATAACCGGGAATCGCCGAGACAGAGATCGCAATAATAATATTCAGCAATCCCGGACCCAGTGCAGCCGCAATCGCTAAGGCTAACAAAACACCAGGAATAGTCATTAAAATATCTATAAAGCGCATTACGATCGTATCCAGTATGCCCCCAATATAGCCTGCCACTGTGCCTAACAATACGCCTACAAGTATACCTATAACGACCGAGCTAAATCCGATTAACAACGAATCCCGAGCGCCATAGACTACCAGACTGAATATATCTCTTCCAAAATAATCGGTACCTAGCCAATTGATAGCATTAGGTGCTTGTAAAATGCGATCGGCTACCATGTCTACAGGTGAATATGGAGCAATCCACTGGGGCACAAGCGCACAGAGTACAATAAATGCAATAAGAGCTAATGCGATATACCACATATAACGGGTCGTTGTTGCTTGCCATGATAACTTTTTCGATCGTACCGTGGAAGACGATTCATTTTGCCAGTCTGTTGTTAATGTTGGTGTTGCCTGCTTCATAGATACCCTCCCTTTTATCTCGAAGTACTCGAACGACGGATACGAGGATCAATATACGTATATGAGATATCTACCAGTAGATTAATAACTACGTATAGAATAGCTGTAAAAAAGACAACTCCTTGTACCACTGGAATATCACGTGCCATAATCGCATCTGCTAGAATCCGTCCAATACCTTGTCTGGAAAAGACCGTCTCGATCACTACCGTTCCGGCTAGCATTTCTCCAATCTGCATACCGACGACTGTTACCACAGGAATCAGTGCATTACGCAAAGCATGCTTATACATAATCACATGACGTGATATTCCTTTTGCCCGTAAAGTCGTGATAAAAGGTTCACTCAGCACTTCCAACATACTATTACGCACCATTCGAATCACAAAGCCTGCTCCAACAATCCCGAGCGTAATCGCAGGCAGTACCAGTGTCGATATCCCTTCCGAACCCATTGCCGGGAACCAGCCCAATTGAATAGAAAAGATCAAAATCAGCAAAATGCCTGACCAGAATGTAGGCATCGAAATTCCGAATAAGCCGACGGTTCGTGCTACAATATCAATCCAACCGTTACGATGAACAGCCGATAATATACCAAGCACTACACCAATGATGACAGCTATACATGTACTGGATAAAGTCAAAATCAATGTAGACGGAAAATTCGCTAAGATTTTGGGTAATACAGGATCAGAATTCACCATCGATACGCCAAAATCACCACGTAACATATCTGCGAGATAATGACCAAATTGAATATAAAATGGCTGATCTAATCCTAACTGTACCCGTAGGTTTTCGATCATTTCAGGTGTAGCATATGTGGGATCAATCATTGATAGTACAGGATCACCGGGTAGCAAGTAAAAGATCGCAAATACCAATGTTAATGATCCTACAATAACCAGTAACGATGAGATCGTGCGTGTTATGATCGTCTGTACCATAGATCCCTCCTTATCCTCCGATACGTACATCGTTAAATATCGGATAACCTAGATAATCAAATGTAATGCCTTGTACAGTCTTCGATGCTGCTATCGTATACGGGAAAATGTAAACAGGAATAATCACAGACAGTTCGCTAATACGTTGTTGTACCTTGCGATAGATTTCAGCACGTTTGTCTTTATCTTTTTCAATAGCTCCTTGTTCTAGCCATTGATCGACTTGCGGATCAGATAACCCGGGTAATGTCGGACGGGCTGACGGATCAGCAGTATGATAGAACGCCGACAATGCATTAGGATCAGAATTCACCTGACTATTACCGTACAGATCGTACTCTCCATTTTGATAGACTACTGTCGCAATATCTTTAGTAATATTGACTTGCACATCGATACCGACAGGCTTTAATTGCTGTTGGATCATCGCCGCAATATCATTGCGCTTTTCTCGGTTAGGAGAACCGTCTACATATTTGAGCGTGAGACGCTTGCCGTCTTTGACACGGATACCATCTTGCCCTTTCACCCATCCCAGTTCATCTAGCAGAAGGTTAGCACGAGCTAGATCAGGTTGGATTTTATTTTCCAATGACTCATCGTAACCTAGAATGCCTGGAGTCAATGAAGACCATGCGCGTTCATACGTACCTAGATATAACGTTTTGACGATCGCATTCACATCAATCGCAGATTGTAGAGCTTGTCTTGCTTTGACATCATCCCACGGAGCATGACGTTCATTGATAAATAAGGTATATGGTAAGCCGAGTGTGTTGGCTTGCAATAACTGAAGATCCGGGCTGTTTTTGAGTGCCAATATATTTTGTGGAGGTACTGTCTCAGCAGCAAGTACCTGCTTACTTTGTACACTACCGATCCGTGTCGCTTCTTCAGGAATAATTGAGAATGTAATGCCATTGATATAAGGTGTGCCTGTATTTTTCACGGTTTCAGGAGCCCATTTGTAATCCGGATTTTGGTTTACTTGAATGAAAGTATTGTCTTTCCAATCAACATATTGATAAGGACCTGAACCGACAGGATGCTTACCAAATTGTTCGCCTTCTTTTTTCGCTGCTGTTGGAGACATGATCCCTAGCATGGCTTGACTAATATTACCTAGAAAAGCTTCGGAAGGTGTCGATAGATTCACTTGCACGGTATATTCATTGATCACTTTAGACGATTCATAAGGACGAATAAGTGCTAGTGCATTGGCTGCTTTGGTCGCTGGATCGATCACACGATCAAAGTTGAATTTGACTGCTTCTGCATTAAAAGGAGTGCCGTCGTGAAACTTCACATCTTTGCGTAATTTGAATGTATAGCTTTTGCCATCTTTGGAAGTTGTCCAAGACTCTGCAAGCCAAGGCTT
Source organism: Paenibacillus sp. CFBP13512 (assembly GCF_005233705.1). Taxonomy (NCBI): domain Bacteria; kingdom Bacillati; phylum Bacillota; class Bacilli; order Caryophanales; family Paenibacillaceae; genus Paenibacillus; species Paenibacillus sp. CFBP13512. Next base: position 339,783 of record NZ_QGAD01000003.1, on the reverse strand, counting down.
AATCGAACCATCGGCGGTCTGCAACACAAGACTATCGTACAATGCACGCATCACCCTCACCGATACCGCTAGACCACTACGATGAGGATCAAGTGTATCGGGTGAAGTGGCTAGCGCATATGTTAAATTTCCTCCATTAGCTGTAGCATGGCCTTGAGCACTACTTTTCTCTGCTGCTACGCCTCCGCAACCGGATAATACCAATGATAGAGCTATCAATAGAATACTTGCAGTCCATCCTAACGATGCAGGTAAATACTGTTTTTTAGTATGTGCCATAAGTGATTCCTTTCACCGTGTAACCGGAGAGGTATGTGGAGTATAACGATTAGCTGGAATATTCAGCCCTAGATTACCTCGCAGCGTATCTGCTTCATATTCGGTACGATAAAGACCTCGGGCTTGCAAAATAGGAACAACTTGATCAATAAATTCAGCTAATCCTTGCGGGGTACCTCCGCCGACAATAAATCCGTCTGCCGCTCCTGCTTCAAACCACTGTTGCAACTGATCTGCCACATGCTCTGGAGTTCCGATAAAGGTAGGTCTAGGTGTTGCCGCTTGTAATGCAACTTCTCGTAGTGTTAGCTGATGTTGACGAGCATTATGCTTGATGCTGTCTGTTGTACTACGGAAACTATTTTCACCCAATTCACCTAACTCGGGAAAAAGTTCATCTAAAGCATATTGACTGAAATCATGATGTTCAAAATAACGACCCAGATAATCTATCGCATTTTCAATCGTGACTAATTTCGCCACCTGCCAGTATTTGCGTTCTGCTTCTTCATCTGACTGACCCAGAATGACACTAATTCCCGGTAAAATGAGTAATTCATCTGCTGTACGCCCATATTGTGCGAGCCGCCCTTTGAGATCACGATAGAAACCAACTGTTTTTTCCAGACTATCATGACGAGTAAATACCGCATCAGCTTCTTTAGCCGCCAAATTTTTACCATCTTCAGAAGAACCTGCTTGGAAAATAACAGGCTGTCCTTGACGGGATCGTCCAATATTGAGTGGCCCTTGTACTGAGAAATGTTCACCCTGATGATGAAGGGTATGCAGTTTATCAGGATCAAAAAATACTCCTGATTCTTTATCCCGTACAAAAGCATCCTCTTCCCATGAATCCCATAACCCTTTGGTTACTTGTAAATACTCATCGGCGATCTTATACCGTTCAGGATGAGAAGGATGTTCAGGCTTACTATAATTGCGCGCTGAACCTTCAAGTGGCGAAGTAACTACATTCCAGCCTGCTCGCCCACCACTGATATGATCGATGCTTGAGAACTGTCTAGCTACTGTAAAAGGTTCACTATATGATGTGGATAGTGTACCGACTAAACCAATACGTGAAGTAATCGCTGCTAGAGCAGATAATAAGGTGATCGGTTCAAAGCGATTCAGAAAATGAGGGATTGATTTTTCATTGATATACAGACCGTCTGCGATAAATAAAAAGTCAAACTTGCCCGATTCTGCTTTTAACGCTTGTTGACGATAATAATCGAAGTTAATACTCGCATCAGCAATCGCTTCTGGATGTCTCCAAGCTGACATGTTACCGCCTACACCTTGAATAATAGCTCCTAATTTCAATGTCTTTTGAGTCATGATCATCCACCCTTTATCTTTAATAGAATTGATCTATAGCTTGTAAGTCATTGTTGTGATCAAGTCAGTGCATCTAAAGCAAACTGAATATGCATTTTGGTTCCTAAAAGAAGAACCTGTTCATCGATATCGAACTTGGGATGATGTAAAGGATACGCTGTTGTCGCTTCTGGTGAACGGCAACCGATAAAAGCAAATACCCCCGGACGATGCTGAGTGTATAGGGCAAAGTCTTCACCGGCAAGAAAAGGTTGCTCTAACGTCAGTACATGCTCTTTGCCAAAAATAGGTTCTGCCGCTTTCCTAGCTGTTTGTACGGCTGAAGATTCATTATTCAGTACCGTACCGGTGCGCTGAGTTATAGTTGCTTTTCCTCCATGCAGGCAAGCAATACTATGGGCATAATCAACAATTGCCCGTGTGATCCGCTCTACTGTTTCTGTTCGAAAAGCACGAAACGTTCCCGTAACTTCACTTTCGCCTGCAATCACATTTTTGACAGTGCCTGCATGTAGTGTTCCAAAAGATAGCACTTTGGCTTCGCTAGGATTAATACCTGTTGTCATAAAAATCTGCATATCATTTACAAACCGTGCCGCCATAATAATAGCGTCTGACGATAAATGAGGAGCACTATGATGACCTGAAGTCCCTTGAAAATGAACTGAAAAGTGACAAGATGCCGCCATTGCCGTCTCTTCATGAATCCCAATACTCCCTACAGGAAGATCAGGCCAGACATGCATTGCGAAAGATTGCGACACTCCTTGCAAAATACCATCTTCGATCATATCTCGTCCGCCACTAATCCATCGTCCATCAATAGGTGAAAGCAGTGCCCCTTCTTCAGCTGGTTGAAAAACAAACTTGATCGTTCCACGAATCTGTTCTCGATGTTGACTTAATACTTTAGCCGCACCAAGCAACATCGCTGTATGAGCATCATGACCACAAGCATGCATATACCCTTCACGTTGAGATCGGTACGGATACTGATGTTCTTCTTGAATCGGTAAAGCATCGATGTCTGCACGTAATAGAATAGTCTCGCCCGGTTCTGCGCCATGCAGGATACCTACTATTCCTTTGCCAAAATGCTTACCCACACCATGTTGTACGTCCAATCCCCATTTGCGTAATAGTCCGACAATCAGTGTAGTTGTATGATCAACATCGAAAAGAACTTCAGGATAAGCATGCAATTCGCGGCGAATACGAATCACGTCCGATTCAAGCGTATCCGGCAAAGATAATGCTATAGCAAGTTCACTCATCCTCTAGATCCTCCCTCTTTTTTTCTAATGTTGTTAATTCCTATCTACTTAATTGGTATTGTCACATAAATGTAGACCTAATCTGGGATAAGGTCAATGAATTCGCTTATAGATAAGATTAATACAGATATAGAACATATCAATCGGATCGTTTAATGTCTCTAAAATGAAGGCTCATACTTATCGTTCAAATGAAAGAAAAGCATACATAACAAAAAAAGCCTGTTCACGATCTCACGTGAACAAGCTTTGGTTATATATTGATTTCTTCAGGAGTCGGTTCTTTTTCTACTTCTTCAGCAACTTCTATCGGTTGGTTGTAATAAATCGTTGTTCGATTTCTACCTTCACGCTTAGACGTATACATTGCTTCATCCGCATGACTAATCAGATCATCTGGAGTTCGGCCATGTTCAGGGAAAGCTACCACTCCACTAGACACCGTAATTATTTCACCTGAAGGACTCACCGTTCCTTGAAGCAATTCACGCAATCGTTCTGCTACAATATAAGCACGAGTCACATTACATCCACGTAGTAAAATACCGAATTCTTCCCCACCGTATCGAAAACAAACGTCTCCTTCACGTGACACGTTACGCATAATGACCGCTAAAAATTGCATCACTCGATCTCCGGTAAGATGACCATACGTATCATTCACTCGCTTGAAACGGTCAATATCTAACATGACCATGGCAAAAGGTTCATCCCCAATACACCATGCTTCAAGTGTCGAATCAAAGTTACGACGGTTTGCAAGCCCTGTTAGACCATCCAGAGCCGTTTCATTTTTTAGTTTCATAATGTACTTCTGTAATTGACGTGTAGTAAATCGAATACTTTGATACAGGACTTTCACTTCATACGTTCCCGATTTCATCGGCGGTAAAGCTTCACTACGCCAATCATTGACCATCCGGTTCGAATATTCAGCCAATACGTGCAACGGTCGAACAGCCAAATACGTAATAATCCAACCTGCCGCTAACGTAATCAGCAATAAAGGCAAAGATAACAGAATACTCTTCTGCAATAATTCACGGAGAGGAACATCAATCACCGATGCAGGCGTTTGGACAATCACACCCCAGCTAGTTTTCATATTATAAGCATAGCCAGTATAGAAGGTCTGATCTTGTTGATCGGTAAATTCAATTTTGCCTGCTAGACCTGCCATGACTTTCCACACTGCTTCATCCGAAGCTTTGCTTACTCCGACTAAGTTGATATCCGGATGGAAAATAATATTCCCTTTAGGCCCGACGGCATAGATATACGAACCATCCGAAGAATAATCATGTTCTAAAATACCTTGTAATACATTTGATTTTTGCAAATAAATCGTTCCGGCAATATACCCATAATAACGTTCTTGCTTATCAAATAAAGGGCTGGTTACTAATACAATCCATCTACCATCTTTACTTCGAAAAGGCTCAGTGATATGAGGAATACGTATCTCTAACAACATATTGTTGATAGGTCCACTTAATTGTTGCCCTGCTGTGACACCTGATGTAGCAGGTACCGTATTATCTACAACTAACTTCTTATTTACAATGACAATCGAATTAAAGTAATTTTTGTTATTAGAATACAAATCTTCTAACAAATCTTGATCGATTTTACTTCCACGTTGCCATATTGTAGCGAGTCCATCGACACTTTCTTGCATTGTATCTAACACATTACCCGCAGCATTAGCCAGTTCACTAGCATGCTGGTAATTGCTTTCCAGATAATTATCAACAAGCGCTTGTTTACTAACCAGATAAGCGGAGTAAACAGAAATAATCATCGTGAGTAGGATTGAGAAAACGATGATAGTGCTTACAATGGTGACAAGCTTGAATCCCTTTTTAGGATATAAACGCAATATGACACCCCACCTGACCAATTAAATAGTAATCCATCTCAATTTTAACACAACCGTTTTCACAAAAGAAAGCAAAAGCGCACTTAAAGTGTCTTTTGCTTTCTAGAATATTATAGAAATATAGTTATTAATTTACTGTTTGCTTTTGTGGAGTACTTTTCATTTTTAATAATGTTTTATTAATCCATATCGCCGCTTGTGCTCCTTCGCCCATAGCAATATTCGCTTGTTCTGAATGTGCCCCTAGATCACCAGCAATCCATACATTTTCAATATTGCTCATTTTAGAGCGTGGATCGGTCTCTATATGATGATTATGAATCGTTTCTACACCTAATTGCTCGGCAAGCTCTGAATTGACATGATTTCCGCCAAAAGCAATAAATCCACGTTCCACTTCAATGGTCTGTCCATCTTCTAGCTCTACACTATGGATAATACCACCTTCATGATAATCCACTTTAGCTACAGCCGATTCGATATACGATATTTGTTTGTGTTGTAAATGCTCCATCGTTTCTGGACGGAATGGCTTGGATTCATGATTGATATAGATTAAGTCTGAAGTACGCTCTGACAGAATAAGAGCCATTTGTGCTCCTGCTTCTCCTGCACCGATCACGACTGTACGACGATCTTCAATCTCATAACCATCACAATCCGGGCATACATATACACTATAACCCAATGTTTCAACTAATCCCGGTAATCGTGGGAAACGGTCAATTAAGCCTGTAGCTAACAATAGCGTTTTGGCTTTATAACTTTCTCCTTGTGCACCTTTGAGTAGAAAATGATCTTCTTTTTGTTGAGCTTCCAAAATGCGATCTTCATGAAATTGTACACCTAATGGTTCTGCATGTTCACGTCCAAGCTTACGCAACTCTTCGCCTGAGACACCATTTGGAAATCCAAGAATGTTTCCGTAGTTCTGGCACAAAGTAGAACGTCCATGTCCAGCGTCAATCACCAGTACTTCATGTGCAGAATATCTGCCTAACTGAATAGCCGCCTGTAATCCTGCAATGCCTCCACCTACAATAATGCAATCGTATAATGTGTTATCACTAATCATAAATATTACCCTCCTATATTCCTTTTTTCTTTTTATAATCAACACTGACTTTGGTTTCTCCATATAGATCATTCACGTACAAGTGTACGTTAGTAGATGTTCGATACTTACTTACAATTAAAAAGATCGTATAAGATAATATGTAAACCTCTTATATATTATGAAACGCAATCGAATCAATATTGCAAAAATCCTCTTCTTCTGTAGAGTGAATCTACAAGAAAAAGAGGATAGTATTTATACAATCTTATGAATTAATATCTGCTGGTGTAATTTCATACAATGTGCCACTCATCATCCCACCGAATCCACCGCCATTATGGGTACGATTCATCCCATTTAGAGGGCTGTTCATAGTAGAACTTGTAACTTTAGTATTATTAGCTCCAGAAAGGCTATTTTGTAAAACCGTACTGGTCGTATCTTGCCACTCTTCCGTAGGAACTTCTGTGCCGTGTGCTTTAATCCATGTGATCACTTCACTAGCTTCACCACCACGACCCCCTATACCATTGATCATAAAGTATTTGATTTCTCCTTTGCTGATCAAATCTTGTAAAGAGTCTACGGTGAGAATCGGATCACTGCCTCCGAATCCACCCATTGCCATCACAGGCTTGCCTGTTTGGATAATATAAGGGGCGGCTGTACTTGCATTAGATACAGCGAATAGATATTTTTCCCCTGTATTGTGCTCCATCGCATATTGTAATAATTTCTCATTGGCACTCTGATACATACCGCCACGATTAGGCGTTCTCGCAGGAGGTGTTTCTTCGGGGGCTGTTAAACGTGCAGAAGCACCTCCGAATCCGCCCAATCTTTCTTTCGCTTCAGGGCCACCTGCTGGAATAGCTACGTTGCCAGTAGCATTTACAATAGAGAATGATGACCAATACATTGGAGTTAACATAAGAACTGCCATCGCCATAGAAGCTAGATACCCTTTTCTTTCTTTGAAGATAGAACGACGTTTGCCTAAGATCAAGCCTATCGTCAACCCTAATCCTAAAATGCCAATAATATAAAACCAACTTGAACCGATCGTTTCATTAAATGGATAGATCACATACAGTTGAAAAGCAGTTGTCACTGCCATATTGATAGGCAACAACCATGATAGCCATCCACGCTCTTCACGGTATAATTTCCATTGAGCCATACATCCTGTTGCAGCCAGTACAGCGACAGGTGGTGCCAACATAATCAGATAATATTGATGAAAAAATCCTGCAATACTGAAGAAGCCAGCAACAGGAAGCAACCATATCACCCAGAATATAGTTTCTAGATGATCTGGACGACGCCATTTTCGGCGTAAACCTGCAAATAATGCAATCAATGAGATGATCGCAAATGGTAATAATAGACTTGCTTGACCGGAAAGACTGGATTGAAATAAACGAAGCGGGCCTGCATCGCCAATATTAAACATCGTTCCTGTGTTTCTACCTCCTGCTGGAGAAGCAATCTGACTGCTGTTCAGCTCATTCGCTGGTGCAAGTACAGACGTCTGTCCGGTTAGACGATTCAGTCCATTATAGCCAAAAGCTAATTCCATCACAGAGTTTGTCTGACTACTTCCTTCATAAGGTCGCTCACTAGCCGGTACACTATCGACTACCATTGCCCATGATACCGAAATACCTGCTAACAATACCGTTCCGATCGCTAGAACAGATAGTTTCTTTTTCCAATGAACTTGGTAAGCCAAAAGATAAAATACATATAAGGCAGGTAAGATCATATACGCTTGTAGCATCTTGACGTTAAAAGCAATACCCACCATCGAAAATCCGGCAATAATCCATAGTGCTTTATGTTGCTTCATGCCTTTGAATAACATCCATGTTGCTAGTAGCAAACAGAATACTAATAGACTATCTACATTATTGGAACGTTGTACGGCTATTGCTACAGGGGTGATCGCCATCATTAGTGCTGCTAAACGTGCTGTAGACGTTCCAAAAGTCGGTTTGACAATAAGATAAATTAAACCTACCGATCCGACACCTGCTAATGCCATCGGCAACGTGACGCTCCATCCATGCACTCCAAAAATAGATGCAAATAACGTCTGCACCCAGAACGCTACAGGAGGCTTATCAATCGTTACAAATCCTCCGGGATCAAATGAAGCATAGAAAAAATTATGGAAACTTTGAAGCATACTGGTTACTGCTGCTGTATAGTAAGCATTTGCATTTCCGTTTTCCCAAATCTTCCATATGTTCAGAAAAGCAGAAAGGATTAAAATAAAAATAAGTGGGATATCTATCCTCGATTTGGATACTGCATTTGCTCTTATTTCCATAGGTGTTCCTCCCCCGACTATAAATAGTACATGTATGTCTTTTATGTCATTTCATTGTGGAGGATAAACCTTAAATTCAGATCATGAATTACTTAAAAAAAGATTAAATATGCAATTTCTGCGATACATAAAGCATAATTATGCACAAAAAAAGAACCTCCTAACTCACTACGATGTGAGTTGGAGGTTAACTGTTCTATTTATAGTAGCAAAGGGGGATTTGCTAAGAACAAGGACAAATCAGGGTTAGAGTTGGGAAAACATGTACACCAATAACTGGATCGTTAACTATTAATATTGAGTGTTACCACTTTCCGTAATGTTTTTAACACCAATAAATTTAGTGCCTACATTGTGGTAACGAGTATTTGTCATTTTCACTGTACTTGTTGAACTATCTGTACGGAAAATAGCTTCTTTCATATCAGAGATATCGCAATTGTCGATTGTTACATTCACTTTGAATGTACTTCCGCCCAATTGACGAATAAATTTACCTGCTTTGGAACCTTTAAAGTTACTCACTTTAAACGTAGAAGCAGCATTGATTTGGAACATTTTATCGTCACCATTGGTAGCTGAACCGCCTTTAAGCGTAACTGTTCCGCTCTCTTTGATTGTCATTGCATCTTCACCGATATCTTCCCAGACAATGTTCTCCAGAGTGGCGTTGCCATAAGTATGTACGCCATCAGCCGCTGGATAACCCAGTACTACATTTTTTAATGTACCCCCATTTTCAACACGGAAAATAGGTTTTTGACCTTCTTTTTGACTGCCATCTCCAAGAGCACTTCCTGCGATGAAACGTGCTCCTTTGCCATCATACACTTCCCCTGCTTTCACGATAATGGTAGTGTTTTGTACTCCTGCCGCTTCAACAGTTGTTGTTGGTACAGCAGTTGTCGGCACAATTGTAACTACTGATGCTAACAAAGTAGCCGCTAACGCTGTTGTTAACCATTTTTTCATCAGTGATATCGCTCCTTTTGAAGTATAATATGCAACCTGTTACTTAAAATCATGTTTATCAGGTTTAAGTTAACGATATCATCGAATAATAGTTCTATCTATATGAATATAAGGAAATATTTAAGTTATAACCCTATAATTATATATCTTATGTAAAAATAAAGTCATTTTTCCTTATAGTTATAGACCTATTGCATTGTTGATATCGGTATATTCGTTATGCAGCCTACATTATTTCTAGTTACTTATATTAATATTATGGAAAATATAGTAATATTAGGATGTAAAATGATGACGCTTACTTTTTAGTTGTGATAACAGCTTGTTTGCTACTTGAGTAAGGAGGTGATCATCGAGGTTCCCACTCGCTATTGGATTTGTAGTAGGAATATATCTTTATCTTATCAAGGAGGATATGTTATGAACTATTCAAAATATGCTGCATCAGTAATAGGATTGATCTTAACGATGACGTTCTTTATTTCTCCCACTTCAATGATGGCGATGGAGCACAATGAGATCCCTTCATCTAGCGAAAATACGATCACACCTTCATTATATGCAGAAGATGATTTCCCAGGATCGATGGATCAAAATAATCGTGTGTATTACAGTCCTAGTATTGGCCCGGGTGGCAATGTAGATGCCGAGATTTCTGTTACATTACTGCCAGGAGAGCGTGTATTCATGACCTATGAATTTTACTCATGGTCTACTGAAAAATGGACACCTGTCGTCACAGAGATTATTGACGGCAATCAAGGTGGATTTTTGCATCGTATATTACCTCTTTCTCCTAACGATCCTATACCGGGTCTGTATCGAATTACGTTATCCAGTGATAGTACACGCTCCATCTCAAGTTGGATTCACCTAGAGTATTCCGCATGGTAAACGATCACTTTATCCTGATGTAATACGTAAATAGGCATCACGAAAAGGGTTGATGATTTGAGCGACATACGCTTATCATCAACCCTTTTATATAGGATCTATAGATTATTCTTTATCAAAAAAGAAGTGTTCCGCAGATACTTGATCGCCCTCAATCGTGATCTTACCATAAGAGTATCGAGGTTCACGGCGCTTGTCTGTTGGCGAACCCGGATTGAATAGTAGGATATCTTCTCGCACTTCAGACAATGGTGTATGCGAGTGTCCAAATACAATAATATCTACTGCTTCATTAGGAAACGTATTAAAAGCACGATCCGGTGTCGTCCCTTTCCATCCATCTCCATGCACCAATCCGATTCGCTTACCGCCCGCTTCAATAATCTTTTGTAGTCCTAATCGCTCCACAATCTCTGATCCATCATTATTACCTGCGACTGCTTCGACAGGCGCTAATTCAGACAACTTCTCATAGACCCACCAATCACAGAAATCTCCTGCATGCAAAATTAAATCTACCCCTTGTAAACCTTCTAATACATGATTAGGCAAATGACGATTGCGACTGGATAGATGGGTATCCGATATAATTCCAATAATCAATTAAATCCCCTCCTTTTGTTGATAAGCATGACGACGCTCATCTCTATCGGTTTCACTAAGCTTCGGACAAGAGAAACAATAATCCCCGTCATCCATCCGATGATATAGACAACAAGCACTTTTTAGTGGAATCTGTTGATCTCCTTGAATACTGGTCGTATAACGAGTCCGCATATTTAATGGATTCACCGTTAATCCAAAAGGTTCAGCACTCATTTCAGAAGTCACATACCGATGATCATCTTTAATATGCTCTACAATCTCTGGTGAAGATGCTTCTTGTTGCCATGTCTGCACAAAATAATTGAACTGACTTGGAAATTGACGCCAGAAGACACGCGCATGAGCTCCTGTGACCGCAGAGATCGCTTCAACTATAGGACGAAGCGTTTGTTGGTACAACTGTTCTAAATGAGTCTGACGGAATAAGGCTCGTTCCTCAGGTGTATCCGGCCCTTGCTCTTCACCCCATTGCTGAAGTCGAAAAGCAAACTGACAATATCCATTACTCTCAACCATATCCATAATTAAATTATCCGGCTCAAGTGCAATACTCTTATTATAGAAGGAAAGATAATATTGCCCTGCTAATGCGATTCGACCTAACCACGAACAAAAAAATGTGCCCGCAGGTTCGGTATCTGGTGCTTTTAACAAAGGAGCATAGAACTGTAAAAACTTCTCCATCCCGTCCACTGTACTCAACTCTGCAAAAGAAGCACTATATATCGCATCAGGATGTGGTTCCATGATGATATAAAATTTAGCTTTTAACATGTCATGATCTAAGCTAAGTTCCATGCTGTCCATACCCTTCCTCTAGTAAGATTCATTATCATTTATCCTATACCAATCTCTGTGATTCTTCAAATCCATACAAAAAAAGACAGCCCTTCTATCAAGGACTGTCTTTTTATAAAGAATAATACTGAAATCAAAAATGCAATATAAGCGATTAAGATGTTGGCTTCGCTTCGACCGGTTGCTTTTTGCTACTGACTACCGATTCAACAGCTGCTACACGGCGATCTTCAGGTTGCCCTGTTGCTTGAATCTTTCTTACTTTGTGAAGCACTTCTTTGTTCGGTAGGTAATGAAGTGATTTGATATAACGAATCGTTTTGGTTTTGGCACGCATAACAATTGAATGTGTCTCTGCACGATCATCCGCCAGATAACGTACACCACCCAGGATCTCACCAGGCGTTACACCTGTTGCGGCAAAAATAACATCGTCGGTGCCGATCATATCCTGCATCGTTAGAATCTGGTACGGATTTTCGATACCCATTGTCTGACAGCGTTCAAATTCAGCTGCATTGGCTGGCATCAGTCTGCCTTGAAGTTCTCCACCAAGGCAAGATAGCGCCGCTGCCGCCAGTACACCTTCTGGTGCACCGCCTGAACCTAGATACAGATCAATCCCTGCTTCGGGGAAAGCAGGAGCCATCGCGCCAGCTACATCGCCATCGCTGATAAATTTGATCCGTACCCCTACTTTACGTAATGTTTTGATAATACTTTCATGACGATCACGATCCAGTATCATTACGGTGATATCCGCCATATTTTTACCGAGTGCTTTGGATGCTTTATGCAAAGTCACATCGACAGGATCTTCAATACTGAGTTTTCCCACTAATGCAGGGCCTACAGCTAACTTTTCCATATACATATCGGGTGCATGCAGAAGATTACCTTTATCTGCTACAGCAATAACCGAAAGTGCGTTATTCAACCCCTTCGCTACAATAGCTGTTCCTTCTAGCGGGTCTACAGCCACATCAACTTCTGGCGAATCTGTATTTCCCACTTTTTCTCCAATATACAACATTGGAGCTTCATCCATTTCACCTTCACCAATAACTACTGTACCGTTGATCGATACCGAGTCAAACATTGCACGCATAGCTAATGTTGCTGCTTCATCTGCGCTGTTTTTGTCACCGCGTCCCATCCAGGGAGCCGAAGCCAATGCCGCGACTTCTGTTACTCTTACAATTTCCAATGCCATTTCGCGTTCCATGTCTTCCACTCCTTTATTTGGGATTTTAAAAATAAATGTTGTTTACTAGAGCATATAATATCATCAATCCAAACAAAAATGTTGTTTTTAACGAAAATTTTCTTTTAAAACAAATTTATATGTTTGATAAATAAATATTATAGATGATTTCAGACTCGTTATTCACAAATAACCAACAATTATTTCATAATAAGAAAATAAATCTGTGTTTATTATTTCATTTTATATAAATAACCACATTTTATCAAATGAAAACAAAAAGAAGCAGTAAACAATCTCAAAGAGATCATTTACTGCTTCTTGGATGTAACTATTCGAGATTAGTTAATGCCTACAGCACTCAAAGAGTTTTTAACTGCTGTTGTTTGCGCAGAGCTTGCACCGTACAAGTCTGTAGAAGCTTGGATCATTGCAGAACGGTAAGCTGAGAAGTTAGAGCTAGAAGTTAGGTAGTAGTTCAATGCACGATATACGATTTGGATTGCTTGTGAACGACCGATACCTGTAGTGTTCACTCCACCAAATGTTCCACCTTGCGCTAACAAGTAGTATGCTTTGTTCGGAATACCACTGTTTGTGTGTACGCCGCCATTATCATCACTTGTATTTACATAAGCAGACATTGAAGCTGGTTGTCCACCTTTAGCAGGGTTGTCCATGTAACGAAGTGCATCACCAGTTGTACCTGGCGTATAGATCGCATCACCGATCAACCAATTTTTACCTTCGATTGTGTTACCGAACATATCAGAGATCGCTTCATTCAACGCACCGGATTGACCGTAGTATTCAAGATTAGCTGTATACTCGGTTACACCGTGAGTCAATTCATGACCAACAACGTCTAAGTCGCCAGACAATGGAATGAATGTAGAACCGTCGCCATCTCCATATACCATTTGAGTTCCGTTCCAGAATGCGTTGTTATATCTAGTAGAGTAATGAACTGTTGATTTAAGAGCTAGACCATTACCATCAATACTGTTACGTCCAAAGTTAGATTTGTAGAAATCATATACTCTTTCTGCGTAAGTATGAGCATCTACAGCAGCAGGATCGTTAAACGTACTGCTTGTGCTGGATACTGTTGTTCCTGGCAAGGAAGTACGGTTAGCTGCCGTATATGTTTGTACACCTTTTCCACGAGTGCTATCGATCAATAAGTTGCTAGAACCTGATACTGTTGTTGTGAACGATTTGGTATCGCCCAATACGCCTTTACCTGTTCCTGTAGCATGCTCAATCAAGTCATATTGGAACAAGATTGAACCTGATTTCGCATCGATAAAGTAACGTGTACGAAGTGGTTCAGGAGTAAGTACGTTAACTTCAGTTACATACGCTAAGCTAGCTTTATCTTCTGGAGCATATACATACAATTTAGCACTTGGTGCTTTTTGAGCTTCGCCTAGTGAACCAATTTTAGAAGCAGCATCTTTTTCAGCAATTTTGATTGCTTCAGAAGCGCTAATTTTTGGAGTTACAGCTGCTTTTGCATCTTTAGAATCACTCAATTTACCGTAAACGTCTTCCACAACGCTACCTAGATACAAAGATACATTTCCTGTTTTATCGAAATGTAGTGTTTGTTCTGCGCCGTATACAGGAACGCCTTCGTAAATTTGGTTGATGCGATAATGTTCTGTACCTGTAGAAGAATCTGCTTGACGTTTAGTAATATCAAAAACTTGTTGTGCAGTTGCTTGTTGATCTCCGGCAATTGTACGTTTTTGTCTGTCCAAGAATTTCCATACTTTTGCATCGCCTGTCAATCCGCTAGTCACCAAAGTAGATTGTGTAATCACTTGTGGAGTGTAATCTCCTAGTGGTGTTACTTCATTAGCAGAAGCAGCAAAAGCTGGAGCCTGAGCACCAATCAACAAACTACCGGCAAGTATAAATCCAAACGTCTTTTTCAAAGTATTCTCCCCTGTTCACTTGGTTTTTTTGGTATAGCCTGTCTGCGAATATTCTTCCTTTTCTTCTAAGTACCTACGAGCCTTTGCCAAAATTGAATGATAGCATTCTAGGAATGCCTAAGCGCCAGCTACAAACTGCGGGCAACATCTACAACAACAATCAGTAACCGGTACCCCTCCTTTTGGACGCTCATATTTTACCAAATAAATCATTTTGTGGATTCCTCTTGCGTCTGAAAGGAATCGTATCATGATTCCTAAAAAAAATAAATACCTTTTTAGATAAAAATATGGAAAAAGTTGAAAAACACTGTTTTATCTGACATAGGGTGTATAGTTTAGTATCATTTGGGGAAAAGTACCTCATTTTACGCACGTAAATAAGACTTAATTCTACTTTTCAGCAGTAATTAAGTCTTATTTAAATTCCGATTCACAAAAAGTGAAAAAAGGTTATAAGAATCAGGTCGTGAATGAGTATAATTTTAACAATAAAACTGGAAATTATTACTCGATAGACTGCTTATTTTTTAAAGACAACTAACTTAGTCTCTAACATTTCTTCTAAAGCATATTTGATTCCTTCGCGTCCTATCCCGCTTTGTTTGACTCCACCATATGGCATATGATCTACACGGAATGAAGGAATATCGTTAACAATTACTCCGCCGACTTCTAATTTCTCAGCAGCATGAAATGCCGTTTGCAGTTGTTGCGTATAGATCCCTGCTTGCAATCCATAATCCGAACGATTGACTTCGCGAATGGCTTCTTCCATATCTGCCACAGGGTTGATCATTACGATTGGAGCGAAGACTTCTTTACATGCTACACGTACTTCCGGATGTACTCGTAATAAGACAGTTGGCAACAGAAGATCATTCTCTACTGTACCGCCATAAGCAATCTCTGCTCCTTGGGACACAGCTTCTTCAATCCATTCTATCGCTCTTGTCTGTTCTTTCGGTGCGATCATAGCCGACACATCGGTATCTTCATTCATAGGATCACCTAACTTCAGTGCACGCGTTGCTTCTACAAATTGAGCAACAAACGCTTCAAAGATCTCCTGATGTACATAGATTCGCTGAATTGAAATACACACTTGCCCTTGATTACCAAATGCTCCGGAGACTGCACGCTTAATCATCGCCGGGATATCAGTATCTCGATCAATAATCAAGCCAGAATTCGATCCAAGCTCCAAAGTCACTTTTTTCAGCCCTGCTTTGGAACGAATAGAGATACCTACTCCCGGGCTACCTGTAAATGATAATGCTTTGACACGTTCATCAGTAACAATCGTATCTCCTACCACTTTACCATCACCTGTCACTACATTAAGTGCGCCAGCAGGCAATCCTGCTTCTTGTAATAATTCGGCTAATAAGAAAGAAGACAATGGTGTCTGCTCCGCAGGCTTCAATACAACCGTATTTCCAGCGGCAAGAGCAGGACCCACTTTGTGTGCAACCAGATTCATAGGGAAGTTAAAAGGAGTAATCGCTCCAACTACACCTACAGGCTCTTTAACCGTATACGCTATTCTTCCTTCTCCACTGACCGAAGCATCCAGTGGGATCGTTTCACCATGAATCCGTTTGGCTTCTTCTGCTGCAAATTTATACGTTTCGACAGTACGCCCAATTTCAGTACGAGCGGCTTGAATCGGCTTGGCGCCTTCTAGAGCGATCAATTGAGCTGCTTCTTCAGATCGTTGTTCTAATAGAGAAGCTAATTTTCCCAAAATAGATGCTCGCTGATGAGCTGGCATCGCACGCATAGTCTCTTTAGCTTCATAAGCAGCAGTAATTGCTTGCTTCGTTTCTTCTGCGTTCGCTTCTGCCACTTCTGTAATAAGAGAACGATTGTAGGGAGAATATAAAGGAGTATACGAACTAGCTTTCACCCATTCTCCGTTAATATATAAATGTTTTTGATCCATTGTAATCTTCCTTTCGCTATTCAAAATAAAGCTTCATCGTAAATGAACACTCCTACTCAATACCCTTTTTCATATCAAAGTATGTTGTATTATTTAAATTTGTTAAAAATAAGGTCTTTTTAACTATATTAATTTCGACTATATTCGACATTCGAGTTTTAAAATATTATTTTTTTCGACATCTATACATTATTTTAAAATTTTACCGAAATATAATTTGTTGGAACAATAAAAGGATTGAAAAAGCGACAAAAGATAGATTTAAAAGGACAATAATAGATAACGCCTTAATATTAAAACCTTTTTAAAAATACATTAAAATACAATTAATGAAAAAATATTTAAAAATGTATCGACATATTCGACAAAATGTGATATTTTTACATTACTTAAAAACCAAGACTTATTAACTATAAAAATAGACACGAGATGAGATGGTATCGGTGAAGCATTTAAAAGTACAAACTAAAATTATCAGTTTAACGTTAATCAGTGCATTGTTTATGATTGTTATAGGATTTGCAGGTTACAAAACAACGGATCTGATGTCTACTGAATCGAACGAAATGTATAACCAGAATGTAAGAGCAATCAGTGATGTTAGCCAGATCATTATTGATAACCGTACGATCGAAGCTGCATTGCTTGAATTTATTATCACGACAGACGATGAACGCAATACAGCATTAGATGCTTCTATTAAAGAACGTTTGACTCAAAATCAAACTTTATATACAGATATGAGCACGATCAAGCTCAGTCCAGCAACAACCAAGCTTTATGATACTTACACTCAATCTTTAACGGATTACACTTCCAAAATTGAAGAAGTTCTTCAAAATGCTTCACAAAATAACAACACCGAAGCGTATCGCGTTTTTCAAAATGATGTAGAGCCATTACGAATAGCAATGAATGACACGACCAGACAACTTAATGCTTTGCTCAAGTCAGAAGCTCAAATCAACAATCAAGAAGCTGTTCATCTAGCCTCTGTTGCCAAATTAGTATTAATTATTGTCTTTATCGCAGGTGCTCTCCTTTCTGTATTACTAGGTTTATGGATCAGCCGTACGATCAGTCGCCCACTGAAGCATCTACAAGAATTGATGAGTCGTGCGGGTGAAGGCGATCTTACAGTAGAAGGAACATATACATCTCGTGATGAGATTGGACAGGTTACACAATCCTTCAATGCTATGGTCAATAATGTGAAAGATATTATTCGCAAAGTGGATGAAAGTGCAATGACATTATCAGCTTCTTCTGAAGAATTAACAGCAAGTGCAGATCAGACTGCTCAAGCTGCTGAACATATTGCTGTCGCTACTAATGAAATGTCTACAGGTATTGAATCTCAAGTAGAATCTGTGAACCAAGTGAATCAGTCCATTGGTTCAATGTATGAACGTATGGGACATGTAGCTGCGATTAGTAATGAAGTGAATCAAATGACAGAACAAATGAACAATGACGCTAAAAATGGATTAAGTGAAGTGACTGAGATTACGAATTTAATTCAGGAAATAGCTAAAGATATGCAAGACAATCTAGTGGTCATGACTAATTTGAATGATAAATCCAACCAGATCAGTATTGCTTCTTCTGCCATCCAGCAGATTGCTCAACAAACTAATCTACTTGCTTTGAATGCTTCGATCGAAGCAGCTCGGGCAGGTGATGCAGGTCGAGGATTTGCAGTGGTTGCTGAAGAAATTCGCAAGCTTGCATCCAGTACAGCTGATTCATCCAAATTAATTTCAAATATGGTTCAATCGATCCAACATGATAGTAATATGGCTGTTGAACAAGTTCACAAATCATCCGATAGCATCCAGAGCACTGTTGCAAGCAGTACTCGTGTCAATACAGCATTTCAAGCGATTCAACATTCGGTTAGCAATACAACAGAGAAAATTCTTCGTACCGGTTCATTGATTCAAGAAGTTGCCAAACAATCAGAGACGATTGCTGAAGCCATGGGACATGTGAGTGCGATATCAGAAGAAAGTTCTGCGGGAATTCAACAGACAGGCGCTGCTAGTGAAGAGCAATTGTCTACGATGGAAGAAGTTTCAAGTGCGGCACGCTATTTAGCGGATCTTGCTGAGAATTTACAGACGACTCTTGCCCGCTTCAAAATATAAATACGATTTTAAATCATATTCAGTCAGGAGAACAAAGCATGAAAAACTGGAAAGTTAGAACCAAAATTATCACTCTTATTGTAGTAAACCTACTAATCTTAATTATGTTAAGCGCCACAGGAACATTGATGACTAATAAAATGTCCAAAGTCGCTTCAAATATGTATGAAGTTAATATGCGCTCGCTAACAATTATGGATCAAATTATTATGAACTATGGGGATAGTGCTGCTAATCTTCTTGAATTGATGCAGACGACGGACCCAACAGCTAACAAAGCGCTAGTCAATCTTATTAATGCAACGACTGCAAGTAACAAAGAACAATTTGAATTAATGGGTCAAATGGCTTTAAGCCCGGCAAATCAGAAGCTAGCGGCTGAATTGGTTCCTTTAGCAACAGCCTTTTCCGAACAACGTGACAATATTTCTGCTTTAGCAGCATCTAATGAGAATGAGCAAGCTTTTCAAGCTTATGCGAATCTAAGTAACCAGCGTACTCAGTTAAATGAAGTACTTAACGCTATGCGCACCAATCTTATTGATGAAGGCGGCAATGCGAAAGTCAATTCAGATCAACAGTATGCTCAATCTCAATGGATTACAGGTATTCTTTTTGCGATAGGCTTGATTGTATCGCTATTACTAGGAACTTGGATCGTACGCTTAATTGTACGCCCTTTAAATAATGTACAACTATTAATGACTAACGCATCTGATGGTGATCTTACCGTTCATTCTGACTATGTATCTAAAGATGAGATCGGTCAATTGTCTGCTGGCTTCAACACTATGATATCCAGTATTCGTGAAATCACGAAAAAAGTCGACGAAAGTGCAATGACATTATCGGCTTCTTCTGAACAATTAACAGCGAGTGCCGAACAAACAGCAAAAGCTTCTTCTCATATCGCTACTTCTTCTGGTGAGTTATCAACTGGATTTGAATCTCAAGTCGAGACGGTTAACCAGGTAACTAATGCAACCAATGAAATGACTGACAAAATGCAACAATTGCAAACAAGCAATAAAAATATTCAAGTGCTTACGAATCATATGGAAGAAACCGCAGGAAATGGAATCAATGAAGTTCAAGAAATTACACATTTGATCAATGATTTGGCAAGCAATATTCAAGATAATTTGAATGTGTTAACTAGTTTAAATCAAAAATCAGACGAAATCGGCTTAGCTTCGCAAGCAATTCAACAAATTGCCAAACAAACCAATTTACTTGCTCTCAATGCTTCGATTGAAGCGGCTCGTGCCGGGGAATCTGGACGTGGATTTGCAGTTGTTGCGGATGAGATTCGCAAACTTGCTGAAGGTGCAGCCCAATCATCTACACAAATTACCGCTTTGATCTCAGACGTTCAATCTGAAAGTCAAAAAGCTGTTGAGCAAGTGCATACTTCAGTGAACAATGTACAAGCAGGTGTTCAAAGTAGTAAACGTGTCAATGTCGCTTTTGAAGCGATTCGTCAAGCCGTAGCTGATACGGTAGAACAAATTGGTGGTACACGCTTAATGGTGGGTTCTATCACTGTACAATCTCAACAAATCTCTGAAGCAATGGAACATTTAAGTGCTCTATCCGAACAAGGTTCTGCTGGTATTCAAGAAATGAACGCAGCCAGCGAAGAACAATTATCTACAATGGAAGAAGTGTCTGAATCGGCTCGTTACCTCTCTTCACTTGCAGAAGATCTACAACAATTGTTAGCTGGATTTAAACTTTAAGTTTGAATATGATCTTATGAGTCTTTGATTTTCTTTTTAACTGTCTGCTTTATTTGAAAAGGAAGCTCTCTACGGTATATGTAGAGAACTTCCTTCTTTTTTTTATTACTTATGTTATTTCATATATTTAGAGAACAGTTCGCCTGCTCTTTTCGCAAATTCTTCCAGATCGATATTGGTTTTGCCCAGACGAGAATACCAATTTTTGACCGTATCTAATACCCATGATGGAATACTTTTACCTGATATCCGGCTATAAAATTGATAATAAGCCCATACCAGATGATCCCAACGCTTATCATCGCCTTTTTGAATATACTCGGACACATCGATTACTTTAGCATGTCCATTTTGGACAATGACATTTTTAAGATGAATATCCCGTGGATTCAGACCAATACTGCGTACATACTCTCTAGCCGCTTCTACATCCAAAATCACTTGCTCTGGTACTTCTATTCCTTGTAGTAAGCAATCTTGAAGAGTTGGCCCTTCTTCATAACTCATAACCAGATAGTTCGTTCCTCTACCATAACAAGTCGGAAAATACGGTGAACCTGCTAATCGCTCATATACAAAGACTTCAGATTGAATTTTATCAATCGCTTCAGGTGTAAAAAGCTTAAACGCATACTCTGGAACTTGATCATACGTAAATACAGCCGCATCTGTTCCTATGCCTATACACCTTGCTCCATCCGCATAACCTGATATAACAACAGGATCATTATCATCACTACCACTTACTCCTATACGGCGTAGCGCTTCTTCAGCTACTCTCCAATCGGATACCATCCAGATTGCCCCTCTCTTACCTCACATCAACCAATTACGGATTCATAATAAATATAACAATTTATACAGTATTCTAGACCATTTTTTTAAAGAAACCAAATTTTATTTTTAGATATGGAAATTTATACATTTCGACATTTTGTTTTCATTACGAATAGATTCCTGTAAAATAGATAAGACGGATCATAAAATGATTCTTTGACACATTTTTGTATTTGAAATGGAGGAATTTATCAATGTCAGATTTTCAGATCAAATTAGAACAGTACGCCGAACTTGCGGTACGGGTCGGTGTTAATATACAGCCAGGTCAGCGTTTGGTTATCAATGCTTCGATTGATGCTGTTGAATTTGTACGTATTGTCACCAAAAAAGCATATGAAGCTGGTGCTGTTCTTGTTAAAGTCAATTGGAGTGACGACCAAGTCGCACGTATGCGCTACGATCTGGCTCCAGATGAATCTTTTGAAATTGGTCCAAAATGGTATGCTGCTGAAATGGAAGAACTTGCTGAAGATGGCGGAGCTATTTTGCATGTCATCTCGGATGATCCTGATTTGTTAAAAGGGGTAAAGCCTGAGCGCATTTCTACGTATCAAATGACTGCTAATAAAGCACTTGCGAAATACCGTGAGTATGTACAATCTGAAAAATTAAGCTGGTCTATCGTAGCGGTTCCTTCTGAAGCTTGGGCTGCTAAAGTATTCCCTGATGTAGCAAAAGAAGATCAAATGTCTACTATGTGGGATGCGATTCTCAAAGCTGTACGCGTAGGTAATGGCGATGCGATCGAAGCTTGGGAAAAACACGTTGAATTGTTAAATACCAAGTCCAAATACCTGAACGATAAAGCATACAAACAACTTCATTATGTTGCACCAGGAACAGATTTGACGATTGGTCTTCCTGAAGGTCACTTATGGGCAGCAGCAGAAAGCACAAGTGAGCGTGGATTCTCATTTATGGCGAATATGCCAACAGAAGAAGTATTTACTGCACCTCTTAAGAGCGATGTTAACGGCTATGTAAGTAGCACGAAGCCTTTAAGTTATGGTGGTAACATTATCGACAATTTCAAATTAACATTCAAAGACGGTCGTATTGTTGGTGTAGAAGCTGAACAAGGACAAGATACATTAGAGCGTCTAGTCAATATGGATGAAGGTTCTCATTATCTGGGTGAAGTTGCCCTTGTGCCTCACAAGTCTCCTATCTCTCAATCGAACATTCTATATTACAATACATTGTTTGATGAAAATGCTTCGAATCACCTTGCAATTGGTAGTGCATATGCGTTTAACTTGATCGGTGGTAAAGAATTATCCCGTGATGAGTTGAATGAACGTGGACTTAATAACAGTCTGACACATGTAGACTTTATGATCGGTTCAGGTGAAATGGATATCTATGGTATCACTAAAGACGGCGAAAAAGAACCAGTATTCCGTCAAGGCGAATGGGCATTTTAATTGAATTTCGTTTATCATTTATGAAATAATAAAATAACAACTATAGTACGGATAAAAGACCTGTCATTTTATAAATGGCAGGTCTTTTACAGATATCCTCTTTTGATTTAGACTACATAGAACAGATTATCATTTGTACATCGGAAAGGAATTTATAAAGTCATGGAGTATTATGTTTTGGAATATCAATATCCACGCAAAGGGTTTATTTCAGGAGGAGCTACATTTGTACCTGCGCTGGATGATTATTATGATCCGATCAACACAGAATTACCCCCTCATACTACTGCTGATGTTACTTTAGATTCTAATTTAAGAAAAATGGATGTGGATTTTTTCTATACAGGTACACGAGCTACTGTAATATCTGATGCTTTGAAGCAACTTTTAGAACAATGGAAAGTGGTTGCACAATTTGTGCCGACAAAGGTTCACTATTATAATAATGTACCTGTATCTGGAACGTACTGGATTGCTCATAAGTTACAAACGCTTGATGCTGTTCAGTATGAACAATCTCAATATGCTGGCAAAGCTATGGTTCTACGCTCTATCAATCAACCACCACGCCGAATAGCCAAAGGATTCGAAAAAATCGTATTAGACGAACAGAAAATTGGAGAAGCAGAATTGTTCACACTCGATTATACGTATATTTCTAATCCTATTATTTCAGCAGCACTTTATCAGGATATTAGACAGCATAAGCTGAAAATTCATATGACACCTGTAGGTGAATTTAGACCTTAATTATAATAAAGGAATTGGATATACTTTGGTAAAAGATAATAGACTCTATATCGTAAATAATTACAAAATAAGCTAGCCTACTCTATCCTCCTTATCAAAAAAGTGCTGACTCCTAAAGGAATCAGCACTTTTTTTGATTGTTGATGCAAGCAACTCGTAGTGAGCTTACCTGTTATAATAATCTATTATGGTTTGAGCACAACTTTGATACAGTTCTCGTCTTTATTATCAAATACATTATAACCATGCTCTGCTTCATCTAATGACAGACGGTGAGTAATAATATCAGCAGCACTGAATTTACCTGTTTGAATTTGGTCGAACAACTCAGGCATGTAATGAACGACTGGAGCTTGCCCCATTTTCAGCTGAATATTACGTTCAAATAGATGACCGAATGGGAACTGGTTGTAATTCAAGCCGTATACGCCCGTTACTTGAATCGTACCGAATTTGCGAACAACATTACTCGCCAAATTTAAAGCACCCAAGCCGCCGCCTTGTAGCTTCAATGTAGTTTCGATTTTTTCCATCATTGATTTCTCTGCATCTAGACCTACACAGTCGATCACCACATCTGCTCCACCGCTTGTAAGTTCCAACAGGTATTTGTCTGCGTCGCCGACTTCTTTGAAATTGACAGTTTCTACATTGTTGGTACGTTTGGCATGAGCTAATCGGTATTCAACATGGTCTACAGCAATAACACGTTTTGCTCCTTTTTGCCATGCGAATTTCTGAGTAATCAATCCGATAGGCCCGCAACCCAGTACAATCACCGTATCGCCTTTTTTCACGCCAGCACTTTCTACACTCCAGTACGCAGTAGGAATAACATCGGATAAGAAAAGAACGTCTTCGTCTGCTACTTCCAAGCGATCTGGAATCACGAAAGGCAAGAAATTACCATAAGGTACACGTAAGTATTCGGCTTGTCCTCCGGCAAATCCACCGTATGTGTTGGAATATCCGAACATAGCGCCTGTATCTTTTTCAGGATTTTCATTGGCGTTATCACATTGACTTTCCATTTCGTTTTTACAGAAGAAACATTCACCACAAGATACGTTAAATGGGATAATAACACGATCCCCTTTTTTCACTTTGGTTACTTCAGGCCCTACTTCTTCCACGATTCCCATCGGTTCATGACCGATAACATAATCGCCTTCCATACCTGGAATTTCACCGTTAAAGATATGCAAGTCAGATCCGCAAATCGATGTAGATGTTACACGAATCAGAATATCATCTTGTTTCTGCAACTTAGCATCTGCGACCTCTTTAACTTTTACTTTGCGTTTACCTTGATATGTTAGTGCCTTCACATTAATGTTCCCCTTTCAAAATTATAGTGGTTGAGTCGATATTTTTGTATTAACCAAACTTTTCCTTTTCTTAACAGGCGATTGATTATTAGCATAGTGGGGTAAATGGAGAATAGATCATCGATTTAACAAACATACTACAAATTTACGATAACTCGTCTTGAGAGGGGTAACACATAATGAAACACTTAAAATCTTCACAAATTGAGGAATTAAAAAATAGTTTATTAGAAGATAAAGAAGCATTGGAACGCCATTTCAATATGGAAAATGATACAGCAGATGGTCAAGTAGAATCCGAACTTGATTCTACAGGTGAACTTTCTTCTGTAGATAATCATCCAGCCGATCTAGGTACAGAAACATTTGAACGTGAACGCGATATGGCGATTGATGAAAATATGGATGAGAAGTTAGATCAAGTCAATGCTGCTCTACAACGTATCGAAGATGGTACGTATGGAATCAGTGAAATCAGTGGCGAAGAGATTCCTTTTGAACGTCTACAAGCTCTTCCATACACGACAATGCTAGTAGGTGAAAGTGCTGAAGAAGGGGGCGGTGTAAATGATTACCGTCCTGTAGAAGAAGACTTGATCACTCCTGCGGCTAAAGGTGCTGGAGAGAACCGTCAAAGTCATACAGGTAAATTCGATGACGCTGGCGCATGGCAAGCTGTCGAAGAATACGGTGTAGCTGATTCGCCTGCAATGTCTACGCAACGTGATGTAGAAAGCTATAATGAGCTTGCAGAAGGCGGAGAAAATAAAGACAACGGCACTGTAGAAGATATTGAGAAGTTCGCTGGCAATGATATCGAAGGCGGTCAACGTCATGTACAACGTGGTGAAGACTTGGATCGTTATGTAGCGGATGATGAAGGCGATACTGAGTTACAAGTGACTGAAGATGACGAAGAAATCGATGCTGAGAGCGAAGAAGCAGATCGTCGTCGTTAAGATTATTTTCGGAGATATACATTATTTGAGATACGAATAACAATGTAACAATCCTATAAAGTAAAGACCCCTCTTATCTTTGTGGTAAGAAGGGTTTTTGTTATTCTCTTTCGTATCAAAAGTTATTGCTATAGTGAAAAAATTTCTTTTATACTGCTATACTTTCCAAATCAGGCTGTAGCTTATTACGCAATATATAGAGCATCATCGCCCCTACTAGAAATGCAACCACATCTGAAATCACAAGTGACCAGACTACCCCATGAAACCCATTCATCTGATTAGCAATATACAACACAGGAATTAACGTGATTCCTTGAATAATAGACATAATAAATGCCGCCGTACCTTGAGCTGTTGCTTGAAAAATTCCTGTAAACAAAACGGTAATTCCTGTAATAAATAAAGATAAAAATGTAACATGCAAAATATAGCTACCCATTTCAATCAATTGCATATCGTTGGTAAATAATCCTATTAAATGATCTGAAATAAAATAGACGATAATCCCGAAAGTAGTAGCTAAAACCATAATCGCTTTAAGCGTAAAGGTAATGGTCTGTTTCATTCGTTCTTTATTGGCTACAAAATTAAAAGCAATCATCGGTACAACACCTTCACACAATCCCATTAAGATACATTCAGGAAATTGCAACAAACGTGATGAAATCCCAAACCCAGCTACAGCTTGTTCCCCGTATTCAATCAGAAAACGATTAAAAATCAGCGACATCGCTCCCAGAAACAGACTCATAATAAAAACAGGAACTCCAATTTTGAATACATTACTAGATATTTCTTTCGTGATTTTGAACGCTTTAATTGAAATCGTTAAAAATTGACTTTTGTATCCAATATGAAAGGCATAATACGCACTTGCTACTAGATTTGAAATAACGGTAGCCGAAGCCACTCCAATCACTCCCCAATGAAAAACGAAAATGACCAATACATCAAGAATAATATTAACAATAACACTCAGAATCATACCGATCATCGACGTATTCGCTGCACCTTCGGAACGCACGATATTTTCTAACATAAAAAATAATAAAATAAACGGTGATCCCGCCAGCATAATCATCACATAGTCTTTGGTGAACGCAAACGATTCTGCATTAGCTCCCAAAAATCGAACGATTGGATCTAAAAAAGGAAGTCCAACAGCTACAACGATCAAGCCAAGTATCAGACTCACGTAAAAAGCAAATGAAGATACATGATTCACATCGCTATACCTTTTTTCTCCTAGCAATCGAGAGATAAATGCTCCACTCCCTATCCCTATCAAATTACCTAATGCCATAATCACTGCAAATAAGGGCAATGTTAATGCAAGTGCAGTTAGCATCGCTGTATTATGAAGCGTCCCAATAAAATACGCATTTAAAATCGAATATACAACACTCATCGACATCCCTAACATCATCGGTACAGCAAAATGAGTAACCGATTTTACAATTGGAGCTTCTTCAAAATAATAAAGATTTTTGGCATCCATATGAATCACTACTTTCTCTTCTTATTTATGTGCTAACGAACAAAGCTACACTTTTAAATTTATCGTCTAACATCGTTAGATAAGCCTTACAGTGTTAGATATTATCATTGATATCGGTATCTGTAAACAAAAACTTACACTGTTAGATTAAAATCAAAAAAAGGAATGTCAAACGAAAAAAATCGCTTCACATCCCTTAGATCTTCTATGTCACAGAAATTGTATATGTACACAGCAAAAAAGCAAACCACTTCTATAACAGAAGTCATTTGCTTTTTTACTTATAATGATGTTCAGGCTCCTGCCTGATTATGAGTTGTTGCGAATTGCGTGATCACTAATTTCACCCTTGAAATACGTTTCTGTTCCGTTTCTTCAATCACTAACAGATGTCCTTCATGTGCCACGCTTTGCCCGATTTGTGGAGGTAAAGATTCCACCCGGGAATACAGCCAACCACCAATGGTATCGTATTCTGTCGAATCCAAATCCAGTGAAAACCTTGTATTGATCTCATCAATTAACATCATTCCATCAATGGAGTACGTCATTTCATCAATAGGTTCTACAGCTGGACGCTCATGGTCAAATTCATCCTGAATTTCGCCGACGATTTCTTCCATAATGTCTTCAAGAGTTACTAGACCAGCTGTACCACCATATTCATCAATAAGGATAGCTATCTGTGTTTTGCCACGTTGCATCAGCTTCATCAGTTCACTAATCTTAATCGATTCAGGTACAGCTATAATGGGACGGATCAATTTGGCTGAATCTACACTTTGATAACGCATCAAATCTTTAATATGCACAAAACCGACAATATGATCTTTGTCGCCATCGCATACCGGATAACGAGTACGCATTCCTTCAAATGCCAGTTCCAAATTCTCCTCTTTGGAACCGTGTAGACTCAGACAGATCATTTCTGTACGTGGGATCATGATCTCATGGGCGGTTGTATCAGCAAATTCGAATATATTATCAACCAGCGCCAGTTCGGTATTATCGATCAGTCCGCTCTTGTTGCTTTCCTTCATAAGTATACGTATTTCTTCTTCTGTGTGAGCCGAATCTTCTTCAGACACCGGAGCAATACCGAACATTTTGAGTAAAGCGTTCGCCATGCCATTCAACACCCAGATAAAAGGATACATCATTTTATGGAATAAGAGCATCGGTGCTGCTGTCCATAAGCTCACGACTTCCGCTTTGCGGATCGCTAGAGACTTCGGAGCAAGCTCTCCAAGTACAATATGCAATACCGTAATCACAACAAAAGCAATAACGATAGAGACAGTGTGTACAGCTACATCATTATTCCAGCCGAATGCCGTAAATATAGGTCTGATCAGGTCAGCAATCGCCGGTTCACCAATCCACCCCAATCCAAGTGATGCGAGTGTAATCCCTAACTGACAAGCAGAAAGGTAAGCATCCAGATTGTTTACGATCGTTTGCGCAAAGCGCGCTCTTTTACTACCGCCATCGACTAATGTTTCTAATCGACTACTGCGAATTTTAACCATTGCGAATTCAGCCGATACAAAAAATCCATTGAGCATTACCAGAAATGCCACCAAAACTAAATTAAGTAAACTGGGTAAGGGGTCAGTCAAGTGTATATCCCGTACTGTCAAATTGATAGACAGTTACGGGTTCACCTCCTTCGTATATTTGTTTTTTGAATTTGCAGCCACATCACGTGCACCGTCATTTTCCCAAGTGTCCTCACTCCCTTCGTTTAGTTATGTATGATTATACATGTTCCTTACTTTATTATATCGTCTCAAACCCTCCCGTCAAATGCTCTATTCATCCGATTACAAATCTTTTACATAGATAATCATTTCTCTTAACATCCTGTATTTATACTGAACCACGTAGCAAGAAGAACAACATGTAAGCAAAAGATGAAAGTGAGGTAAGTGTTAACTTGGATAAAACGCCTGTAGTTTCAATGAAACGTTCTGTTCGAAAAACTCGTTCTATCGTGCGCTATCCCCGTCAGACTCGCCGTTGGAATGAATATATACTTGCAGCTATGTTTTTAGCTCCTTCCATATTGCTGTTCGGTATATTCCTTTTTTATCCGCTGATCAAGTCCGTATATCTGAGTCTACACTCCACTACACCTCGCGGAGATGTTGCCAAATTTGTAGGGTTCAAAAACTTCACAAATTTATTTACATCAGATACTTTTCTCAGCAGTCTGTGGGTAACTACTCAATTTATGTTGTTTACTGTACCGACAACATTGATCCTAGCATTGATCTTAGCTGCATTTTGTCGAAGCCGTATACGCGGTAGCCGTATCTTCCGCTTTATTTTCGCTTTACCTTTAGCGATATCGGTGAGTACGGGTTCTGTCATTTGGATGGTTCTATTTCATCCGACACTGGGAACATTAAATTATTTCCTTAGTATAGCTGGCTTACCAACTATCAATTGGCTTACTGATCCGAACTGGGCTTTGATCTCGATCTCGATTATGACCATCTGGATGAATCTAGGATTCTTATTCATTCTATTATTAGGTGGTATGGAAGGCGTGCCTGAAGATATCTATGAAAGTGCACGTATGGATGGAGCTAGTCCAACGCGTACTTTTGTACAGCTCACTTTACCATTGATCTCGCCTACCATTTTCTTTGCCAGTGTCACCTCAATGATTGGTTCTTTTCAAGCATTTGGACAGATCAATATCCTGACCAAAGGTGGCCCAATGAACAGTACGAATGTCATTGTTTATAACTTATATCAAGATGCGTTTATGAATTTCCGCTTTGGGACAGGAAGTGCGCAAGCATTGGTCTTATTCGCCATGATCTTAATCCTAACGCTTATTCAATTCAAATTTGGTGAAAAGAAGGTGCATTACCAATGAAACAAGGTCTAGTGCGCACAGGAACAGCCTACTTCTTTATGATTGTGGCTGCGGCACTTATACTTTTGCCTTTCTGGATCGCCGTTTCTAATTCATTTATGACTGAATCGGAATCAGCTACATATCCTCCACGATTTTTACCGTCAGGTATTCATATCGATAATTTTATAACAGTCATGAATAATATTCCGATTATTCGTTTTATTGTGAACAGCTTTTTGACCAGTAGTATTATTACGGTCGGTAATCTGATTACTTCTTGTATGGCTGCTTACGCGTTTGCTTTTCTACGGTTTCCCGGTCGTAAAATCTTATTCGGTCTATTTATGGCTACGATGATGATTCCGTGGGAAGTTACGGTGATTCCGAACTATCTAACCGTTCGTAGTTGGGGCTGGCTTGATTCGTATCAAGGATTGACTGTTCCTTTTCTAGCGACAGCTTTTGGAACATTTCTAATGCGCCAATTCTTCTTGCAACTGCCCAAAGAATTAATGGAAGCTGCTCGAATAGATGGTTGCGGACATATTCGCATTTTCGCTTCACTGGCTGTGCCGTTATCGATGCCAGGGCTTGCAACACTGGGTATCTATTCTTTCCTTAATCACTGGAATATGTATCTATGGCCCCTATTGATTACGAATAGTGAAAGTATGCGTACGGTTCAGATTGGTATTAGTATGTTGCAATTTGCAGATGTAACCGCATGGAACGTTGTTATGGCTGGTATTGTGTTGGTGATGCTCCCTTCTCTTGTTCTTCTTGCTGTAGGTCTAGGTCGTCTTGTAGGCGGTCTAACAGCAGGTGCACTGAAGGGCTAACTCATAGATTATCTTTTCAAAATTTGTTCAACCAAAAGGAGAATACGAAAAGAAATGAAAATCAATCGTTCGCGTCAAACATGGAGTTTGCTTAGTTTATGCCTATTTTTATTCTTAGCAGCTTGTGGTGGAGGTCAAAGTACAACTGGCTCTACAGCAGCTACAGGTGCAACAGCTGATGCAGCAAGTGAGACTTCTACAGGTCCTGTAAAAATAGTCTGGTGGCATTCGATGAGTGGCGATTTGAATAAAGTAGTTGATGAATTAGTTAAAAAGTTTAACGATTCTCAAAAAGATGTTCAAGTTGAAGCTATTTTCCAGGGCGATTATGATGCTAGTATTAACAAATTCAAAACATCTATGGGATCAGGAAGCGGCCCTACCATGCTTCAGACTTATGATGTAGGTACACGTTATATGATCGATTCTCAAGCGATCACACCGATGCAACAATTTATTGATGCCGATAAATTTGATACCTCACAGTTCGAACCGAACATTTTGAAATACTATACTTTTGATAATCAACTATATTCTATGCCTTTTAATACATCTAATCCGATTTTCTACTATAACAAAGATGCTTTCAAAAAAGCAGGTCTTGATCCAGAAAATCCTCCTAAAACATTGGATGAATGGGAAGCAGCAGCTAAAGCGTTGACTAAAGATGGACAAACAGGAATGTCATTGCCAATCTACGGATGGTTGATGGAGCAAATGTTTGCAAGCCAAGATGCAACATTGTTGAATAACGATAATGGACGTACAGCACTTGCAACTGAATCTCAATTAGGTTCTGAGCCGGGTGTGAAATTCTTGACATGGTGGAAAAAATTGATCGATGAGAAATACATGCTTAATCTAGGTCGTAAAACAGATGATACGAAAAAAGCATTTGCTGCTGGTCAAGTAGCGGTAACAATGGATAGTACAGCTTCACTTCGCGGATTGATCAGCTCCACAGAAGGTAAGTTTGAAGTAGGAACGGCTCCACTGCCTAAAGTGGCTTCTAGCGATATTGGTAAAGGTGGCGTCGTTATCGGTGGTGCAAGTCTTTGGATTATGAATGACAAATCCGCAGCAGAACAACAAGCAGCATGGAAATTTATCAAATTCTTAGCAGAGCCTGAACAACAAGCGTACTGGCATGTAAACACAGGCTACTTCCCAATTACCAAAGCAGCTTATAACGAAGATTTAGTAAAAGAAAACATGAAGAAATATCCGCAATTCGAGACTGCTGTAGATCAATTGCACAATACCAAAATTGATACAGCTACTCAAGGTGCAGTAATGGGTATCTTTACTGAAGCTCGTCAGTTAACAGAAACAGCAATCGAAGAAGCACTTAACGGTTCCAAATCACCACAAGCAGCGCTAGACGATGCAGCTGCACAGATCACACAGAAATTAAAAGATTATAATGATACAGTTAGCCCATAAGCAATTGCATAACCAATAAAAGTAAGCACAAAAAAAGAAGCGTTAGTTCAATGGTTGCTCTTAACCACTGGATTAGCGCTTCTTTTATTTACTCTAATATTAATCTATTTTACATCCGTGATGATGGTGCATGAATAGAAGGCGTTTGCCCTGAAATATGTGTGTATGCACCTGTAGGTTCGATAAACACAGCATAATCTAATGAAGTTAATGGTAGCACATGACGTAGCCCGGTATTGAGATCACGAATAACAATATGATCTTCTCCTGTCGCTTCTAATAAGCCACGATAGTCGCTATGCATCACTTCACGACCAGGTATCATATAGAACATACCGTTTTTCCCTAGATTGTTCTGTAGCTTTTGATGTAATGACAGATCAGTAGTCCTTGTATTTGAAAGATTCGCTGGACGAATAGTCGATGAAATGTAGTTATTGATTTGAGTCGGAATATGTTCCATGCCAGCATAGCCGTGCTCAGTTCGATAAGCGACCGGACGATAAGGTTGAGTCAACATGATTGCATTCCTCCCAATATTTTGAAATAGATAGATACTCTAACTCTTAATATTACCCTTTTCTCTGTAGCTCCAATCGTATCTTTGAGGAGAGCGTCAAATAAAAAAAGGCACATCGCTGGTATTTCTACCGGGATGTGCCTTTTGAGATTGATTTATTTTATAGTCATCCTGCTTGATTTAAGAAAGAGATGCTCCGGTCAAAGTAACCGATAGATCCCATAGACGCTTAGCTTGATCCGAATCCACAGCATACTCTTTCACGCCAACAGAAGGTACACCTTCGACAGCAGGTTCTGCAATATCGCAATCTTCACAGTATACGCCACCTTTACCTTCTAACTGTGGAGAAGTAGCTGCCCAGAGTTGAGTTGCCGCTCCCTGTTCAGGTGTTTTGAAAGCAGAGTTTACTCCATTACCATCTTCATCGATCCATTTCAAAGCTACCATTTCTTCTTTAGGCAAATGGCGTTGAAGTGGTGTCAAAATGCCACCCGGATGAACAGAGAAAGCATGTACCCCTTGTTCACTTCCACGGCGATCCAGTTCTACTGCGAATAAAGCATTAGCTGTTTTGGCTTGACCATATGCTTCAAACTTCTGATAATTGCCTTCAAAATTAATATTGTCCCAACGAATAGGTGAAATGTGATGCCCTGCGGAAGAAGTAGCTACTACTCTTGCGCCTTCTCCTGCGGTAAGTGCAGACCAGATCAAGTTGATCAACGTAAAGTGACCTAGATGATTGGTTGCAAATTGTAATTCCCAGCCTAGACCTACACGAGTCTCAGGGCAAGCCATCACGCCAGCATTTAGAATCGCTATGTCAATACTACGTCCACTCTCTAACAATCGACCTGCAAAAGCACGTACACTATCTAGATCGGATAGATCCAGTTCATCCACTTCGACATGTTCTAATCCTTGAAGTGCTTCATTAGCTACATCCGGGCGACGAGCAGGCACGATAACAAAAGCTCCTGCTTGTACGAGAGCACGTGTTGTTTCAAGTCCAAGACCGGAGTATCCGCCTGTAACTAAAGCGGTTTTACCTGTAAGATCAATACCTTGCAATACTTCACTTGCTGTACTGTCATGTCCAAATCCTGAGTTGATGTTGTGTTGAGCTGTTTTCACATAAGAATGTTCCATATTATTTCTCTCCTCTTCATCGTTGATACTCTTACTGTACAAGCTAGAGTTCACTCTAGGTCAAGTCTCATTTATCACAAATATTGATTTGTGTGTGAGATGACTTGCTGTGAGGATGATCTGTCGATGCTTCTGAAGCAGTGAGGTGTTGATTTTCCCACGTTTGTTCAGGCTCATTACGATTGAGGTGTTTCTCATAGACATTGGTCTTGAGTGTGATGACTTCCAGACAATCGTTCAAATGCTCCATCTGACTGACCACTCGTTGTTGATGTTCTTTCAAAATATCTAACCGTTCATGTTCATTACCCGGACCCATACGTACCAGTTCAGCAAAACGACGAATCTGAGCAATCGGCATACCTGAAGCACGTAGACGTGTACAAATGTAAAGCCATTCTACATCGACTTCACTATACCGCCGTCGTCCTCCCTCATCTCTAGCAATACGTGTAGATAACAGTAAACCTTCCCGCTCATAAAAACGGAGTGAATGTACGCTAAGACCTGAACGTTCTGCAACTTCCCCTATACTGAGCTGATTCTTCTGCTCTAAGTCAGTACTCATAATAACATTCTCCTTTATCAATCCTAGTCGATGTGATGTATAAATGATCACCAATACTTTGATTTCTATCTTAACTCAAGCGTTCGCCTTTCACCACTAATGCGACAGATAGAATGAATTTGAAACAATTGACACACCTGAGCGAAAATGCTAGTATCATTTATACCAAGTATGCTTGTCGGATTAGTCTATTAAATAATGAAATTAAGCGATACACCCTATATAAATCTATCTATACTATCTGTTAAAGGAGATATTACGATGTCAACATCTGATCATATTCAGCGGGATGAAGTAGAATTTGGCTGGTTTTTACCTACAATGGGAGACGGAACACGTTTTGGACAAGATTCTGAACGTCCTCCAACCCTTGAATATTTAACTAATGTTGCCCAGACTGCTGAAAAAGCAGGTTTTGAATTTGCTTTGATCCCTACAGGCGGTGCATGTCTGGACTCTTGGGTGGTAGGATCAGCTATTATCGGTGCAACTACAACCTTAAAACCTCTTGTCGCTCTTCGCCCGGGATTGATTACTCCTGTGTTAGCAGCACGTATGGCAGCTGCTTTGGATAATCTATCCGGTGGACGAGCACGTATTAATATTGTGACAGGAAGCTCTCCTGACGATCTTGAAGAACTGGGTGATCCACTTGCGCGCGCTCATGACGAGAAGTATGCGCGTACTCGTGAATATGTGCATATTATGAAAAGTGTATGGGAACAAGCTGCTGGTCTTTCTTCAACAGAATTCGGCAATACAGGTCATTCAACAGTTACCAATCACAAAGTGGATTTTCAAGGCGAATACTATGAATTAAAAGGGGGTACAAGTCGCCCTGCTACGGTACAAAAGCCTACTCTTCCTATTTACTTCGGCGGTAGTTCGGCAAAGGCCAAATCGGTTGGTGCAGAGTATTCAGATGTATTTCTAATGTGGGGCGAGCCTCTTGATATGATCCGCGAACAAGTACAAGAACTTGAACAAGCTCAAGCCGCATATGCCCGGGAACATGGTAGTGTTCGTCCACTTCGGATCGGAATGCGTGCTCAAGTCTTAGTGCGTGATACTGAAGAAGAAGCTTGGGAAGCCGCACGTAATCTAATTAAAGATATCGATCCTGCTACGATCGAACGTGCCAAAGCGTCATTCAGCCAAACCGGAGCAACCGGACAAAATCGTCAAAATCAGATTCGTGATGCAGCTGCACAAAATGACTTTGTTGTCGGCCCTAACCTCTGGGCGGGATTATCTAATCTTCGTTCAGGTGGAGCTTTGATGTTTGTCGGTACTCCTGATCAAGTATCTGACCGTTTGATGGAATATGCGGAGATTGGGATTACATCCTTTATCTTATCGAGCTATCCTCATTTGGAAGAAGCACAGATTTTTGGTGAAAGTACATTGCCTTTATTTAAAGAAAAATGGAGCAATCGCTTAGTCGCTTCGAATTAAGGACGATAAAGTCTGTTAGCTAATCATAAACTACGAATTTTATGTCTTGATATAACAAAAACAGGTGCGATCTATTCGCACCTGTTTTTGTCATGCTTATAAGTATGCTCTAGCTCATCTATTCAACATAGATCATTTTACGTGTCATTCCACCATCTACAATCAATTCAGCACCAGTAATAAATGAATTTTCTGGATCGGTTAAAAATAAACAGGTTCTCGCTACATCTTCAGGTGTGCCTACACGTCCTGCTGGATGTTGTGCATGGTCTTCTTTCGTCAGAGCATTATAGTCGCCTGTCTCAATCCAGCCCGGGCTAATCGCATTCACGGTAATATGATCAGGCCCTAACGATACAGATAGAGCATGGGTGATCGCTGTAATACCACCTTTTGAAGCCGCATATGCTTCAGAATGAGGCTCAGACATATGAGCACGTGTTGAAGAAATATTAACAATAGAACCTCCTGTATGATCACGCATCACTTTAGCGGCTTCGCGGGATACTAAGAAACAGGATCTCACATTCGTATTCATTACATCGTCCCACTCGTCCAAAGTTAGTTCGTAAGGCGATTTCCAGCGAGACACCCCTGCGTTATTAATAACAATATCAATCTGTCCGGTTGTATTCACAATCTCCTGTATAGTGGCTATAACGTCTTCTTCTCGACGTACATCACAAGGTAAAAAGTGCGCTTGTCCTCCGCTCTCACGGATAGCTGCTGCGGCTGAAGCACCTTCAGGTTCTAACGTATCGGTCAAAAATACAGTAGCGCCTTCTGCGGCATACCGTTCTGCTACAGCTTTACCGATTCCTTTAGCTGCACCTGTGACAATAACCGTTTTCGAAGCATATTTCATAAGATATCTCCCTTTGAGTTCGTATATGAGTATGATGAATCTATACTGCTTATTCAACGATTGAGAGAATTAAGAAACATGACCTCTTATACGACCGGTACTATTCTATGTAAATACAAAGGTATGACTTATGTCCAAAAGGAGCAGAAATGATAAAGGAACACACTTCTTATTGATCAGCGAAGTGTGTTCCTTTATGAAGTGCCTATAGATAATCCGTCTGCATGTCTGGCTTGGATAATAGATAATCTTATAAACCGATTATGCATAATACGCTTGTAAAAGCTCCTGAGTATCATCTTTAGCGGCATCCAATACCCCTTGATCTGCCCAACATGCACGACAAGCTTCTTCTTCTCGACATTCATTAGCATCCAAGCAAGTGTAGCAAAGGTTCATGTAAAAGTTAGTAAGGTTTTCATTAGTATTGTTTCTCATCTCAATCATCTCCTTGTTTTTTCTACATCCCAAGCATAACCGATTCAAAAGCATATTAATGTGATTTATTTCACAATAAATAAAGAATTTTAAATTATTTTTTGATTTTATAAAAAGAAAGTATTCTAACGAGAAAAAAGGATCACCTTTGCTACCTTTAGACGGGTTCGCAAAGCAGATCCTTTGTATATTATTCTTATTTATGATTGTATTTTATAAAACATGCCATGTTTTGCCACCATCGGTAGTCTGCATCAGTAGTGAACGTCGTTCTTCATTTTTGGCAACTAATAACCAACCTACATTTGCAGAAAAGAATTGCAATTTGGCTAACTCTGGATAATTATTCAATGTTCTTTGTAACGTATTATTGACAGGTAATGCTGTCCATGTCTTGCCTTGATTGGTTGTACGATAGACTACCCCGTCAACTACAGACCATCCTATTTTGTTATTCAAAAAAGTAGGACCCATCGACTGATTAACACCAGTTTGAGCTTTTAACGCAAATGGAGCAAAGTTCCATGTTTTGCCTGCATCATTGGTAAAATAGCCATTGTAGCTTGTCTGGTTATCGGTTACACAACCAATATTCATCCAACCGGCTGTTTTGCTGTCACCAAAAAATTGAGGTTTCCCTGTGGTCAAAGCATGACAATTCGACATTTTGGTATTTTTCTCAAAGTCAGGCCCTGATTTCCACGTTTTGCCGGAATCACTTGTCATATAGAGATGAGGCTTACCTTGTTGTTCTAACGTCACAAATCCATGATCACGATCTCTAAAAGACATGCCTACAAGCTTCCCGAATTTAGGAATAGCTTGCGTTGCTAACCCTTTAGCTTCATAGATACCTGTGTTTTGCATCACTTTTTCCCATGTATTACCGCCATCTTTGGTAATATAGAGTACTTTTTCCTGCTGATCTTCTGCACTATTGGCTGAATCTGAAGAAGCCAGTGCCCAACCCATTTTACTATCCATAAAATAAATACCTAATACATTTACTTCATCATCCAATGTAGCGAAATTCCAGTTCTGTCCGCCATCGGTTGTATGCAGAATTAAGGTTTCGCCTACACCTGATGCATTGCGAACCACCCAACCATTATTTTGATTTAAGAAAAAGATATCTTTGCCATACGTAGGCGGTTCTGAAAATGTAACGGTCTGAGCGGGTGATACATTATCCCATGTGCCTCCACTATCTTGCGTCACATAGATACGCAGTTCATTACGGGTAACCCCCCATGCTAGACCTGCACTTGCACTTAATAATTGAAAGTCTGTTAATCGGGTCTGAATTTTATAACCTTTTTTAGCAGGAACCCCCTGCTTCGTATCTGATGTGGCTGTATGGTTAAGGGTTATGGTCTGCCCTTGATCTTCAGTTTGAATTTTTTTGAGTTCTTGAGATGACGCTTTGTCTGCTGCTGGATCATAGTCACTTGTAGATGATTGACAAGCAGTAAGGACAAAAATAAGCGTAATCCATATAAAGAGCGCTTTGCGCATCGATCGTTTCATTCTTTCTCTCCTTTCACGCTTACATTAAGCAATTTGTGATTCCGATGTTTGATAACCCTTATAAGAGTAAACCATAATGAACAGAGGTTGTTTACAGAAAAGTTACAAGCCATTACAGATTTTGCGATTTTTGCAATGCTCCATACCATTTTTTGGACTTTCTTTTCTGTGATCCTTTTTACATTGGTCGCGCTTTCCGTTACAATAGTAGCGAATCTGTAATATAGATTAAAGAAGGAGATGATAAAAAATGACAGTATCTGAATCTGTATCCAAGCCCCATCGTGTCGTTGTTATTGGCACAGGAGCCGTAGGCTCCACAACCGCTTATACCCTTTTACTCCACAAGAGAATGTCTGAACTCGTCTTTATTGATGCGAATCACAACAAAGCTCTTGGCGAAGCACTCGATATGAACCATGGACTCCCATTCGTTGGCGGCGTCAAACTATGGGCAGGTGATTATTCGGATTGCAAAGACGCAGATATTATCATTATTGCTGCCGGTTCCAATCAGCGTCCAGGGGAAACCCGGATCGACTTATTGAATCGGAACTCAGCCATCTTCGAAGACATTATTTCGAATATTACGAAATATAATAATAGCGGTATTCTACTTATTGCTACCAATCCAGTAGATATACTCAGTTATGTATCATGGAAAAAGAGCGGTTGGCCATCTAACCGTGTTATTGGCTCCGGTACATTACTTGATAGCGCACGCTTCCGTTATTTAATTGGTAAAGAAAAAGGCATTGATCCTCGCAGTATTCATGCTCATATTATTGGGGAGCATGGTGATTCCGAGTTGCCTGTATGGAGTCTGTCTAATATTGCAGGAGCTCCACTGAACTTTGAAGAAGACAAGCAAAAAGAAATCTTTGAAAACACCAAAAATGCAGCTTACGAAATCATCAATGCTAAAGGATCTACTTCGTATGCGATTGCACTAGCACTTGACCGCATTGTAGCGGCCATTTTGCAAAATGAACACGCTGTATTGAACGTCTCTTCTTTGCTTGAAGATTATCATGGCATCTCTGACGTATATCTCGGTGTACCTGCGATTGTCGGTAGAGATGGTATCCAAGCCAAATTGCCTATTCCTATGAATGAGCATGAAGAAGAATTACTACGTGCTTCTGCTA
This sequence comes from Paenibacillus sp. CFBP13512, assembly GCF_005233705.1. NCBI lineage: Bacteria > Bacillati > Bacillota > Bacilli > Caryophanales > Paenibacillaceae > Paenibacillus > Paenibacillus sp. CFBP13512. The sequence goes on along the minus strand of NZ_QGAD01000003.1, from coordinate 299,747 downwards.
CAAAGTTAAAAGATCAGATTGCCCAGTTAGATATTTAAGTTGAATCAGAGATAGATCCTGAAGTGATATATAATTAACTATAGACTATCTTGTATTCATATGACAAATCTCTAACGAATATCGATGTACAGATAAACTGAATAATTCAAAATAATATAAAAAAGTGGATTTAGGGATAAGACCCTGAATCCACTTTTTTTATGTGTAAAATGATGATTATCTAGTGATCACTTAATCAATAAGGAATATCATCGTCACGTTCAGGTATTTCATTCGCCCGATCCACTAAGCGTCTTGCCACCACTTCAAAAGGCTCCGGCTGTAACAATTCTACAGGTGAAAATCCTTTATCAAACGTAAACGCATCGCCTTCAATCACCATAGCATAATGATCACCTAACTTGGCAATATGCAGTCGATATCCATAATCAGCAAGCAATCCACGAATACTCGTATCTCCTAGCTTCATTTTGATCTCGATCTCTGGCTTAATCTCCACAATACGCTCTGCGGCTTCGATCACATGTTGCGGTTCCCATTTTTCTTGAATATCCCGCTTTTCACTGGCTGCCCATAGTTCTAGATCATGCTCTTCTTGCTGACGTTCTAGATTGGTGGCATCTGGCCACTTTTCTTCGACATATGTCTGTACATAATCCATCACTCGTTCATTGACAATCTCAGGAATCGATTGCTCATACGTGATAAATTTCAAAAAGTCTTCAAAATAACGGGCATGAGAAGATTGATGAATTTTAAGCTCCCATTCTTCGATCATACCTTCTTCTGGCATATGCGGGTATTGGATTGATTTCATATTGCGAGCGCTAATCGCCATCTCGACTTCGCTAATCAGACTACGTTCATCCGAGATACGTGCGATACGCTGTTCAAAATCACATTTCATCACAAAAATAAACGGATCATCAAAATGCGTATCTAGCTTGGCTTGTGTAATAATCAAAGCTCCACCACGAACTGAACTTGTTTCCAGATAGCTACGTACCAGATCATCACATGCATTTTTGAAATCTTCTTTATTATCAACTGCTCTTAGACGAGTAAATAAATTGTAATTGGGATTGCTGGTCAGCTCATGTCCCGGCTCCACTAAAAACGTACCAATCTTAGTCGGTGGCTGTTCTGTACCCGGATTTTTTTCGACTTTCCGTTTGGCTGTACGACCAAACTCAGCATGTAGAAATTTTTTGATCTCACTTTCTTCATACTCATCTTCATCGAGTGTTTGATAATGTTTGTAGTTTTTGTTGGTTTGTCCTTCTTTACCTTCAACTTGTAATACAAAAAAAGATAAAAATTGAATATCAAATCGCATAATAAACTCCTTTAATCTCGCTCAATTAGTCTATATCATTGTGAATTGAATATTGAAGCATGAATAGTATATGTTATTTCCGGAATCAAGTGACAGGATGATTAGACTTATGCTTACGGGAAATACCTGGCTCTCGAACCGACAATATAGCATTAACCGCCATACCCCCGATAACCAATACCAATCCTACCCACATGCCGACTGAAGACAACATAACACCTAGAAGTAGCCACTCACCTAATAAAGTAAAGACTACTTCTAACGCTTGCGTCGCTTCTACAGTCGCTAGACGTGCAGGATGATGCCGAACTTGATCGGTAGCACCAAAGAACAATACGGTTGCTACAACCCCGGAAAATAGAGCGACTAGAAATGTCTGCCCTGTCTGAGCACCTGAAGGTAATCCAGATTGGATAGCACCGATACACGCTAGAATAATCCATACTGGAAGACTGGCTATACTCATTCCCAGTGTCCGCTGAAAAGCATCCAATCGCCCATCGCATACTTCCATCATTTTACGATTACCTAGCGGATAAGCAAAAGCCGCAATAGCAATCAATACAATACCTTGCCAGCTAGCACCTTCTGTATGTTGTCTGACCTGTTCCCACTGCATTAACCCAATCCCTGTCAAAATAATTAGCGCCGCTAACATGCCTGCTCTTGGGATCTTTCCTCGTTCTTGAATCGGTCCTTGAGGCGTATAACGGACAAAGAAGAACAGTGGTGACATAATCATACCTGCAACAATCGTCATTTCAAAAGCCGCCGCAGTCAGCCAACCAGGTGAATAGATCGCCGCCGCACACATCGGTGCATAAAATAATCCAAATCCGATGGTACTCCATATCAACCACTGCACAGGTGACTTTTTCATTTCCACCCATAATCCAGTAAGATTACGGCGCAGAATAACCAGTATCGCTAATAACGGAATCATAAAAAAGTAACGCAGTGATGCGCTCCATAACCAACTGCCTCCACCCACTTCCATCGATCGATTCAGCACAAATGTAAACGCAAAAAAGAATGCCGCCGCTACGCCGATCAGTACAGCTTTCATGATGAACCTTGATCTGTGGAAGATGGAGAGTGATTACCAGAAGAAGCCAACCAACTCCCCAGACTCATCCAGTTCTGCTCCATCCGTGTAGCGGTTAATAATAAGTCCCCTGCTTCACTTGCTTCTATAATCAGTCGATGGTCTTCAGGTGAATGCGTATGATCAATACTGCTGAATTTAGCGTATTCTAATCGTCTGATCTTAGGCATCACACGGCTTAGTGCAGCTATAATCTCGGGATTATTCGCTTGTTGTATAAATACATCGTGAAATTGATCATCAGCTTGAATAGCCGCAGAAGCATCCTGTTGTTGAAGTGCCGTAATCAATTCTTGATTGAACTGTTTTAGCATATCATAATGTGGGGTCTGCAAGTAAGGAATAGATAAGCGTGCTGCCAATCCATGTAATACCGCTGCTACTGTAAAAGCATGTGCCGCCGCTTCTTCTAAAGGAGCAACCCGTGTAACGGCTCCAGGAAAAGATTCGATTAATCCTTCATCCTCCAATCGCTTCAAAGCTTCACGCACTGGAGTACGGCTTACTCCGAATTGCGCGGCTAATTCATTATCATTGAGCTTCTGCTCAGGCAATAATTCTAAGGTCACAATACCTTGTTTGAGCGTATCATATACTTGATCACGCAACGTCGGACGACTTATTTTCTGGATTGATAGTTTTTTCATAAAACCAATATATTGCATATTACTTATAATCTCAATCTTTTTATCATTATTATGGTTAATTCTGTTGCATAAAAAAACCTCTGAACTGTGGAATAGACCACCATTCAGAGGTTTTGTATTTAGATCGATTGGAATATTATTGGTTAGTATCACGATTTTTGCGATTTGGGTTTAATAGACTATGATTACGTCCATAAGCGAAGTAAATCAATAATCCAACAAACAACCAGATAAAGAATACAATCCAAGTTAATGGTGCAAGGCGAGTCATCAAGTATACACAGCCTAGTGCACTAATGATTGGAATCCAAGGCACCAATGGAACACGGAATCCTTTTTTCAAGTTAGGGTGATTACGACGAAGTACAATAATCCCTAGACTAACTACAGCAAAAGCAAACAATGTACCGATATTGGTCAATTCAGCTAGATCCCCTAATGGGATAAAACCAGCGAAGATTGCGATAATGATACTTGCAATCCAAGTTCCTTTAGCTGGCGTCTGACCTTTACCACTGATTTTAGAAAAGACTGGAGACAATAGTCCATCACGTGACATCGAGTATAATAGACGACTTTGTCCGTACATCATCACAAGCAATACGGTAGTAATCCCTGTAATAGCTCCCAATGATACGATCCAAGCTAGACCATTCAAATTAACAAATTCAAAAGCAAATGCTACTGGATCGCTAACGTTTAACATTTGATAAGGGACAATCCCTGTCAAAATCAATGAAACAATAATATACAATACCGTACAGATTGCTAATGAAGCAATAATACCGATTGGCAAGTCGCGTTGTGGACGTTTGACTTCTTCAGCGGCTGTAGACACTGCATCAAATCCGATATAAGCAAAGAATACCGTCGCTGCACCTGTCGTTACACCTGCCATACCGAACGGTAGGAATGGATGCCAGTTCTCAGGTTGTACATAGAATACACCTACACCGATAAAGATTAAGACAACGATCAATTTCACAGCAACCATAATTCCATTGGCACGTGCTGCTTCTTTGACTCCACGTGTGAGCAAGAATGCAATAATCAATGTAATCGCAGAAGCAATCACATCAAAGTATGTTCCTTTTTCTGGACTAAATGCACTGGTTAAGGCATGTGGGAGTTCTAATCCAAACCCTGATAATAGACTCTGGAAGTATCCAGACCATCCACTAGCTACTGCCGCACTAGCGAATCCATATTCCAGTATCAAGTCCCATCCTAGAATCCATGCAATAACTTCGCCGAAAGCTGTATAACTATATGTATACGCACTTCCTGAAGCGGGTACTGTTGAAGCAAATTCCGAATAACATAATGCGGCAAACGCACAGATAATACCTGCTAAAAGGAAAGAAAGTACTAATCCAGGACCTGCATATTTAGCAGCAGCTACCCCTGTTAATACAAAAATCCCTGTTCCGATAATAGCCCCCACACCTAGCGTGGTTAGATCAAGAGCTCCTAATACTCTTTTCAGCCCTTTGTCTTCCGCTTCTGCTATAGGTTTACGTCTGAATAAGGAAGTCTGTTCTTTATTACTATTCATACACAAAATCCTTTCACTGTGAGGTATTATGACATTTTTTTATAATATTAAAGGACACCTATAAAAAACTACATAATACTACACTGTGATGCGTTGAATTAATAAATTTATTTATGAAAAATCGTTAAATTATGAGATAAAAGCTTTCATTGGCTTCATTTTGGGAAAAAGTTGATTCTTTTTTTGCGATAAAAGGAGATAAGCAATCTTTGCTATGATACAAATAACATCATTAGGATATGGCGATAAGAAATAATATGCTTATTAAAGGAGTAGGTTATACATATGATCACCCGTGAACAATTAGAACAGCAACAGATTTGGATCTACATTATTGTATTAATCATAGCTGCTGGATTGGGATTATTCGTTCCTGATCTAATCTCGATATTGGATCATCCGATATTGATATCTATAGTGATCGCTATATTGATGTTTGGGATGTTTACTCAGATTCCTTTTCTAACTATACGAAAGTCTTTGGGTGATCGCCGTTTTATATTGGCTTTACTGACTGCTAATTATATAGCTGTACCGATCGTCGTCTGGGGATTATCTCAATTTCTTCCTCAGCAAGCCCCCTTATTATTAGGCGTATATCTGGTACTACTTACTCCATGTATTGATTATGTCATTGTGTTTACACATCTAGGAGGTGGCAATGAAAAAGCGATTCTACTGGCAACGCCTATTCTTTTTGTCACCCAAATGGTTTTGTTACCGGTATACTTGTGGTTATTTATAGGAGAGAAAGCATCTGAAGTGGTCAATCCTGCACCTTTTATCGAATCTTTTCTTATTATTATTGTTCTCCCTCTGATTTTAGCAATTGGTCTGCAAGTTATGGCTAGTAAATCCAGACCGCGTGGATCATTACTGTTAGAAGGTTCAGCATGGATTCCTGTTCCATTGATGGCGTTGACTTTATTTATTATTGTAGCGTCACAGATCGGCAAGTTATCTATGTATGGAGACGTGATTATTCAGGTTATTCCTATCTATATTGCTTTTCTATGTATTATGCCTTGGATTACGAGATGGATTGTACAATGGTTCAAATTAGACATAAGTTCAGGACGAGCTGTCATTTTCAGTGCTGGTACACGGAACTCTCTGGTTGTGCTTCCACTTGCCTTATCTTTGCCAGACAATTGGAGTACTTTAGTCGCTGCGATTATTGTAACGCAGACGATTGTGGAGCTTGTCGGCGAACTCATCTATATTCGTGTAATTCCTCATTTTATTCTGCGTGACAAATAGAATCCAATATACAAAATAAGGATAGATCGTCGTGACACTAAACGATCTATCCTTATTTGCATGTTCAATAGTAGATATACATATTATTATTTGATTTCAAAAGGAAGCTGTACGTCCAATTTGGAAATCGCTTCTTCTTTTTCTCGATTGCTTACATGCGTATAAATGGTTGTCGTCTGAATTGAGGAGTGACCTAACAACTCTTGTACTGTCCGTAGATCTGTACCTTGACGTAATAACATCGTTGCAAACGAATGTCGTAATTTGTGACTGGAATACGGAAGCCGTTGCTCGGGTTCGATATGACTTTGAAAACGATCAAATGTATCTGTGGCAATCTGCTGAATATTTCGAATCGACAAACGTGTACCTTTTTGTGAAATAAATAGCGCACTTTCCCCATCTCTCCATGGAGATAATCGCTCTTCTATCGCTTGTTGTAAAATCGTCGCTACAGCATTCGGTACAGGTAGAGTACGCCATTTACGTCCTTTACCCAGTACTTGTAACGTGCCCCGTTCAGCATTGTAGTCGTTGAGATTGAGTCCATGAACTTCTCCAACCCGTAGCCCCATATACGCCATAAATAGAAAAATGGTCAAATTGCGAGTGCGATATTTGCCTTCTACCGATTGCATAAATTCAGTGATTTTGATTTCATCTAAGTAAACAGGTGCTTTATTATGTTCTGTTTTAGCTTTTTTTATCCCAAAAGCAGGATTATGTTCCGCCATTTCAAGTTCGATCAAAGCTTTGAAAAAGCAACTTACTGCTGCATGCTTACGATTTCTAGTGGAATCACTAACACCACGTGTACGTGCGCTACTAAGAAAAGACAGCACATGACGCTTTTTCATTTCATCCAGTGGTTTGTTACGAATAGCATGGGAATTGAGAAACTCATATACATCGCTTAAATAAGACTTCTGTGTATAACGCGTATAACCCGCATCTTTCATCCAATCTGTAAAAGCTTCAATTTCTTCACTATATATAAAATCCTCTTCTTCGGACGTATACTTTGTATTCATCAGAGATCATTCATCCTTTCCTATAACCCACATCCTTCTTCTATTATACATCAACCTGTCGATATCGTTGAGACGCTACTGTTGAAATTAAAATGGGAAAAAGAGTGCATTCAGCGTTCTAACGTTTCAAACAGGGTAAAAATGAGTATAACTTATATAGAAACAAAACAGCGTCAAATTTTATTTTGTCAAATTAATTTATGGATATACACTAAACTACACTTCATGATGAAGAGGAGATTCTACGATGACCGAATTCAAAAAAGTTTATCTTGAACCTGCTGCTCAACAATTCGCAGACGACAATTCTAAGCCTCCATTTCTACCTGATCTAGGTCCAGAAAAAGGGCGCGAAACAGTAGATGAAGTACAGTCTGGTGAAGTATACAAACCAGAAGTTGATATCGAAGAACTTAATATTGCAGGTGGCCCGTCTGGTGAAGTATCAGTTCGTATTTTACGTCCGAAAAATGCTCCTGAGACGTTGCCTGTGTTGGTATATATTCATGGTGCAGGCTGGGTATTCGGTAATGCACATACTCATGATCGCTTAAGCCGTGAACTAGCAACAGGTGCTGAAGTGGCTGTAGTATTCGTTAATTATAGCCTTTCACCTGAGCATAAATATCCTACAGCAATTGAAGAAATCTATGCTGTGGTAGAATGGATTGCTAAAGAAGGTTCTACCAAAGGTCTGGATGCTTCCCGTCTATATGTAGGTGGCGACAGTGTTGGTGGTAACATGACAGCTGCAATCACTCTAATGGCGAAAGAACGTAGCGGCCCTACTATCCAAAAACAATTGTTGTTCTATCCAGTAACTGATGCTTCTTTTGATACTGAATCGTATCAACAATTTGCAGAAGGATATTTCTTGCAACGTGATGGTATGAAATGGTTCTGGGATCAATATACAACCGATCCTAACGAACGTGCTCAAATTACAGCATCCCCTCTTCGTGCAACAACAGAGCAACTGAGTGGTCTACCAGAAGCATTGGTTATCACAGGTGAAGCTGATGTATTGCGTGATGAAGGTGAAGCTTATGCCAACAAATTGCGCGAAGCAGGCGTACCTGTTACAGCTGTGCGTTTCCAAGGTATTATTCATGACTTTGTGATGTTAAATGTACTAGCTGATACTAACGCTAAAAAAGGTGCGATCAAGCTAGCTACTACCTTCTTACGCGAAGGATTTTAATACAATTCAATCCAATTGCTGATACTAGTTATAAACGATACATGTTTGAATCGATTCAATAGATGTATTAGATCAGTAAATAATAAAAAAAAGGATGTTCTTGAGTCTATCTTAGGCTTAAAGAACATCCTTTTTTTGTTATAAATCACGGATTGTTAATAATAGCTACAGTTAGCTAATAAAAAAGACAACCCAGACACAAAATGGGATCTGTTATTTAAGCATATGCTATTTGGTTACATATTATTTATTATGTAAACTAATAATGCGAATTCATTAATGACTTTAAAAAGTTATTTTCATTGCAACTATAACATCGAAATAAAAATACATCCTTTTTTATATGTCTAAAAATAATCTATTTAATGTAGCACCCTATCTTTGGAAAAATCATTCACTAGAGAATATTCTTTTACACCTCTTCTTCACTTTACTTTCAGCCCATCAATATAAAGTCTTCGTATCCCTTGCAAAATGCGTTGCTTTTCAAATCCCTGATCGATCATATGAATATCTAGATTATGCAGAGTAGACATCAATGCTTCTACGGTATAGGCAATATCAATCTCTTCGATTTCATTGTTCTTTTGGGCTTGCTCTAACAGTCTTTGACAGCAATTACGCATCCACACATATAACGGCGATTGCATCGGACGATGTCCTGTTAAAGAACGACTAACATGGCATAACCATGGCGATTTCATTTCTAAAAAATCCGCAAATTGCTCAACAACACTATATAGTTGTTCTAAAGGTTGAGCTTCTACATGTGCCTTCAACCATTGATCCATCTGATCGAATAATGGCTGACATTCCTCTTTTACTACATCTATAGAAAGGTCATTAATCTCAGAATACCTTCTATATAGGCTTGCTTGCCCTACCCCTGCTGTTTTGGCAATCTGATGCATATTCACATCTTGTATGCCTCCATGTTCTATAAATAATGTACGTGCAGCTTGTATAATTTTACGTCGATTGACTTCTTCCCGGCTTAATTTGAGGCTAGCCGATTGAGTTGTTTCTTTCATATGTATCAGTCTCCTTATTATCATCTAAATAAATCTATACTGATTTAATTGACAGACGGACAAATTGTCCGTTATAATTCTTTTATGGACAGTTTGTCCGTTTATTATAAAGAATTATTCTTTAAGAAGCAATAAATTGATATTTTAAACGGAATGGATAATCTTAATTACGTCATTTTAAGTTTTTTGTTATAAAATGGCTTAGAATTTCAAATATAGAAATGGAGTGTTGAAGTATGATTCAAAAACTTTATTTTTTACAGATGGGTTATTGTGGATTAGATCAATCTGCTTTAAATGGTAATCTACCTACGGGTAAGATTATGTATGTGCCTGTATGGTCTTTTCTGCTCGAAACATCCGACGGGCCTATTTTAATAGATACAGGAATGCCAGATTCATTTGTAAATCAGCCCAATTATTATGCTGGAACACATCGAGAAGGTAAATTAATACCTGATATGCAACCACAACATACTATGCCAGAAACGTTAAAACGTTTAGGTTATTCGATCAAAGACATTCAAGCTGTTATCAGTTCGCATCTCCATCTAGACCATGCAGGCGGTAATCACCACTTTCAAGATGTACCTATTTATGTACAGCGTGCCGAATATCATGAAGCGATCCATAATGAAGATTACTCGCCAATAGAATGTCGAGAACCCAATTTGAATTATCATTTGTTGGATGGAGATTATGAAGTCGCACCAGGTATTCAATTATTATCTACTCCCGGTCATTCTGCGGGGCATCAATCTGTTCTACTGAATACTGAAAAATCCGGTTCTATTTTACTTACTGTTGATGTATCCTATACACGTGATAATTTTGAACGAGGTATCCCCTTTGCTGTTAAAGATGCGCAACAAAATCAACAAGCGATCCAGCGTCTTCAACAAGTTATTCAAGATAAACAACCACAAATCGTTTTCTTTGGACATGATATAGAGCAAGCTAAACATCAACAAGTATATCCTTCATTTTTCTAAATGAATTATTATTAACATAATAATAGTTATGTAAACTAAATAAAGAGAATGTAAAGAATAACACTCTCTCTGCCTCTAATATAAAGAAATGATACACTAAAAGAAATCCTTTACTTTCCACCAGCTTGACGAGAATTATAGAATTCAACTGCTTTTTGAATCAACTGTTGCATGGAACCGAAAGAAGTACTCTCTTTGACTTGACTATCCAACTGACCTTGAGGCACTTCTTTCACTTTATCTGCTGAATCTGTAGGAGATCCTACCCCTGCTTTTTGTAATAACTCTCCAATTGATTGAAATGGAGTATGCTTTTGCATAAACTCTGGTGTTAGTAATTTTTCTAAAGGTAGTTTTTGTACAATCTGATCCAACGGTAAATTTTTAGCTATTTCCATCAAACCACCCGGTGTTTTTGCTTTTTCAATCATTCCTTTAAGATCGCCCATTCCACCTAAATTAAATCCCATATTGATAAACCTCCTCTAAAAGTATCGTTCTATTCAGTGAATAAAACTACATAATGATATAGTTATAAGAGGTACCCCTATAAAGTACGTCTTCATGTCTATTACCCTAATCTGTAGTTAGTGATTGACTATCATTTTTAATTACTATGTATGGATATATAAAACTCTATATTATTTTACATATTATTTATTATGTAAACTAATAATAAAACAGCGAGATTATAACCACAGCTAAATAAATAACGTTTATGTTTCTTGCATCAAGTTAATCTTGTTATTTATTTAGTTGTGATGATTATATAATTTCTAACATACGCTCCCATGAGTTCAGATACTCCAGTTCTTCTTCGACTCTTTGTGTTTCTTCTAGATCCGTATCTTCTTGATTCCATAATTCTTCTGTATCGGCAAATGCATTATTCATTAAAGGTGTAAACAACCATATCATTTTATCTGACATTCCCGCTTGTTGATACTCGTTAGATTGATTTGCTACATTATGAACATGACTCATTTTCAATCCATCTCCTTTTACACACTTTATATTTATGTCGACATGAAGTAAGCTTCCAATAAGATCATCTGACAAAATATTTATTTTCTTTTTTATATCATAATACAATCTACTCTTTTTCAAATCCGCTTAGAGGATGAATTATAAACTACAAAATATCATCCTCTAGATGGAGTTTATTTTTACAAAGTGTTGTATAGATTTAATACTACAATTACGAAAAGTGTAGGTAGATGAAAGAAGTATTCGCACCTAGCAAATAGAGATGTTTTTGAAATCTTTTAGGTTTACATAATTTAAATTATGTATGATTCTGTATTTTTGAGCCTTTTTAATATATGGTATTATTTGTTAATAAATATGAGAAATATACTCTTATTTATGCGGAATAGTGGTCGCATTATCTATTTCTAATCGATTTAAACATAAACAGCGTATAATTTATATTATACGCTATTTTTTTAAGAGTTTTTTATGCTAAATATATTGGTTTTTAAAGCTGTCTCCTTCTCTCTGCTATCGATGTTAGTAACCTATATTTCCACTATTATAGAGTGATATCAATAGATTTCGGATAAAACTAAATCGTTCTCTATGACCTATACTTACTGATTATCGTAAAACATATGCTGCAATCTGAAAGAAATAGATACCTTTACTTAGGATTATAATTTTTAATATTGTATGCAAGAAAAAATAATTTTACATAGATGTAACCTTTCCCCTCTCTACATGATCTAATCTAACGAATACAAAAAAATGTATACCATATAAAATCGCAAATGACTTACCTCAGAAAAACAAACAACTAATAATGCCAAATACAAGAAGGTGAATTTCAGATTGGATACACAGCAGCAAGTCGAACGTGCACAAGATGGAGATCATCAAGCTTTTGTAGAACTCATGAAAGGAATCGAATTACGACTTTATCGAATCGCTCATTCTATCGTAAAGAAAAATGAAGATGTTGTGGATGCTATGCAAGAAACGATTTTAAAAGCCTATGAAGCTTTACCACAGCTACGAGAAAGTCGATATTTCGAGACATGGATTATTCGGATTCTGATCAACGAATGTAATACAATTCTTCGTAAGCGCAACAAAATTATTCCTTTTGAAGAAATTAGAACCATTCATTTAAATACCCAAGTGTATGATGCTGTCGATATTCGTGAGGTAGTTGACCAACTTGAAGAAGAGAAAAGGCAACTGATTATTTTGCATTACTTTCAAGACATCCCTTTAAAGCAAGTAGCAGAAATGATGAACATAACCGAAAGCACAGCCAAAACTAGATTGCACCGAACACGAAAATTATTATCACGTTGGATAAATGATTACGAGGAAGGAGGTCATACACATGAAAAATGATAAATTAGAACGTATGTTAAATCATGCTAAACAACAAGAATCTTTGGAAATAAATGAAATTCCTAAAGAAGTAAAATCTAAGCTTCAAGATATATATCAAGCGATAGAACAAAGACAATCTGCACAGCAAATCAGAGAAAAATTTCCCTTATCTTCTGATATACAGCAAAAAACTACAGAAAAGATGACTCCATCAACTGTACGTACAAGAAATAATACAATAAGACGTTATAGTGCTACTGTAACAGCAACATTAATTATAGGTATAGGTGGTATTATAGGTTCGGGTTATGTATCACCAGATATGGCTCATCTAGCAAAACAAATACCAGGAACAAATCAAATATATCAATTCACTTCCGCATTTGGATGGGTTCCTGCCGATGATTTACAGTCTTTCACCTCTCAGCCAAGTGTTACGCAAGAAGGGGTTACCCTAACTCTTAGTTATCTTATATATGATGGCAAGAAAATATATGTTCATCTTCAGCAACAAGCGAATGCAGAACTCCATAGTTATCAAGCTATTCATTTATCGGTTAACGGAAAATTATTAACTTCTGCTGACAATACCACTGCCAATCTGCAATGGTCAGAAAACAAAGAAAAAAAGATATCAGATCTCAGTTGGCAAAAAGATCTTACTTCTGAAATGCTTCCTGTACAGTCTAATATTTCTGATTCTTCTGGAAAAGATATTTCAGCTTCTGATCTTCCAGAAGAGTTAGATGTACAACTTAATATACAATTGCAAGACATGCCTGATCAGCCATTTATATTTAATGTTCATGTGCAACGTGATGTTCCACAAACCTATCAATTAAAAGATTATAGTCAAGCTAAAGAAGGAATTACGTATAATAAAGTTACAGTAACGGGTACATCTGCATCTACTTTTGTTGAACTTCAAGCATCTGGTATAAAGGAATGGAGATCTCGATATTATCTTCAACATGGTCATTATCCTATTACTATTGGTTATATTTTGTTAGATTCTATGAATAAGGTATACAAAACAGAATTGCAAAATGGAGATTTCACCAATGAAGCTTTGGAATATAATGCCCTTCCCAAAGAAATGAAAGAAGTGACATTGATTCCCTGGACATTCAATGAAGAACCAATACTGAAAAACCGTCTTTTTTCCAATAAATCTAATTCAAGTACTACACCAGCAATGATCGATATGGGACAGACAGGAAAGGTTAACTTGTTGAAAATAGAATCAACACCAGAAAAGTATGTTTTGCATATTCAACCTCAAGAAGTATATCAATCCTATATGATAGCTTATTCATTCTGGTATAGCCAGTTAAATAAAGATGGACATGAGACCTATCCATCTGAAGTGACTCCTGATCCTGAACATAAAGGACAATTCCTTGTATCATTTGAGAAAAGTAAATTAAAAACAAATGATCAGCTTCATTACTCTGTTAATAAAATTCGTTATCTGAAACCTATGCATATAAACCGTATAAACCAATAAGAAAATACACATCTATGTGCAAGAATACTAATAAATAGCAAAGAGGAGATAGTCGCTAATGACCTATCCCCTCTTTGCTTTATTAAATAGACAACATCAAAAATGATAATATCCTCATTCTTTATACCACTAAGCCACATACACTTGCTTCATCGTGCGCCTTTTCAATAAAGTAAACACAATCAACATCACTCCAAGCAATGTACAAATGCTGTACATCCCTGAATAAGATAACACGTCTGAAAGAGGTCCCATAATGATACTACCCAGTGACATCCCTAGATCGGCTGTTGCAATAAATAAACCTATTAATATATTACGATTGTGAGTCGGTAAAACGAAACTCAAATAGGTAGTTAATGTGGGATACAGAATTGCTTGAGCAACACCCATACATATAGCTCCTATGTATAGAACAACAGCACCAACAATGACAGAAAGACTAATCAATTGCGCAGCGATCGTTAATAATAGCAATGCGCCTACAATAAAGGAAGTATGCCATTTGCCATCAGAAGGAATTTTTTTGCGTAATGTAAATCGGGCAATCACTACAGTTGCCGCTTGAATCATCAAATACACTCCAGCACTTCCTCCGGTCAATTCTTTAGCATATAACGGAATAAAGGTTGTTACTGCCCCAAATACAACTGAAGCTGTCAACATCATCAGACTACATGTAAAAAGAGTAGGATTGGTTACCAACTGCTTGAGCGATCCGATTGTTCCTGTTCGCTGATCTGAAGAATCTTTAGTTGCTGTAGAGGGTCTAGTATCTATACGCGCAGTATATCCAAGTACACCTGTAAAGACTGCAATAGCGATCATCGTTATTGTAAAATACGTCATATTGCCACTTTGCCAGATACCTAGTGCTAGAAGTGGTGCAATAATACCCGGCATATAAGAGCAAAGTGAGTATAACGAGATCCCTTGCGAACGATCTTTTTCAGGAAGTGCATCTATAATTCCCATCTGCAAAGCCATTGAGAAAAAAGCAGTAGATACTCCTTGTAAAATACGAGCGATTAGATAACCGCTTAACCCAGTAAATGTATACAATAGTAAAGCTACAGCATTGATGATTAAAATCAAACGAAGGATTCGAATAGGCCCGTACTGTTGAATCATCTGCCCTGCCCACGGACGGAAAAACATGGTGGTTAATAAATAAGCTCCCATAATCAGCCCAATCGTTGTATTGGTCGCACCCCATGCATTTCCTTGAAGTGGAATAATCACATTTAAAATCGCATTGGCACTAAAGTAACCCAACACTAAAATGTATAATCGCAAAAATGGCCAAGACATCGCTCCTGTCAATGGTTTCCCCTCCTTTGATCAAAACACGCCTTTTTATAAAACAATCGATGTCGCTAATAAAGTACGACCGTAATCCGACTGTACCTGACTTAATTGATCTGTATTTATGATCTCTTCAATCTGTCCTTGACGAAAGATAATAATACGATCACAGATATAAGCAGCGGCTTGGATATCATGAGTAATAAAGACATAGCCCATATTGTAGATATTTTTCAACTCTTTCAGTAACTGAAGAACTTGTACTTGAATAGATACATCCAATGAACTGATCGCTTCATCCAAAATTAGATATTGTGGTCTGCAAGCAATCGCTCTAGCAATACATACCCGCTGTGCTTCTCCACCGGATAATTCATGAGGGTACCTTTTTTTGAATGAAGCATTTAAGCCTACTTGCTCTAGTAATGAATCCAGAACATATATTGAATTGCTGTCTATGTTAGTACGAAGATGGACAGATTCCATAATTGCACGCTCTACCGTAAAAAATGGATTGATCGAAGATGTATAATCTTGAAATACAGCGCTGATCTGACCTCGCCTTGTCGAACGATATTCAACAGACTTTCCGTGTAAAAATATCTGTCCTTGATCGGGTCGCTCTATACCTAATATCATTCTTACTAATGTAGATTTACCACTTCCACTTTCTCCGATAATACCTAAAGATTCTCCTGCTTCACATGCAAAGCTCACTCCGTGAAGCACCTGATGCTTCTTTTTCCATCCGATAATTCCGTTGTGATATGATTTGGTTATATTTTCAATCTGTAACATTAAGAACCCTCCATCAGTTGGCGAAAGTGATCACTTAGTGTCGCTCGGGTAGCCATTAGATAACGAGTATATTCATGCTGGGCATTTGTAAATATATGATGAGTTGTTCCTCGTTCTACTATCTCTCCTGAACGCATAATTAAGACTTCATCTGCTATTTGCCTGACCATACCCAGATCATGAGAAACAAAAATCATAGAGCTTCCAATCGTCTGACGCAATAGCAGGAATTGTTGGATCACTTCATATTGTGAAATGGTATCCAGCGCTGTTGTCGGCTCATCTGCAATAATAAGGTCTGGTTCTAATATGATAGCGAGCGCTATCATCATTCGTTGCAACATGCCTCCCGATAGTTCATGCGGATATTTACGTAGTAGCTCTGCTGGCTTTTGTAACATGACTCGCTCCATAGCTTTGATCATATGATCATCAGCGACACGACGTTTCCATCCCAAATGTTGACCTAGTGTTTCTCTAAAATGAACACCGACTACACAGGAAGGATCAAAGGCGCTCATTCCATTTTGCATAATCATCGCTATTTCTTTGCCTCTTTTTTGCCGTATTTCTGCTTCAGATAAAGTCGTCAGATCGATTCCTTTAAATACAATCTTGCCCGATTGAGCCAAAGATTTAGGATTTAAGCGAGTCAATGCACGGCATGTCAAAGACTTACCACTACCACTCTCTCCTACAATCGCTAGACAACTACCTTTTCGTAATTGAAAAGAACTATCATGAACCAGTGCTTTCCCACTGTGTTGATCCCATATGCTTAATTGTTCCACTTCAAGAATATTCATATCCGAACCTGCCACTTTTTAGATGATGTATAGGTAGAAGCTGACTGATGCAGACGAGGGTCAAGCGCCACTTGAAGAGCATCAGCCAAAAAGTTAAATGCAGATACCATAATGATAATAGCGATACCGGGAGCTAACATCATTTCTGGACGAGTGAACATTACTTCTCTAGCTTCATTAAGCATCATTCCCCATTCTGCATGAGGTGCTTGAATACCCAATCCTAGAAAAGAGAATCCAGATATTTGTAAAATCATCGACCCAATCGAACTACTAGCAATAACAGTTAGATCAGCAAACGTCACAGGTACCACATGTCTACGTATAATATGCCAGTTGCTAATACCCGATGCTTTGGCAAATCGAATATAATCCAATTCGGTATATTGCATAACTGACGTACGAATCACCCGAGCAAACCAAGCCCATTTGGTCAAAATAAAAGCTATGACTATATTTTCAAGTCCTACACCTAGAATACCGACAATAGCGAGTGTCATCACATAGCCAGGGAAAGACAGCATGATATCGCATATACGCATGATCCAAGCATCGACTTTGCCTTTAAAATAACCTGCTATAAAACCAAGTGCGGTCCCGATTCCTATCGAGATCAACAGTATCCATAACACCAGTAAAATACTTGGACGAATACCATAGATTAGTCGGGATAAAATACATCTACCCAATTGATCATTTCCAAGCCAGTATGACCATGTCGATCCATTATAACGAAGACTCATATTCACTGTTAACGGATCATGTGGAGCAATAATAGGTGCACATATTCCTATAACAATAACAGCTATAACAGTAACAAGTGACAGTATACCGATCCGATCATGTCGTAGATTACTCCATATATTCATTTACAGACCATTCCTTAATCTCGGATTCATTGCAGCGTTGATCATGTCAGAAATAGCATTGAATATGACAAATGAAATAGCTAGTATTAATACATAGGCTTGAATAACAGGAAAATCTCTACTCAATATCGCTCGTATACTCAAGCTACCTAACCCCGGCCAAGCAAATACATTTTCAATAACCACTGTACTGCCTAATATAATAGGAATAGCCATACAAAAAATCGATATCGCTACTTGAAGCGAATTACGTAAAATGTGCATCATAACGACAGATTCTTTTAACCCTGAGGCACGTCCATATAAGACATAATCTTTGTTCATATTACTGAGCATCGAACTACGTACATTTCTAAAATAAATACCAGCATAACTGATCGTGATAATCAGCACAGGCAGAATATAACTACGATAAGAATCCATCCCACTGGTCGGTAACCAATCTAATTGGACAGAGAAATACCAGATCATTAATGCGGCTAACCAATAAGAAGGCATCGCTGTAAGGATAAAAGCTATTCCGCGCACCGTTTTATCTACTTTTTTTCCTACTTGTAATGCACAGATCATACCTAGTACCACAGAGACAATCATAATGGCTATCGAAGAAACCAGTGTTAATTTGAACGTATTTACAAAAGCAGGTGCTAACGTAGACCATACTGGTTGATTGGTTACATAGGAATGCCCAAAGTCCAATTGAAGACAAGCCATCCCCCAATCCAGATAACGGACAAAAAAAGGACGATCCAGCCCAAGTTGTTGCTCTGTTTGTCTAATCAGTTCTTCGGTAATATCAGGAATACCTTGAGCTTGCAAAACAACAACTGCTGGATTCAAAGGCGATAAGTTAATAAAAGCAAACGTAATCAGAGAAATAATGATTAATAGTAAAAAAGCTAATACCATTCGCTTTACAATATAAATACTCAATCGTAATCCCCTCTACTTTGTATTCAATTCCAATCAGAATGTATATTTATTTTTCAAAGCTCATCTGTTCAAATGGAAGTTCGTATTGCGTCTGTTTGAATGTAATGCCTTTGAGATCAGAAGGTGAGACTACTGTGATATTTCCGTTCGTAATTGGAATAAAAACAGCCTCATCATGAACGATAGTAAGTACATCGGTAAATAATTGCTGGCGCGTTTGCTCATTCGTCGTCGTCATAATCTGATCAATCGTTTTATATAGCTTGGGAGCTTCAGGTATACCTTGAGTGGCGTAAAGATAAGCATTTTGTGAAGTGAATCCTGCAATTGTACTTTGTGGATCATAGGCTAATCCCCATGTCTGGTTAAACAACAGATCGTATTCACCGGTGGATCTACGATTTGCAATCGATGTTGATTCTTCTCCTGTTAGCTCAAGCTTCATGCCTATAGCTGCTGCGGCGCTTTGGATCAGTTCAGCTTCTATTTTTTGCGAAGAGGAATTGCTGTCATAATATAATTTCATTGTGAGTGGTTTGCCATTTTTGGAACGAGAACCTGTACCCTCAGTAGATACCCAACCCGCACTCTTCAAAAGCGAGGCTGCTTTTTGCGGGTCATATGCCCGTTCTTGCAGTGGGATATCTGCATCATTTACATTTTTTGAAAAGAGTGTATACGCAGGTGCCTCCGTTCCTCCCATAATATCTTTACTAATCGTTTCCCGATCGACTACATACCATAATGCTTCGCGTACAGCTTGTTCGTGTACTGGACTTGCTTGGCGACTCGTATTAGCAACGATCATTTTGGTATTCATAGATTCACTTTGTACCCGTTGATACTTTCCAGATGCAATCAGTTGCTCTACTGCTTCTACATCTACGCTGTCTGCTCCACGATCATCTGTAAATGCGAAATTAACTTCACCTTTTTGCAAAGCTAGATACGTCGTTTCTCCTGCGGGTAATACTTTAGCTGTAATCATAGGGATCGTTGGAGTTCCATTCCAATAGTTCGGATTGGCTTTGAACGTTGCATATTGTTCGGGTTGATGGTCTGCCAGTATATAAGGGCCTGTACCATGATATCCATTGACTCCATCT
Organism: Paenibacillus sp. CFBP13512; assembly: GCF_005233705.1. Lineage (NCBI taxonomy): Bacteria > Bacillati > Bacillota > Bacilli > Caryophanales > Paenibacillaceae > Paenibacillus > Paenibacillus sp. CFBP13512. Next base: position 279,925 of record NZ_QGAD01000003.1, on the reverse strand, counting down.
TTAGTTTCTCCATTTTTAAAATCTTTGGGCGAAATAAAAACGTAAGGACGAGTCATAGACAGTTCTGCTAGTGTTGGATAATAAGGTTCAGCTAGTACAAGTTCAACTGTATATTCATCGACTACACGACATGCTTTTATTTTGGTCGATAATTTAATCCAGGCATGCTTTTCTGAATTACGCTGTACTGCTTCTATATTTTGCTTGACGGCTTCGGCATTAAAAGGCTCACCATCATGGAATTTGACGTCTTTACGTAAATGAAATGTATAGGTTTTGCCATCCGGTGATACGTCCCAAGATTCTGCTAATAGAGGCTTGATCCCTTCTGCTGTATTTTCGACTAAAGATTCATACACGATTCCCTGAGCAGGCATTGATCCTGCATAAAGATGAGGATTCATATCATTAATATCTTTGGCAGTCGCATAGGTGATGTTTTTCGTGGCAGTCTCTGCCTGATTATTAGGTTGATCTTTGGCTGGATTACAAGCTGTTAAAATGACGGTTAACACCATCAATATAGTGATCGATTTGAATGTTGTGATAAACAAATGATTTCGCTCCTTAATGAGTTGTCTGAATTCGGTTCTGAATCCGATTATAGTCTTCATCATGATGATGAATTTGAAAAGCAGTCGATAACGGTTCTTCGGGATGAGCTTCAATATACTGCTGAAGATGATATTCATAATTACGAATCAATTGATCAATCGTAGGACAAGGTGTACCTGTATGTCTGGCGAATCCTTGAATCATTTTGATCCGATAATAGTCTTCTTGTGGCATTCGAGGAATGTCTTGCTTCCCTTCTTTATTGGTAAATACCGTCCGAATCGGCACAGCTGAGAAATCGAAATACCTTCCCTTTGAATCAGGTTCTGAAAATGGATCGATTAATAGTGAAGCATATCGTACATATAAGAGATACTCTTGGTGAATCGGTTCTAAGTCCATAAAGTTCTCAATATCTTCTCTAGATAGACTTTCTGTAGCGATAGGATAATTATCATCCACCATAAATTGAAGTAAATTGATCCCTGTAATCCCCATCTGCTGTAGCAGATTCATCACTTCTTTCCATTGAGACAGCATATTGCGAATCAATGGTGGAGTGATAGGACCTTCTGGATATAATTTGTATACAAATTTGGGAACGCTATGACTACCAAATACAACTTGTAAGGAAAAATCATTCATAAATAGTGCAGGATGAACATAAAGTGAGATATTTCTAGTTTCTGCTTCCAGTGGTGAAGACATCGTTTGGACTTGAATTCCCAATTGTTGATACATACGTTGTAACTCTTGAACCCGCAACGAAGATGAAGTCTGAGAACCTATATATACTTTTTTCTTTACAGCAGTCGTAATCACTTGATGAGAAGGTTCATCACCTGCCCAACGTGTGTCTCCATAATACGTAGAAAAGCTGATAATCTCTGCCTCTGGTTGAAAAGCACTTATGTAGTCAGAGACGAGATCGCCCGAGCCAAACGTGGGAGAAATCAAAAGTACACATTGGATCTGCTTCAATAGATCAGGTTGAAGTTGTTGCAGGACTTGAATATAGGTGTCTGTAGTTACTGCCAGCACAATGGTGTCCCATTGTCCTGTAATCTGTTCGTACCCAGCAAATACATGATCTATACGACATTCTCCTGCGACTGATTGATGTTTTTCATTTTGAATATGCACAGATATATGTTGATCACTTTGCGCTAAAGCTTTATACACATGATCTGCACGTGAAGACTGCCTTCCTGCAATCGCTACAACACTATGTAAATGCTGCTTGAGATTAACAGCTACTTGAATTGCCACAGGACCTGTACCCAGAATCAATACATTTTGAAAATTATTCATGATCTACACCCTTTTGATAAATAGCAATATCAAATACTTGATCCGCATGTACAATATTCTCAACTTGTTGCCATTTTTGTGGATCTGTCGCTAGAGAAGGAAAATTAAATAATGATTTCAACCCATTTCCATATCGCATAGCCACTACCACTTGTTGGTTTGTTAATAGATATAATCGGTCTAGAATATCGTATTTTTCCGCAACGGTTGAACTAAAAATAATATGCGTAGCCTCTTGTAAGCCCTCAAGTTGTTCAACAGGCACCGCTTTTAACTCAATATCCAGATGAGATCCTAGTCGATCAATAACAGCTTGCCCCAGATCGATCGATTCTTGATCAATATCAATACCTACTACTCTAGCTCCAGTACGTCTAGCTATAAGCATAGGTGTCATTGGAAATGAGCCTGAGCCAATCATGACTACTTTGGATAAAGACGTCACATGAAATCCGCCAAATTCTTGTTCGATGCACGATTCTATATTTTTAAAATAATCGGTCTTCTCATCTTGTCCTTCCAGAAGGTGAAGCGCGCGATATTTCTCCATAATCGCTACACATCGTGCAGATCGCATTCGTAGTGTATCCATTATAGATGTTAAAGCTTCAATATCACTGGTCTGTAATTGTTCCCACTGCTCTTTATGGTAAGGATCAATAATGAACCTTGAATAATCATCGATCAACGTCTGTAACTGTGTATCATGGGCTAACGTGTGATCATATTGAGCTATAGCTTGTTCAAATTGCTGTGAGTAATCAATCAGACTGTGTTGAAATGTGAGTAACTGTTCCATTGTTATCCCTCCAATAGATGATCCTAATTACATGTATTACACATTAACAAAAGCTTTGCCTTGCGCCACTAAACCTACATTGCCTTCAATCTCAACTTGTTCGACGATCGAATGTTGGTAATTTGCGGTGACACGAATAGTTCCTCCCGGTTGCTTAATATCACAATCTATTCCTTTTTGATGTTTCCAAGCAAGATAGGCACCGATTGAAGCTGTTCCTGATCCACAACCTCGTTCCCAGACGATACTATCAAGTGCTGGTACATAAATAAGTGGAGCCATTTCGCCCGTTTGTGCATCATACAATAGCAGACCGATCAGGCTTACATCATATTCTGTTGCTACTATTCGAATAAATGATTCTGCTTCTTTCTGTAGAGTAGTACTGAATGTCTGTACTTCTATCACAAAATGAACAGCATCCTGATAATTCAATTGTGTAGTCTGCCAGATCTTATCTTTATGAAATGTACGGTATTGAATCTGTTCTGGCACCGGCATTCTAACACGACAATAATATTGTCCTGCTTTTCGAGTGACTATACACTGGATAGGTGTATGATTACCTGATGTCTCAATCTGGATAGGCATGGCAGTCATATCAGCAATATTCTTCTCTATAGCGAGCATCACTGCAAGAGACATACAAGCATTACCGCAAAATTCACCTCCTGCCATATGTAGACATGCTTCAGCATGAGGGCTAATCGCTTGTTGAATAAAACCTACCTGTTCTGCATGTACATGATCATAAGACATCAAGTTCGCAGCAATACGGGCATGATCCTGTTGTGGATACCATGTTTTTACAAGGATAGTCATATTTTGTGTAGGACTAAACTTTACAAAATCGATCTCTTGCTTCATTGTTCACCCTCATTCCCATATATGCTTTTATTAAATAGTAATAATTACGATTATCATCTGTAAGCATATATTACAAATATTGATAGTGTCAACAAATAATTATGTTATAAGGAAATTTATTATGTAATAAATACATCTGTATAAGATATAGTTATTATGAAAAAAAGCGACTATCCGGATAGGTTCTTTATACCGGATAGTCGCTTTTTTGCTATGGATACATCATAGGTACTGGGTATACGAATTACTCATCGGCTCCAATATTTACTGCACTACCAGATACCCGATTTTGCCCGTCAATATCAGCAGTTCCTATAATAGCTGTATCGGTTGATCCTTTATCTACAGCAGGTGAAGTTGCCTGAATATGATAATTATCTGCACTTACATTTACAAACTTAGGATCTGCGAAGATGGAATGAGCATCATTACCTGATCCTGATTTGTAAGCTGCAAATCCGTTATACTCTTTGTTTTTCCAAATCCAAAATGTAGAATCACTACTACCTGAAGCAAAATACAAATTGTAGTCGACGACATTACCTGAATTTTTTGTATACGGATTCGTGATCAAAGCATTTGAAGCACCAGCTACCATAATATTGTTTTTGATAATGTTATTGGAAGTATCGTATTGTACTAATAATTGTCCATTATCGTCACCTAATGTATCGTTTTTGTACAGCGTATTATTCACGATTTTGGAGTTAGTCGTTGAACCCCGACCTGTATCATATCCACCCATAGCAATACCAGTTAAGCGGTTTTTATAGACCATATTGCTACGAACTGTAATATTGTCGGTTGCTTTGCCTGCATGTTCAGAAGCAATTTCGATACCGATATCGTTGTTGTAACTATAGTTACGCTCAATAATCGTATCTTTCCCACCATCGACATAAATACCATCTGCGGAATTGGTGTTATTAGGTACAGGACCATAAGATACATTATTATTAGATGTAATATTGTACACTTTATTACCTTGAATCAATCCATTACGAGCTTGATCATAAGCAACTGTTGGAGACTTGCCTTCGAATCCAATCACATCAATCCCAATGTTGTCTGCATCATGGATCGTATTATTGAGGATTGAAAATGTATCTACATTCCCGTTTACAACTAATGCTTCACTTGTACCTAAGACTAAATTATATAATTCATTTCCGCTGATTGTCAGATTATTGATTGAAGCTGGAGCTTGGGTTCCATAGACAGCAATACCATGAGCATCACGTCCTAACCAGATGTCTCCACTTGGTGTAGATGTAGGTGTAGCTGTACTTTTGATATCATGGATTTTGTTATTGAGTAATTTGATATTGCTTCCTTTACCATGGACATAGATACCAATCGGTAGCAAATCTTTAGTAGCTGTTTTGTAATTGCTAAGTTCTAACCCTTGAATCGTAATGTAATCCGCATTTTGAATATCAATTAATCCTTCTAATCCTGTAACACTTAATCCTGTTCCATCAATGATAGGTTTTTCAGAAGCATAGTTGCTAAAAGTGATAGCTCCTGTAGAAGAGCCTGATTTGGTGATTTTCAGCTTCTGATTATACGTACCTCCACGAATATAGACAGTACTTCCTGCTGTAGCTACATCTGCGGCATGTTGCAGTGTTTTCCAAGGAGCACTCAATGTCCCTGCATTAGAATCACTACCACTGGTGGAAACATAATATTGCGTTTCTGCGGCTATCGCTTGGGAAGTATTCCACTGAATACCTGTGGTTACTAACAACACCATACTTGCGCCTAGCACTACTTTTTTGATGGACTTGAACACTTCTTCATCAGCTCCTCTGAAATAGTGAATTGCGATACATTAACGTTGTTGCTTACCCCTTGTATAGCAGAATAAGTATGACAAGCTCACCTCCTTTAAAGAATACACACGTTAAGAATGACTCATCTGTATATGGTCTATCTGCTGTAAAGTCGGTAAAGCGCCTGTACCCCCTACTCCTTGAGTAGATAAAGCGCCACAAGCATTTGCAAATTCTAACAAAGTAGCTCTTCGATAGCCTTGTAAATATCCATAAATGATCCCGGCATTGAAGCAGTCTCCTGCTCCTGTCGTATCAATAGGCGTCACCGGATAAGAGCGAATGGTTAGCGGCTGCTTGGTTGTATCAACAAGTAAAGAACCTTGAGAACCTAATTTTACGATCACATCGCCTACAAGATCAGGTAATTTGGTAATAACTTCTTCCATGTGTGAAGTGTTATAAATATGCAATATCTCTTCTTCACTTGGAATAAACAAGTTAGTGGTTGTTAATAATTGTTCGATGCCTGAACGATCCCATAGATTACGAATGTCCCAACCGGTATCAAAAGAAGTGCTTACGCCTAGCTGCTGTGCCTGTGCAAACAAGGTTGACCAATGCTCTCGCATCTGATCTTGCAAATAGTAGGAACCGAAGTGTAAATGATCAGCTTCACGAAGTAATGATTCTGTTACCATATCAGGTGTAACACATGGAATACTTCCCGGATAGGTGACAAGGCCACGATCAGATGAAGTCGAAAATGATAAGGTTACTCCTGTTTTGATATCTGAACGTATGTGAATATGATCTGTGTTTACACCCATTCGCTGTAATTCTTGTATACAAAATTCTCCAAAATAATCTGCTCCCACTACACTTACAAATGTCACTTCAACGCCAAGACTAACGAGTGCACAAGCCGTAATCGCTGAAGATGATCCCAAAACGATTTCGAATTGATTAGCTATCTTTTCTCGATTCCATTCCGGTACAATATCTTCTCCGGTTAAAATCATATCGACATTCAATTCGCCAACCACAACAACACTTGCAACGGGGGTATGTGATGCTTTAGTCTTCATCATTATTTCATATTCGGAATAAATTCCCGTTCCACTTCATATAATTCATCGAACATATTGCTAATTTCTTCAAGTGAACATACGGCTGCTGTTAATGGATCAGACATCAATGCATGACGTGCCATTTCTTTATCGTTACCGAGTACAGCACCTACAGCTAATTCAAAAAATTCCATATTCGAGCGACACAGCGCAGCTAGATGTTCAGGTAGACTGCCGAACTGACAAGGATTAATTCCATTACCATCAATCATACAAGCCACTTCGACAACACCATTTTGCGGTAAATTGTGAATCAGCCCTTGGTTAGGTATATTGCCATAAATCACTTTAGGTTCATTTTTCAGCATAGCTTCTATAATAACCGCTGCATACTCATTACTATTTTTCAATTCGATAGGTAAAGTACCTTCTAGTTGTTGTAAGATACGCTCATCGTTTTCTTTTCTCCAGATGGGCCAGTTATCTGCATAAAATCCTGTTGCACCGTTATATCCTGTATTGCAGTGCTGATCGATTAATTCCTGACGTTTGCGATAATAAGGAATATATTCAGAAAAGTGTCCGCTGGATTCAGATACAAAAGCACCTAAGTATTTCATTGCGTCTAAGCGCACAGGATCTTGACGCAGTAACTCTTCGTCTTTTATCTTTTCCAGTAATACAGGGTACAAGTCTTGACCTTTATGCTTGAGTTCAACGAACCATGACATATGATTAATACCACCTGCTCGCCATTCTAATTCGTTGTAAGGTACACCTGCATACTCTGCTAATTGACTGGATGTGTTCTGAATCGAGTGGCATAGACCGACTACCGGAAGTTCTGTAATCCGTGAAGTGAGTAAGGTAACTGCTGACATTGGATTCGTATAATTCAAAATGGTTGCTTGAGGAGCAAGGTCTTCAATATCTCTCACAATATCGATCCAGCTTGGGAGCGTACGCAACGTTTTGAACAAACCACCGGGTCCAAGCGTATCTCCTATACACTGATTTACATTATATTTAAGAGGAATCTCATACTCGTACCTTACATTTTGCAGTCCACCGACTTCAATCTGATTAATTACAAATTGAGAGCCACCAATGACTTCACGTCGATCGGTAGAAGCGATAACTTTCCAACGATCACCTGTCATTTCGATCAACTTTTCGACCATACGACGAGCAATATCCAGACGCTTTTCATCAAGATCGACTAAAGCGATTGTTCCTCCATCGATTCCTTCTATTTTCAAGATATCTGTAGTGATATCCTGTGTAAAAGCACTACCTGCACCAATAATAGATATTTTTGTCATTATAATTCGTCCTCTCTGTATGTCGATTATGATGGAATATTGTTATTTCATACCTGTCATGGTTAAGCCTTTGATAAATTGCTTTTGGAAAATAAGGAAAACAATCATTACAGGTAAAGTAATTAAGACGGCAGCAGACATCACAACATTGTAATTGATCACATGAGTTCCGTTAAAATATACAAGTGCCAGAGGTACAGTCATATGATCGGTATCATTCAATACGATTAATGGCCATAGATAATTGTTCCATGCATTCATGAATGTAAAGATACCAAGCGCTGATAACATCGGCAAAATCAGAGGAGCAATAATGCGAACCATCAATCGCAATTCACCAGCACCATCTATCCGCGCAGCATCTAACAAGTCTTGCGGGATATCTTCAATAAACTGTTTAGCTAAGAACACTCCATACGAACTAACAAGGTTAGGCAAAATAATAGCGGCTAAATGATCAATCAATCCAAGTCTTGCAGTGATCAGATAGGTGGGAATCATAATCACTTGAAAAGGAATCATCATCGTTGCCAGAATCAACATAAATAAAATGCGTTTGCCTTTAAATTGATGCTTAGCAAAAACGTAGCCGGCAAGTGCACTTGTAAACAGTGTAATGATGGTAATAATGACTGCTGAAATAGCGCTATTCCACATCCATTTCACAAATGGAGCATCTTCAAATACAGTGAAATATCCTTCTAATGTCGGATGATTTGGAAAAAAACTTCCCTGACCTGACATGATATCCATATTGCTTTTGAAAGAAGATACTACCATCCATAGATAGGGAACCATCATTGCTACTGCTGTCACGATTAGAAACACCAATACGATCGAATCCAACCATGGACTTTTTCGTTGCATCTGTATCTCCTCCTCCTATTGTTCCCAGCTAGAACGTCCTAATCGGAACTGAATTAATGTAACGATTAAAATGATGATCAAGAATATAGTTGCCATTGCCGAAGCATAGCCCATATTGGAATTGGAAAAAGCTTGGTCATAAATATTAAGTGCTAAGACTCTTGTTTCGTTAAACGGCTCTCCTTTGGTCATAATCTGGAATTGTGGAAATGCTTGAAAATACGAAATCACTGTAGTGATCGTTACAAATAACATCGTTCTACGCAATAAAGGCAACGTCACAAAAAAGAACAAATGCCAGCGATTAGCGCCATCCAGAATAGCCGCCTCATAATACATATCAGCAATAGAATCTCTGCCTGCTATAAATAGCACGATATTATAGCCAATATCTGCCCAGAGCGTCATCATAATAACCGATAACAAGGCGTATTTGGGGTCACTTAACCAGTGAACAGGAGCAATATGTAGCTGACCCAGAATCACATTGAACAATCCACTGTCATAATTCAAAATAGTTGTCCAAACAATTGCCGTTCCCGCTAGTGGAGCAATAGCCGGTAAAAAGAATAGTGTGCGAAATAAATTTTTAAGCCATTGGATTCGTATTGCATAGATCGCACTTGCAATAACTAAGGTAATCAAAATATTGCTGATCACAGTAATACCAACGAATTTAAAAGTGACCCAGAGCGATTTTAGAAAGACTGCATCTTGAAATAACAATGCATAATTTCTGATGCCTATAAAAACAGCATGATTACTGAGCGGACTATAATCATAAAAAGATAACAACAAACTCCAAGCAATCGGCAGAAAAGCAAATACTCCAAAAAGAAGTAGAATCGGGGCTAGAGCAATACGTACAAACCATTTCTCATTTTGATATGAACGAGTGGTTCCTTTATCGAATGTTCTTTTGCTGGTATTTCCAGCTTCGATACTTTTATTCATTCGCTATTCACCTCGATTACTTGTGTTGGTCTTGACTTGAATTGATTGATTTTTCTATATTACCTAGACCTGTTTCGACGGTGATCTGTCCGCTTACAATCAACTGAAAGTTATCATTAATCTGTTTGAAGAAATAATCTCGATCTGCAACAGGACCAATCCATTGACCATACTTCAAAATATCAAGCGGTGCTTTCATGTATGGATTCTTCTTCAAAAATTCAGGATTATTCGCGACTTCTTTTTTGGCAGGTACCGTAAATGTACTTACATTCCATTGAAGCAGATTTTCATTTTCGCTTAGAAATTGAATGAAACTCAAAGCTTGCTTCTGTATTTCACTTTTACTGGCTACCACTACACCCCATCCTGATTCTGCTGCGAAATAAGGATTCTCATTCGTAAATGAAGGAACAGGGGCATACTCAAAATCTTTCACCTTATAGTTATCCAGTCCAGAAGCAACTGTCCAAGGACCACGATAAGTCATAGCAGAATTGCCACGGAAAAAGTAATCTGAACTATCCAATTGACCTCCAAAAACAGAAAGATCAGTTACTTTATCTACACTAACTAAAGAAGTAAGCGTATTCATTGCTCGGATAGCTTCTGGAGTTTGAAAGCTTACATGGTTATCGGTTCCCCAGTACTTTCCATTCTGTTGCAAAATCATGGAGAGAAAGGTAAACGTAATATTGTCTAAAGAAACAAAATCAAATCCTTTGATTTGAATGCCATTATCATTACGTACCGTTAATGTTTTGGCATTTTCCACTAAATCAGCCCATGTTTTGGGTGGGTACTCTAGCCCTTTATTTTTGAACATTTCAGGATGGAGTAACATGCCTCCATTTTCGAGGTTATATTCAAGTGGTAAACCGTATAACTTGCCATTGTATTGATAAGCTCCTAATGGAGCTGGATAATACTCTTTGCTGATCTTGTCGATATCAGGAACTTCAGTCAGCGCTCCATTTTTACTATACTCTGGAACCCATGTACCAAACATCTCAGCTACATCGGGAGGGTTTTGTGCAGAAAAAGAGGCTTTAAGTTTTTGATTATAAACGTCATATGGAAAGGTCTGAAATTCAATTTCGATATCGGGGTGCTTGGCTTCATAAGCTTTGATCAGCTTGTTATATGCATCATTCATTGCACTTTCTTGATGTGCCCAAAATACGATTTTAGTTTTACCAGAGGAGCCTACATTTTTAGAATTCGATGCACATCCTGCTAGCATCACAGTAATCAAGATCAGTAAGATGAAATGGTTCAAAACCTTAGTAGGCATATTAATGAATTCCCCCTTTCAAATTCAGTACTCTTACATGCTCTATTTCTATTACCTATAGTGTATAGACAAAAGTTGGATATTCGAGCTAAGCAACCTTGTCTATACGTAATAACAGCTATATGATCAGATGGATATCCAATCATTAGACAAGTTGTAGTTGAACATGTTCTTTCTCACATAATTGCTGTAACCAAGAATCAGGATGTACATTAGTGATAATACCGGTCACTTCTTTTAAAGGCATAATCGTAAATAAAGCTGTTTTCTCAAGTTTACTTTGGTCGAACACAGCATATACTTCACTAGAACGCTCACTCAATTGCTGAGCAATACGTACTTCTAATTCAGAATGCATAGTAAACCCTCGTTCAGATGCGACACCATCTACACCCAAGAACATTTTGCTCAAATTAATCTTCTGAATAACACTTTCAGCTAAAGGGCCAATTAATTCATAACTTTGTGAGCGCATCACACCACCTGTTAGAACCACTTGGATTCCTTCAGCATCTGCTAATTCAAAAGCAATATTGACGGCATTTGTAACAACAGTGATATTTTTGCGATGCTTCAATTCCATAGCGATCAAAAAAGTAGTTGTACCACCTGTAAGACCAATAACATCACCGTCAACGACTAATGCAGCCGCCGCTTCTGCGATTTTTTGCTTATCTGGTTGCTGAGCTAGCTGTTTATCGACAAATGGAACTTCATCCTGACTGATTTTGCTTCCACCCTCGTAGACGGCTCCGCCAATCGTACGAATCAGATGTCCTTCTTTCTCCATAAGATCTAGATCACGTCTAGCTGTAGCTTCAGAGCAACCGATAACGCTAGTAATTTCTTGGACAGATATTTTTCCATTCTTTTTGATCATATCCATAATTTTTGTTCGCCGTAATTCACTTTTAGAATACTCCATTTCTGCAATCTCCTTTGATTGTTATGAGCATTATTCATATAATTCTGCTCTTTTTAATCATTTTGTATGATTACAGAATGAATTGCAAGTATTTATGATCGGTTCATACGGTTCACCTTTTATAAAGGAATGACCTGAACAGCAGATTCTAACTCCAAGTAAGTAGCATAATCCATATCGCCTGCTTTTTCAGATAAAGCATTTGCACTAGCAACCGCAGAAGCTAACTTTAACTGTTGTATAGGGTCGCACTGTCTTAATGTGGCAAATGCCATGCCTGCTACAAAAGCATCACCGCATCCTACCGTATTAATGGCTTGAATAGACGGAGATATCACTTGATACACTTGCTTATTGATGATTGCAATCGCTCCCTGACTTCCTCGTGTAATACAGACATTCTCTATCCCATGATTAATAAGAAGCCATGCTGTATCAATATATTGCTGATCTGTTGTCAGCGAAGTATTGCTCCACTGTTCTAACTCATGTTGGTTCGGTTTGATAAAATAAGGCTTAGCTTGGATTGAATCTGTAAAAGCAGCTCCACTTGTATCCAAAAAAGCATGTGCACCTGCCTGTTGTACAATTTCGATCAGTTCAGCATATCCATTCGTTGCGACTCCTTGAGGTAAACTCCCTGAAAAAACAATAATCGTAGACAACTGTGCAAGTTGTTGTATTTTCTGCTTGATGGCTATCCATTGCGATGAAGAAATCGTAAGCCCCGGTTCTAAAAGTTCAGTAGAAGCATATTGACTGGATTCATCAATAATATTAAGACATATTCTCGATTCACCTGATGTCATAACAAAATCTGTATTTATTTTGCGTGTTTGTAGTAAATGGTCTATTAGTTGTCCATTGTCTCCTCCTATACAACCAGAAGCAGTCACTTCACCACCTAATAATTTGATGATTTTGGCTACGTTGTTTCCTTTACCCCCTGGTTCTGTTAGTACACGTCTGACCCGATTGACCTGATGGGTAGCAAATGAATCCATATAATACGTTTTATCGACTGCTGCATTCAATGTCACCGTAGTAATCATTGTAGAACGCCAGCTTTACCTGCCGATCCGCATAAGCCGATTTTTTGCATGGCTAGTTGTTTAACTGCTTCTTTGGCAGGAATCATATATTTACGTGGATCATTTTCTGAAGGATTTTCGTCAAAAACGTGCTTAATCGCATCAGAGAACGCGATACGTAATTCAGTAGCTACATTCATTTTGGACATCCCTAGAGCAACGGCTCGCTTCACTTGTTCTGCTGGAATACCTGAACCTCCGTGAAGAACCAATGGGATATCGACCAATGCTGCAATTTTCTCGATTCGTTCAAAATCAATATGAGGGTCACCTTTATAAATACCATGTGCTGTTCCGATCGCAGGTGCTAATGTAAGTACTCCGGTTTGTTTTACAAATTTCAGACATTCTTCAGGATCTGCTAATAGAGCATCTTTTTCATCAACGACGATATCGTCTTCTACCCCTCCTACTTTGCCAAGTTCTGCTTCTACATTTACACCAGCAGCAGTTGCTACTTCCATGACTTTGCTAGTGATGGCTACATTATCATCATAAGGATGCATTGAAGCATCAATCATGACCGAGGTATAACCTGCTCGTATACATTCAATAATAAGATTGAACTCTGTACAGTGATCCAAATGAAGAGCGATCGGAATAGAAGATTGATTAGCAGCAACCGTCGCTGCTTCGACTAAATACTTAGCTCCTAAGTGACGAACAGTGCCCACTGTCGATTGAATAATAAGTGGAGACTCCATTTCTGTAGCAGCATCTACAACAGCTTGTAGCATTTCCAAAGTATGTACATTGAAAGCAGCTACAGCATATTGATGTTCTCTTGCCTTTTGGAGCATAACAGTGGATGAAATAATTGGCATATTAGCATCTCCCTAATGATTGAATAAATCATTTAATTTGATTCTTTAGATCATTTTTTAATTATGATACTCTTAATTTATGATCAAAACAATCTTTTTTTATTATTTTTTACAAATTTATTTATTTTTCGATTAAATAAGCGTAATAAATATCGAAATAATCAATTTTTGATTTAATAAATCATAATTTTGATTGAAAAAATCAAAATAAAGAAATATACTATATATGAAGTCCGCTCGTAATGACTATGTTGCAAAATATACTATATGGAGGTCAATTCATGAATTTAACGTATCAGGAAGTAAAAAAGCAATATACAGCGCTACATCAGACGTTCAATTATATGCTAGAACATCGTCATGCTATTGAAGAATTAAGACAACAAGTTCAACCTACTTCTATTACCTTTGTAGGTTGCGGCTCTAGTTACTGCCTAAGTGAATCCGCTGCTTTTTCGACTCGTTTGTATACAGATATGCCTGCATCTGCATTAGCAGGTGGTGATCTTATGCTAAATGCAGAGCGATATGCTCCTCTTTTGGCAAATACATTATTGGTTGCTCCATCACGCTCAGGGAGTACAAGCGAAATTATAGAAGCTATTCAACGTGTACGTAAACTACAACCTCTTTCGGTTCTTTCTCTATCCTGTGTATCCGATTCTCCTTTATCTACACAAGCTGACTTATCTTTAGAATTACCATGGGCATTTGACCACAGTGTATGTCAGACTCGTACAGTCACGAATTTGTATGTAGCTAATCTGTTAATTAATGCTTTTTGGAGTAATGATGAGAAATTAATTGAAGATATTCAAAGTGCGATTCAAATGGGCGAAGCTTATATGGAAAAAGTAGAAGCATCAATTCGAGAAGTAGCTGATTTTGCATGGAAACGTGTCATTTTATTAGCAGATGGTGAATTACAAGGATTAGCTAACGAGGGTGCAATTGCTATTACTGAAATTGCTCAAGCAGAAGCGCATGCTTTTCACTTATTAGATGTTCGCCATGGCCCAATGGTCACTATTGATCAAGATACATTGGTGATTGCAGCATTAACTGGAGAAGGCACATCGTATCAACATGATCTTATTCAAGATATCCATGCTCGCGGAGCACGAATTATTGCGTTAGCCGATCACGCCAATCGGATGCCAGATGCATTAGTCCATCTAGGAATTGTTTTAGAACAACCTTTGCATCCAGCAGCACAAGGAATTCCTTTTATTTTCATCCCGCAAATAGTCGCTTTAGCCAGTGCAGAGCGTCAGAATATTAATCCTGATCAACCCGATGGATTGGAAGCATGGGTAAAATTGTAAAGTAGATTTGTATTTGTAATAGTGCCGATAAAATTTATACAACAAAAGAGAACAGTCCTCTATAAAGGTCTGTTCTCTTTTGAGTTGTACTATTTAGCCTATCATTTATTCATTTCAAATCACACCTAGACCTGCTAATAGCGTCCAAATTCCAGATAAAATAATCAATCCCAATGAATACTTTTTAAACTTCTGCTCGTTCAAATAGTTAACCGCTTTAACTCCAATCCATGTCCCAATCACCATCACCGGTAACATCCAACCTAGATACAGACTCATCTCCTGATCGATCAATCCACTATATACAAAGGTAATGATCGTCACTCCATTTAATATCACACCGACTAAGGCTAGATTGGCTCGAAACATCTGCTTGGACATGCCTTGATTAGACAACATCAATGCCATGGGAGGTCCACTAACAGAGATACTTCCACTCAACAACCCACTTAACGCTCCTGCTGATAGATAAGCCGCTTTTTCATTGGCTATCGGAATGGTGCGTCCACTTAACAAAAACACAGCAAATAGTGTAATCAATATACCTGTCGCAATTTTAAGTACACTCCCACTGATAATAAGTAAAAATAACGTTCCTACCGGAGCCATAGCAACACTTGCGATAATCAATAATCCGATTTTACGAATATTCGTATCTCGATACACTGAACCTAAGACCAACAAACAAATCAGCATACTCAATATCACAATCATCGGCACAACACGTTGAATAGGGAGAAACAAGCTCAGTAAAGGTAAAGCAATCAACGCAAACCCAAAACTAGTCAGTCCTTGTACAAAACTTGCAATCAGGATAATACCTGCCCCCATCAGTAGAGCATCTATAGTAATCATCTATACTCCTTCATGTTAACTAGATTCTATATTATATTAGATTATACGGTATACTTTTATCTATCCATACTATAATACTTTATAAGATCAATATAGATATAATCTACTAACCAAATTAGGCGGGATAATACGATGAAATTAGAACGATTAATTGCGATGATCTATAAATTACTTCATCATGAAGTATTGTCTGCTTCTGTATTGGCAGAACAATTTCAAGTTTCACAACGGACTATTTATCGGGATATTGATGTACTCTGTGCTGCTGGATTACCGATTGTCTCTTACCAAGGTAGTGGCGGCGGATACGGGATTATAGATGGATACAAAATGGATAAAAGTCTACTAGGTGCGTACGATGTCAATTCATTGATCACTGTTCTTGGTAGTCTCTCCACTGTATTTCAAGATCAACGTGCTCAAAGTACTATTGAACGTCTACAGAATATTGCTCCTGAACATCATCATTCTAATCTGGCGATCAATTTTAATACATACCGTACAGAACCTCATGCGCTGCTTTTTCTACGTCAAGGCATTACAGATACCAGAGTCGTTCGTTTCGATTATATTAATGCCAATAATGAGCATAAGGCGCGAGAAATCGAACCGTTATGGCTTCATTTTAAATATAGCACATGGTATGTACAAGGATTCTGCCGGACACGTCAGGATTATCGTGAATTTCGCTTGTCTCGAATGATGAATGTGGAGTTAACCGAAGAACATTTCCAAGCTCATCCACTTAGCCCTCAAGAGCCTATACATGCCGAACAAGAATGGAATACTTTATTAGAAAATATATTGATTCGTGTAGCACCCCAAGCCTTGTCTGAAGCACTGGACCAATTTCAGCAAGCCGATAAGGAATTTCAGACAGATGGAAGTATGATTATGCGTATTCCTGTCTACCAACCACTGGAAGCCAAATGGTTGCGGTCGACACTGCTTAGCTTCGGAGATGGTATTGAAGTGCTAGAACCTATCGAGTTACGTAGTATCTTAAAGCAACAACTTCAACAGGCGCTCAACCTTTATCCAGAAGTATGACATACTGTTGTCATACTTGTTTGGCTATGATGAGGTTAGAAATTAATCATCATTCCAGAGGAGCTGTTATTTGTGCCAAATCATCCTGTAGCTATGTTTGAGTATCATATCTGGGCAAGTCGTACGATTATGGAAAGGATTCAAGAACTACCTGCTTCTGTGTTACATGCAGAAGTAGGTAGCTCTTTTCCAACTATTGCACATGCACTAAGTCATATGTACGCTGTAGATCGAATGTTTTATCAAGTGTTAAAAGGTGAAGAAATGCCGGAAGCCTTACAAGAATGTATGGCTTTAAATCAGACCACACTGACTTCTATCGATGAGTATATCACTCGTTTTGCAGTATTAACTGATCAGTATCAACAATGGCTACAAAGTGAAATAGATTTAGAACAATCTCTTCTACTGAACAATCCTTATGTCGGCCCAAGGCAGACGCGTTTAGCGGAAATCGTACTGCATGTAGTAAACCACGGAACATATCATCGAGGAAATATTTCTACTATGCTTCGTCAATTAGGTCATGCTTCTGTAATGAATGATTATCTATTATTCTGGTATCAGGAATCGGCATCATCTATCTAATGATCGAAAGGAACATGATACATTGAATAACATTGACCATCTTCTCACTATACATTTCAGAATAGAATTAAGAGCATGGTTACAACAGCATAGTAATGATATGCCCTATTGTTGGGTGATTGTGAGTATCACACCTGTTCCCAATATTCTACTCTATCTAGATGTGGTCGAAGAATGTCTATGCTTTGGCTGGATCGATGGGGTCAAAAAGAAAATATCTGATACACAATTAGCACAGCGATTATCTCCTCGTCATCCAAAAAGTTCATGGACTGAACTAAATAAAGAACGTGTTCGTCGTTTAGAGCGACTGGGATTGATGACGGAGGAAGGTCGAAAAGTACTACCTGATATGAACGAAGAACATTTTATTATTCATCCACATATCCTTCAAGCTTTACAAGAAGAGCCTGAAGTGTATGCTCACTTTCTAACTTTTCCAGCACTATATCAAAGAGTGAGAATCGATACAATTCAGAGTATGGAGCATCAACCTGAAGTATTTCACAATCGGCTTCAGAAATTGATCACTAACACCAAAGCCAATAAAATGTACGGTCAGTGGCATGACAATGGGCGTTTATTGGATGCTCACGATTTGTTATAAATGATTATTTACTTGTATGACTATACATTCTCAAACACAAAAACGTGTACTTCCATGTCGATGCTTGACATACAAGTACACGTTTTGATTTATGATTAGATTGATTGCGACTCTATCCAGCTTTTCAACTTGGGAAAGACTTCAAGTGCATTATTATAAAATACATTCTCCCATTGCGCTTCAGGAATTAGATTTTTGATAAAAGCAATATAAGCATCTAAAGGCACTAACGGCCAGTCGGTACCGAATACAAGCCGATCATACTTTTCAGCAAACACGATAGCACGCTTGAAATGATCCACATAGGTTTGTTCACCCATCAGGCGGTACACTTTAGAGCTATCTCCAACAATCCAACCGGATAGATCAGCATATAAATTGGGATTTTTCTCAAGTAGAGCTGCGGTATCCATCACCCACGGATCACCCAAATGACATAACATAAAGGTAATATCCCGGTGCTTCAGGAACGTTTCTTCCATGGATAAAGGATGTGAGTATTTAAGCAGTCCATGATCTGAATAGGTTAGACCTCCATGAATAACGATCGGAAGTTCATACTTACGCGCAAGATCATACACCGGATCATAGATAGCATCACCCACATTATAATGATAATACCCTGCATATAACTTAATCCCTACAACATGATCCCATTGTAACGATTCCTCTAATGCTTTGCATTGACCTTCTTGATGAAGAGTCACCGGGTTAATCCCTACACAGGTAAACAGGTTATCTGGCATAGGGTCTTTCAGATCTAACAACATGGGATTAGGAGCATCTGTATCCGGGAAACCACCAGCAGAAGTCTCTGTTACGCCCATGCCAACAGCAGCGACTACGCCTGATCGTACAAATTCATCCAATAATCCTTGTTGACTATAGTCAATTGAAGCTAATGTCTCAGCTGTATCATAAAAAGATTCTATTTCCGAAAAATGAATATGGGCATCTATGATTTTCATGATGGACTCCCTTCTGAATCATTTATTGCATCACGTACATCAAATTGTATATTGAATAAATCTGATAATGTGGAATCTGGAATCTCGGCATCTGAAATGATATAAAATTGTGGTTTGCCCCATACCTGTTCATTGTTGTTAGCAAATAGGTTAGCGATAGCAACAGAAGCGACTAAATGCGTATTCACAAACACAGCACAAGACTCATTTTCTGGATGGTCAACAAACAGTAACTTTTCTTTCCGTTCATTAGATCCAAAGCGAATGATTCTATCTTTGACTTCTGTCTCATATTGCACTTTGCCCGCTTTATAGATCACATCTTCTTGGACTGTATTTTTAATATAAGCTTTGGCGTCTTTGATCTCTTCACTGACTTTGTAAAAGCTAAAATGATTCGCACCAAATGGTGATAATGTGGTTCCTGTATGTTGATCAAGCTTAATAAAGTTACACAGGACAGGAACCCCTGGAAGCGTAACATAATACTGCTGGAACGACAGTCCTTTTAATTTTACATTGTTCTGAATATGAACCGTAATACAAATACCTGACCATACATTTCCTAGATTATCTTTGATTTCTGTAAATTCAACAGAGCGTTCTTCTTCTAACAAGGTACGTGGTGATAGACCATGAACTTCTAATGTCATCCCACCTATCCATGGATTCCACCATGATTTAGCGACTGGTTGTGGAAATGAAGAATCTAACCATTCGACCCCATGATACTTCAGCGAAAATACAGTCGGTGCAAAAGATTGACTGGCTTGAAATTCAAGTACACCATTGCGCACCGTATGAATATCTCCATGCTCTGTGGAGATAATTTCCTGCGTGATCGCTTGTTCAGATTCTGGAAAGACTAAGCGCTGTTCTTCCAGTATATAAGAATCCATATCCAGTTGTAATCTCAGCACATCTATTTCATGAGCTGATTGTAAAGGAAGTTGAACCTCGAAATCATGCAGTTCTAATGTTCTATCAAGCTCATATTGATTCGGCTCTATACTATTGAACTGTGAAGCAATCGATAGCGTACCCTCTAGTATCACATTTTTGTGTTCTGTAATCTCCACATGTAGTGATTGCTGTGCAAATGGATTGCCTTGATTTACTTTTAGCTCCAGAGATGAAGTCGCTATTAATGTATCTGCTGAGCTTTTCTGTAAAGCAAATGTCCGAAAATCTTGCCAATCATTCCATGTACCAATCGCTAACTGTAGTGCAGGCGTTTCGACTTGTTCTCCAAGCTTGCTGAGCGATAGCGAATGTTCTAATGCATATAACCAATGATCTGTAATCAATGTCTGATCGGCTGACCATGTTACACCATAGGTTGCATGAGGGGTATATGAGAACAACCAATTTTCAGTAATATCGCTAACTTCCCAGTAATCTGTAGCCGAAGCGTCAGAACCTTTAGCTGTATGGATATACTGATGTCGATAAGGAATAATACTATTTTCTAGCGCAAGGCGGAAATGTTCTTTTAAAAATAAAGGTTCGGTTCTTTCCTGTTCACTCGTATTCTTCACTTTGTAATATCGATTTACGATACCATTTGGATATAGTTCTACAACAGTTGTCAAAAGGATATGGAGCGTTTCCAGATTATATTCTGCTTCAAGAATCATCGCTTCTTCTTGGCGGAAAGTGACCTTAGACGCACGATCTTTTTGAAACTCATTTTTGTAAGGTAGTCCAAATTTGGGATGGAACAGTTGGGTAATACTTTCTAGCCCTTTATAGATAGCAAGCTTATTGTTTATTTTGTTCAAGCAGACATGGTATTGTCCGTTAGAAATAACCCAATCTTCAGCCGTCTCGCCTCCAAAAGAAGAGGAGATCCCTGAAAATACAAGACTTATGTATTGGTCAAGAACTTTGGAATCGGCTGTATAGCTTTTTTCCTTGTAAATAGAAATCGAACGATGCCAGATACCATAGCTAAGTAGCGTTGCTGTCAGTGTCACTGCTTGACGTGATCGAGCTGGAACTTCAATAGCTACTTCTGCATGTTGAAAAGATAAGATATCGTCATCTGGACATTTCATATAATAAGTTACGGTTTGATCGTATTCATTTTCTACTGTTAATTCTAATTGTACTTCTTCGCCGACCATGATCATGCGGTGAGGCGCTTGTAATTTTAAGCGAACTGGAAATTTAGGTTCGACTCCGATCTTGAATATAGCAGACTTCCCATTAATGACTAACTCGGCTTCGACAACCGGATGCGTCTGGAAAAGGTCTTGCTCTTCTTCAATCGGCATAATCTGAAACTGTCCCTCAATAGTGGCGTGGGTGTCTACTGTTTTCGATTCTTGTAAGTCAAACGATACCGCGCTGTTACTGATTGATCGGATCTCAAGCGATAAGGGCTTACCTGTTTTGTTAATGATTTCATAGACAATCGGATACTCCGTTCCAAAGGGCAATCCATGCGCAACAGGGATCGTCGCTTGAATCTTATAATCATTCGTTTCAATCAATCGCAGTCCGCGTCCTGTGCGTTCATATTCCATTTTGAGGTGTAGATCGTCTTTACTCCACTGATAGGTGAAATAATCAAATCCATACTCTTGCCGTCCATCCGGTTCGGTTATAATGTCGCGAGTACTATCTGTATACCAATCCATATGTTCAAAATAAGACTGTACTGCTGGTGTCTGCAACACCGAAGGAATAAGGTTGATAAGATGTGTAGTATCATCCCGACGTTCCCAGAAAAAACCTGCTTTTTTGTACGTAGGAACAGCTTTGATATTCCCCGGCCATGTATACAAATCTAAGCGTGGCCATCCACGTTGTAACGTTTCTTCGACTGCTCGTAAGACCAAGCGCTTGCCGATCTTATGTCCATGATAATCTGGACGTACATTAAGTAAAGGAATGTATAAAGCACCTGTATCTTCTTTATAATGAGAAAAGCTACAATATCCTACGACTTCTTCTGCTACTACTGCTAAAAAGATATCAATATGTGTATGATTGTGGTGTTCTTTCAAAATCATTTGTTCGGTCTGAACAGTATTATCACCACCCCAACTTTCATGACTGGCATTCCACATTTCTGCAATCGATGCAGCAAAGCGTGGTTCATAAGTTACTATTTGAATATTATCCATTTGGGTCATTGTTCTGGCTCCTCTATTAGATAAAATATCCGTATTTTACTAGCTACGATTCAATGAAGATACAACTGTCGCTCCTTTCTGTCTAATTGTCTTTTATAATACTATGGTTCACTGCATAAGCAAAGCTTGAGAACGATCATACTATTCATGTGATAACTCCTACAAATCAGAGCAACAAAAAACCTCCTCATGATCAGGAGGTTTTTGACTTATTTCAAATTAAGACTGTAAAATCATCACGCCATAAGCTGGTATAGTCGTGGCTCCATCTATAGTTGTGCCTGTTAAGATATCTGTACGCGGAACTTTAGTATGGATAGGAGCTGGTTGATCACTGTAATTTAGCAAAAATACATAGTCTGCATGTTCATTCTGGCGAATCCCTACTTCTACTTGCTCCGGTAATTCTAACCAATCGACAAGCGGTGAAGAAATATCCAATAGACTCAACAATTCATCTACAACTGCTTCATTAAAAGCTGCTCCATAATACAACACCTGACCTTGCCCCTGTGAACGCTTGGTCAATGCAGGAGCATTTTCGTAATAACACGAAGTATAGGTGGCTAATACTTCTACATCATCATGCTGAATGTGCAAAATATCGTTAAATAATTCTGCGGATTGTTCGATCTGCTTGTTATTATGCTTCCAGAGCAGTCCCGGGGCTTCAATCGTACCTGTAATAGAAGTAAAATCAGCTACAGAGATACCACATAAAGAAGCTACAGGCCCTGGCATAGGCGCCATCCGGCACTGACCATTCAAGTCTTTGTATCCTGTTCTTGCACCAAAGATCAGTGTTCCCCCTGCTTCTACATACTGAGTTAATAACATCGCTGTCTGTTCAGACATAATCGCTGCATGCGGATAAATGATGAATTGATAGCGTTGTAGTTCTTCTAATGTCTGATGACGCAAATAGATAATATCTGTTGGAATATGCTGATACTGAAGTTGCTTGAACCATGCATTAATACTTTTAGCGGTTAAAGGGCCATGCCAGATATCGTATTCGCCATCCCAATCATTATCATAATCTTTGAGAATAGCAACATTGGCTTGATACGTTGTACCTGCAATCTTTTCACCGATGGAGACAAATTCTTCCCCTACTTGAGTCGCTTCTGCAATACGACGATTAGGCTGATTATGGTAATCATTGAGACCATGCCAGTATATCTCTGTACCAAATGTAGCTGTACGCCAGCGGAAGTACATGACTAGATCTGCACCATGCAGTACAGATTGGTATGTCCACAGTCTCAATTGACCTGGACGTGGAGCAGGCATATTCATACGATTCACCCAGCCACCCGGCCCTGCTTGCTGTTCCATAATACAGAAATTATTAGATATATTACGCACAACACTTAGATTCTGACTCCATTTGCGATCCAGTAACGGCTTGTGCTCGTTATTTCCGGAAATCGTTGAAAATTGAGGATACGAATCATATGAGAAAAAGTCGAGCATTTCTTCTGTTAAGGCATGAGTATCTAAATGACCAAACAATCCATTAGTCGTAATCCAATGATGCGGTGCGACTTCTCGCAAAATCTCTGCTTGAATACGAGCAAATGCAATCGTATTGTCTGAAATAAACCGCTTTTCATCTAAGACATGATGCGGATTGGGAGAGTGTGATACGGTAGGACGTGGCAAATATACCTGCTCCCAATCTGTATACGTCTGACTCCAGAATACAGTCCCCCATGCTTTATTAAGCGCTTCCAACGTATGATAACGATGTTGTACCCATTCACGGAATGCGATATGGTCTGCTTCTGCATAGAACTCACTAATTTCACAGTTTAGTTCATTATCGATCTGCCAACCTATAATAGCCGGATGATTTTTGAAATGATTTGCCATTTGACGGGTAATATTTACACATAATTCTCTGTATTTGGGGCTACTATAATTGTAATGTCTCCGCATACCATGCTGATATGTAACACCTTCGATGGATACGTTCAATACTTCAGGGTATTTATGAGTTAACCATGCAGGCGGAGTGGCTGTAGGTGTTCCCATAATCACTTTCAATTCATATTGTTGAGCTAGATCTAATACACGATCAAACAGATCGAAATCGTATACTCCTTCTTGTGGTTCAAATACACTCCATGCAAATTCTCCGATTCGAATATGAGAAAGGTGCATCTGTTTCATTCGTTTAAAATCATCTTCCCATAAGGAATCCGACCATTGTTCAGGATAATAACATACCCCTAATTGCAAAGAATCTAGCTGAATCGATTTGTTCATGACTATCACCTCTACTGTTTGGATAGTCTTATTTTAAGTCTATCGAGCGTATCCGTATATAACGAGTAATTATCCTGATAACACTATTTTGCGATTATGGATTTACGACATAACTGCTAATACTATAAAATAGGTCGTAGCATAGCATTCATTTCATATGAAAGGACGTAATGATGAGAGAACATATTTTCTTTCCCAATCCTTCATTTCCGCATTATAGTTGTTATCCAGACTTTATAGGTGGTTATCAGAACCATGCTTCTCATACCGTAGATCGTCCAGCTCAAAGCAGTGATTTCAAATTAAACCAGTTATATAATCTACACTTTATTTTGAAAGGAAAAGGTTATGTATATAGTCAAGGTACGAA
Organism: Paenibacillus sp. CFBP13512; assembly: GCF_005233705.1. NCBI lineage: Bacteria > Bacillati > Bacillota > Bacilli > Caryophanales > Paenibacillaceae > Paenibacillus > Paenibacillus sp. CFBP13512. The sequence continues at coordinate 255,097 of NZ_QGAD01000003.1, read as the reverse complement.
ATATGAGCTGAGTGCAGGTCATGGATTCTTATACGGTCCTGAACTGGCACAACGCTATCAAGCCGATCTTTCTGATCCGTGGGATATACGTTGGGTTCACTTTTCTGCTTCGGCACTCGAATCTTTATTGGGTAATCGGGGCATTAGTGAAGTCTGGTTATTTGAACATCATCATATAGAGACATTGAATCAACGGATGGATGAGTTATTATCGCTAGGTCGCAACTTCGATCTTCAGCAAGAAATACGTGCTTCTGCTATTCTATACGAAATGTTGTTGCATATGAGTAAAGAAGCGGTCCCCCTCCACTTGCCCAAAGATCCTTCATTACCAGGCATTCATGCAGCCGCCAATTATATGCGTGAGCATTGTACGCAGTCTGTATCGATCACAGAAATTGCTATATTCACAGGTTACAGTGTGCCTTATTTTTCTCGCAAATTCCATCAATCCATGGGTGTCACGCCTACTGCTTATTTGCTAGAATCTCGAATTTTACATGCTAAGAAATTATTATTGTCTACGAATAAAACGATTCAAGATATTGCCGTGGAATCAGGCTTTTCGCAAAGTAGCTATTTTATCCATTGTTTCAAAAAAGTCGTTGATCTCACGCCTGAACAATTTAGGTTAAGTTGGGATTCTTGATAAGAACATGATATGTATAAAAAAGATGCCGAATATCTTCAGCACCTTTTTTGTTCAATCTATGGTATCACTCTCAATGCATTTCATAAGAACGTTGCTCTGTACCTGCAAAAGAATCAAGCATAACGATAGGATGTTGCTCTATACAATGGAGTAACGTCTTAACCAATAAACATCGATCTTGGCTATTCATTATTGCTTGCTCTATCTGCATGATTTCACGCCATTTTACACGCTTCATTTCTAAAGTGAGCTGATCGGTATGCATAGATATTTTCGAATTATAGAGGCTTTGTTGAATATCCAATGCTTGAAATAGTAGTACATGATTAGACTGCTGGATCTGTTGATTCAAATGGTCTTTGTTCCATTGCAATAGATTAATATCATCTAGCTCATATAAGACAGTATTCATCATTTCTAGCAGTACACCACTCAGACTGTATTCTAACCGTTGATAGGCATGATGAACAGTTGGATGATCTAATACATTTTCTTTCCCAACATGACTTTGATGCAAATGAGTATACACCATATCTAGATACTGCATATAACTTTGCATATAGTTTATTATTTTTTGCTCGGGGATCAAGTAAGGATCTACATAATTGGTGAAAATAAGATGATCTATATCTTGACACATTGTATCTAAAATCAAACTAAACAAATGATCTTTATCTTTAAATTGGTTTGTAAATTCTTTTTCCTTCAGACCACAGATCTGCATAATATCTTGCTCTGAAACAGCATCATATCCCTTTTCAAAAAATAGCAGTTTGGCTTGTTGAACCATGGTATAGGTGTTATTCATCTATTAACCTCCTTCGCACCAACGCATAGATAGCAACCACATATTTAGCTACTATCTATACATAAATGCTTTTTTAAGAAGTATATGATTAGGATAGCAATGAAGTATTGTAATTACATCGACTGTTGACGTTTGGCTAACCGTTTGTTTTTGCGTTCTATTTTAGAAGTCATTCGTTTGTCAGTATAACGAGCCATTACCATATATAACGCTGGTACAACGAATAGTGTTAATACCGTTGAGAACACCAATCCGAAAATAATAACGACACCTAGTGGACGGAATAATAACTCTCCTACAGTTGCAATTGGAATCATACCCACAATAGCTGTTAATGATGTTAAAATAATCGGACGGAAACGTGCTGAAGCAGCTAGAATAATCGCTTCTGTTAGTTCCATACCTTCATGTCTTGCATCTTCTATAAATTCAATCAATACAATCCCGTTCCGTACTACAATTCCGGCTAATGCAATAATACCCATGACCGCCATAAATCCGATCGGTGTCTGTGTTACAAATAGCCCTAGTACTCCACCTGCCGCTGCTAAATAGACTGTTGTCATAATGATAAAAGGAATCAATAAGGAATAGAACTGCATCGTAATCAGGATGAAAATAATAAATATGGCGACGACAAATAATGCACCTAAATCTTTAAACGTATCGCTCTGGCTTGATGTCTCCCCGCCTACTTCCCATGTATATCCTTCAGGAAGCTGGATCTGTTCTAACTTAGGTCTAATATCTTGCATCGCTTCTGTTGCGGTCGGTCCACTTAGTTCAGCTTCAATCGTATTCACACGTTTAAGATCATAATGATTGATCTGTTGAATCGAGAATACCGGCTTGATCTCTACAATTTGAGACAATGGAATCTGTGTACCTGCGGAATTCGTAATATTCACCTGTTGCAACAATGTATTCGGACTGCTGTTACGTGAATCTTTGATATATAATTTCAAATCAATCAAATCACTACCATTATCAAAATCTCCTACAGCAAATCCACTACCCATCATTAATAAGGTTTGAGTTAAGTTTTTGTAAGTCACTTGATAGCGGTCCATCGCTTGCTTGTTTACAGCGAAATCTAAAGTATAACTATCATTTCCTGTACTATCTGTAATCCCGTACGTACCCGGAGATTCTGAAATGATCTGCTTGATCTGATCGCTCAGACTACGTAGTTCTGGTAATTGATCCCCTGTCACTCGAATAGAAATAGGTTTTCCTACTGGAATCCCGAGTGCTGCACCTTTTACCGAAATTTGAATGCCGGGATATTCTGTTTTTAATGCGGCTGACCATAATGCTACAGTAGAATCAACATTCATCCCATGTTGCCCTGTGACTAGAATCTGACCTGAAGATGCGCCATTACCTGATCCACCCGTACTATTAAATAACTTGGGAGCCGCGCCACCTACAGCGTACGCTAATTTATCAATATCCGGCTGTTTTTTCACCCATGTCGCAATATTTTCAGTCACTTTATTCGTTTCTGTAAGCGAGGTTCCTGAAGGCAAATCAATATCTACCGAAATCTGAGGTTCTTCGGATGTGCCAAATAACTCAACAGGTGTCAATGCAGCAAGTCCGTATACAGCTGTACTAACTACAAGTCCTACCAGAGCCACCATTAATGGACGTTTGAGTAGACCTGGCATTAAGCGAAAAGCATAGCCATTCGTTAATAGCTGAATTTGCTTACCTAACAGACCCGGTGGCTTATCTACATGGCGTTTCCCTTTTTCAATTTGTCGATTCTCATACCATTCGCGGAAAATAGGAATAATCGTTAACGACATAATCATCGAAGCAAGCATACATAATGAAATAATCACTGGAATCGGTCGGATAAATGAACCCATGTCGCCCGGCAATAACATCAATGGCACAAAAGCAGAAATTGTTGCAAGTGTAGCCGTAATAATAGAAACAGCGACTTCTTTGGTACCTCGCACTGATGCTTCTTTTGGATTTTCTCCAAGGGTCGATAGCCTTCGCTCGATATTGTCATTGACCACGACTGCGTCATCGACCAGAATCCCCAGCACGATAATCAGACCTACAATGGTAATCTGGTTCAACGTGATACCAGCTTGAGGTAATGCAATCAATCCTAGAGCAATAGAGATAGGAATAGAGAGAGCTACAAAGCCTGCTGTAAGTAAGTTCATACCTAATGTACAGATCAGAATAACTGCAATAATAGCGATCGCCATTTCTCGTATTAAATCGTTAAATATTCGCTCAACTTCATCATTTTGAGCAAATAAAGACTCTATTTTCACATGAGAAGGTAATGTTTTCTCTAAAGAGGTCATTTTAGCGGATAATACTTTGTTCATATTGATAACGTCTGAACCTGCTTGACTACTGATATCCATAGTGATTGATGGAACACCATTGTAGTAACTGAGATACGATTCTGTGGTAGGAACCATTTTCACATCAGCTACATCTTTGAGATAGACCGGAATACCGGCTTCAGTTTGAGCAATCAAAATCTCTTTGATCGTATTATAATCATCTGATTTATCGACTTTGAGTTGATACGTACGATTGTCATACGTTAGATTTCCGACAGGAATACGATCATTTTCGGATTGAATCCCTTGTAATACTGTTTCCCATGAAATATTATATTGTTTCAGCTTATTCGTATCTGCTTCGATACTGATTTCTTGCTCAGGTAGTCCTTTAATCGCTACTTCAGTAATGCCGGGAATCGCACGAAGCTGCTTTTTCCATGTGTTCATAAGATCATTTAACGCATAGACATCTTCTTTGGTCTTACCATAAATAGCAAAAGACTGTACAAAACTCTGTGCTAAATTATCATTGACGATCGGTACATCTGCATCTGTAGGTAAGCTGGATTGAGCATCTTCAACTTTGCGTCTTAATTCATTCCATACTTGTTCTGCATCGGCTTTATCTTCTGCTTGTACCGTAATCGTTGAAATTCCATTTCCTGAAGTTGAAGAGATCGTTTTGAGATCAGTCACTTCTTTGATCTTTTGTTCAAGCACTTCAGTCACAGTCTGCTCCATCAGTTCTGGCGAAGCACCTGCATAAGTGGTCGTAACCATTGCTGTTTTGACCACCACATCGGGCTGTAATTGTCGAGGTAATCCTATCCCTGAATAGACACCATACAAAATAAGTAAAACAAAAAACAATAGAGTAACTTTACGTTTTCTTATAAAAAACTCAATCATGAGCAGTTACCTCTTGAGCATTCTTTGGTGTAGCCAGAGTATCGCCATTAAATAAACGGTCTGCTCCCTGTACAACGACTTGTTCTCCAACTTGAAGTCCACTTTTAATCACATACTGATTGTTATAGGACTCGCCTACAGTCACAAAAGTCTGAACAGCTTTTCCTTTGATATTTTTGAATACATAGGGTTTATCTCCTGTACTAATCACTGCTTCTACAGGTAACAGTATTCCTTTTTGCGTCGTTGCTTGACGAGAAGCTTTGACCACCTGTCCCGGTTTCCAATCTTGCTTGGTATTACTTACAGTGACTTCTGCATTGATTGAACCTGTACTTTCATTGGTTTGTGGATATAACTTGGTCACTTTACCTGTGCGTACATCATCATACAGACTTACACTTACTTCTTGCCCTACTTTCCATTGACTGATCTCGCTATCAGCTACAGGGAGTAGAACTTTCAGACGTGTGGTTTCTCCAATTACAAATGGATCGGATGAACTGCCCATAGCGCCACCACCACTTGAACCTGCACTCACTGTCTGACCGACAGATACATTTTTTTCTAAAATCACACCGCTGGTTTGTGCTTTTAATGTGGTATAGGAAAGACTCAACACAATTTTATTTTTGGCTGTGATCGCTTGATCGTAGCTTGCTTTCGCTTTGTCGACTCCTGCTTGAGATTGAGCAATACCTGCTTCTGCTTGGGCTACACTTGCTTTGGCTTGTTCTATCGTTGCTTGTGCACTAGCGATTCCTGTCTGTGCTTGGGTGACAGCAGAAGCTGCATCTGCACGTTCTGAATCACTTGCACCTTCTAGTGTTAATGAAAGCTTGGCTTGAGCGTCTTTGAGACTATCTGTCGCATCAGCTAGAGCCATCTGTGCTTGTTCATTCTCTTGTTGCGTAAGTAAGCCGTTGCTTGCTAACGTCTGCGAGCGGGTCGCTTCTGCTTTTGCCTGATTATAAGCGGTTTGTGCTTTGTTCACAGCATTTTGTGATTGTGCTTTTTCTTGCGAACGTGCTCCAGACAATACGCTTTGCTCGCTTACACGTGCGCTATCGATTTTGGCTTGAGCACTGGCTAATTGAGCGTTAGCAGAAGATACTGTAGCCATTGCATTTTGCTTAGCGGCTTGAACATCTTTTAAAGAAGCATTGGCACTGGACAGATCGGCTTGGGCAGCAGCCACAGACTGGTTCGCATCTGCTAATGATAAATTCAGATCAGCTGTATCCAGTGTAGCCAGTACAGCACCTTTCTTTACCTGTTGTCCGATCTCGCCTTTAACCGATGTCACTGTTCCAGCTGTACGGAAAGTAATAGGTGTTTCTGTATAAGCAGTTAATGTGCCTGATAAATTGTAATTCACATTAAGCGCTTGTTTTTGAATAGTGGTAAATGTTACATTGCTACTTGTTGTATTCACAGCAATTGTCGAAGAGTCTGTAGAACAAGCAGTTAGACTGATAACAAGTAGTATAGCTATACCTGCAAAATATCCTTTTCTATTCATTGATCATGTTCCTCTCTTATCTCAACACCAGTATAGTTGTGGTTTCTCTGTGCTTATCCTAGCAAAGATAATATGTTGTCGAATCGTCCAATCGTACATGCACATCATGCCCTTTCGGGCAGAATTTATCACAACGCAAAAAAGAACACATCTCTACAAACAAGTGATGTGTTCTACATGTAATTATATTTTAGGGGTCATGTGTCTTTTTTAAATATGCACAAGCCCTTGTTCTACTGCTATGGCTACAGCTTGTGCTCGTGAATCAACACCTAGCTTATTATAAATATTCGTAAGATGAGCTTTCACTGTGCGTTCTGCTATCCCCATATCAAAAGCAATCTCTTTACTACGATGTCCATGTGCGGCTGCTTGGAGTACAATCTTTTCTTTATCCGATAAAGAAGGAAGCAAATTGTTTCTGGTTGGCTTTTTGGGTGCAGTATCATGTTTGGCTTTAAACACAATTCCCATAATTTCAGGTTGTAACAAGGTCTCGCCTCGAATCGCCGAGTCTAATGTACGAAAAAGATGCTCGCGTTTGGTATCTTTGAGCAAATATCCTTTCGCTCCTATGGTTAAGCCTTTGATCATAAGATCATCTTCATTGTAAGTGGTCAGAATAACGACAGGAATCGTATTGTTCTGCGCTTGTAATTGTTCGATCGCTTCAATCCCATTCATAATCGGCATATTTAGATCCATTAAGATCACATCCGGACGAAGCTCTTCAATCAGCTGAATAGCCACTTTGCCGTTATCTGCTTCACCAATCACTTGATAATGTTCACTCGTCTCTAAGATAAGCTTAAGTCCTTCTCTAACGACAAAATGGTCATCTACAATCAATACGTTGTATTTCATACTATTCTCCTCATCTCAAAGGAATCTCGATATGCACAGAAGTTCCATGAGGTATACGATTCGTTATTTCTAATGTACCCTGTACAATACGGATACGTTCTTGCATGCCAATTAGACCATAATGTCCACTAAATGAACCGATCTGACGCATATCGAATCCAATGCCATCATCTTTAATATCCATTACCAAATGATGGTCATCATACGAAATGTTCAATTCTACATGGTGAGCTTGAGCATGCTTGATAATATTGGTCAAACATTCACGTATAATATGAATACTATGTTCATAGATCAATTGGGATACTTCTATAGGGGTTACTATATTGCTTTGTATCGGGATACCTGTTAAGGAAAGGAAATGATCTACTTCTTTCTCTACAGACTCAGCAAAATTCACTTGTAATGCGGTATGCAAACGCAAATCATCAATCGCACTGCGAGCTTCTGCTAATGTGTGACGTGCACCGCTCATAGACAAATGAACAATTTCATGTGCTCTTTTGGTATTATTCGAAGAGAGATGGGCATCGATCGCTTCCAATTGCATAATCAATCCGGCTAATCCTTGTGCTAACGTATCGTGCAGATCCCTTGCCATACGCTGACGTTCATTAGCAACCGTTAATTCTTCGACTTGATGATGAGCGATTTCTAACTCTTTCAAAAAATGCTGTGTACGTGACTTAGCATAGAATTGACGTAACGTTAAATTGATAATGCCTCCTACCAATACGTTCATTAATGTAAACAACGAAATATAAAACAGCAAATTAACAAAGCTTAAATAATTCATATAAGCAATACATACTATATAAATAGCCGCAATAGAAATGATTATCGTTATCTTCTTATACGGAGCATATAGTAATTGTCCAATAATAATCGGATACAGCACAATCATAACTAAATAATATCCTTGATTCATAAAATAAACAGACATGAGAAGGATAGCACTTTGTAATACATAGTACACCCATAATTCTCTTTGAATAAACCAGGTTACTTTCCAATTCAAAAACATAAAACACAAAATACCTAGACTTGCTATCACAATATGAAGCACACTATTATGGGACGTTGTTTCTAATAATGTAGTTCCAATATGAACCATCAGAATCCACAAGATCACCGGTTTACGTAGTTCTAACGCTATCTCACTCAGATGTTTTTTTTGCATAATGCCCCCCTTTCATAAGCCTCTTACAGTATAACAGGTGCTCAGATCAGGACATTGTACTTTCGGGCATGCACGTTGCAAAATTTAATAAAGCGATAAATACAATTTATTCCAGCTATAAGTGATTCATTTATGCATGAGATGAATGGATATGATCAGCTAATATGTCTTTGGCAGATGTCCATTGTATTCCGGCATACCGATCGTTATCAATCTGTTCAAGCTTACCTAATCCGCTGAACATACCATGAACATATTGCATCCCTTGCCATGCGGGATACAAATCGGTTGAAGGCTTAGAACAACTACGTGCAATCTTAATCAATGTCTCCAACAATCCTCGACTTCCTGCTTTGAGCAAACGGAATCGTTGACCGCTTAATCTGCTCATCAGTACCGTCAGTTGACGTGCATTGATCTGATCTCCTGCAATCTGTAAAAAGCGAGGAGCAGAGTTATCCAATGCTGCTTTGGCTGTATAGATAGCTACATTGTCTTTGGTTGTAAAATCCATAGGTTGATCTGCATCATCCCAGTAAAGGATTCGGCGATGTGAGAAAAGAACGATAGGTGCCATCCCTGTTAACATATCTGCAAATGCTCCATTTAAAATAGAAGTGGCTGCAATCGGTGCTTGATCCAGTCTTTTCATAAAATCACGACGTAAATCCAAATTGCGATTTGATCCTACAGGTAACTTGGTATAGTCCATCGAGTAATCAGAAGGAATAAAGCGAGGAACGCCTGCTTCAACAGCTGCATTCAGTAATAAAGTTTGTGTCTCTATAATCACATCTTCTAGTCCACTTAGAGCAGATACTACACAGGATACGCCTGTACAAGCTGCTTTCATTTCTGCTGCATTCGTATAATCGACTTCTACGATTTCGATTCCTAGTTGTTCTAAAGGTACCGTCTTCGATAATGAAGTGCCCCGGCGAATCAATGCCCGCACATGTGCTCCTTCATGAACCAATGCTTTGGCAATCCGTTCGCCCAGATCACCAGTACTGCCTGCAATTAAAATCGTTGAATGTTCCGGTACCATGTAGAGATCCTCCTCAGTGTAATAACCTTTTATTTCTTGTTCCGCATTTTATAGATTATGTATAGTTCATTTTACCATTTGTTCAATCTATTAGAAATTATTAACGATAAGAATTTTTCTACAATCGTTAAATAAAAAAGCTATCATTCCCAAAGGAAGATAACTTTTCATTTTATTATTTTGGATTGTGCAGGATTCCTTGTAAGATCACTTCTAATCCCCATTGAAATCTCTCTTCGTCACCTGAGAACATTTCCTCATTTAAGCGAACAAGCATTGGATATTTTACTGCATCTAATGATTGGTAAGAATCACGAATCGATTGAAGAGTCATGCCTTTTTGCTCACGAGAAGATTGTTCAAAAGCTACTGAGGTGACATATAAAAGTAACATATCTGCTCCCCATGCTGCTGACTTCGCTTGTGCTCCCCCTGCTTGCAAACGCGCTAATATATATTCGTTGATTGCTAAAGAGTAAGGGCCGATTGGGATCGTTGTTAATGCAAGTTCCGCTACTCCTGGAGATGTATACAAAACGTTAAGATAAGAATTCAATAGAGAGACTAGTTCACTTTTCCAAGAGTTCGGTCGCCCTTCAGGCAATATTACATCTCTCAATCCATAATCAACTACATAACTGTAAAGCTCTTGAATATTTTTGACATACACATACAGTGATGAAGCGCCTGTATCTAAATGTTTAGCAATTTTGCGCATACTCATGCCGGACAAGCCTTCTGCTGCTAACAATTCAAAAGCAGTCTTTACAATAATTTCGCGACTAAGTGCGTCTTTAGCAGGTCTGGTACGACGACTAATTATAATTCGATTTGTATTATCCATAGTTTCCTTATAACATGTTTAACTTTATTAGTAAATCCTAGAGTACTTTTTTATGCTTGTTGATGATACTGATTCATTAATGCTGCTAATCGAGAAGCTGCCTGATCACCAAAACAAAGCTGTAAGTTTTCATACGATTCTTTAGCCGCTTCTCCAGAGTAAGCATACATTTTCTGCTCATAACTTTGAACAGCTATACTCAAATCATTATGCTGTACAATAGACAGTGCTAATTCGGTAGCATCTAACATTGCTAGATTCACACCTTCACCAGCAAAAGGAGACATTAGATGTGCTGCATCTCCAATTAATGTAACTCCTGCTCGGTGTGCCCACGTTAATCCTACAGGCAACATGTAAATGCGTCTTGGAAGAATTTGTCCTTCTGCTAAACAGATATAATTTTGAAGAGAATCATCCCAATCTTCAAAATAACTTAGCAATTTTTGTTTTGCTATATCAGGTTGATCCCACAAAAACCCTGATTGATCTAACCATTCTTGCTCTACTTGAAAGCTCGCATACACACGAATATCTCCATCTCCATTTAACTGACCGATGATTGCTTTGTGATCTGCCAGTGCAAACATTTTACCACGACGATTAAAGCTAGCCAGCTCAGGATGATCTATAGCCACATTTTTGATATGAACTTCTACCATACTCAAACCTGTATATTCTGCTTTGGCTTTTGTTAGAAGCGGACGAACTTTTGAAAATGCTCCATCTGCTCCTATAACAAGATTAGAGGTTTCCACATTCCCGTTTTCAAAATGAAGTTCATACAGATCATCTTTTAATGGAACAACATGGCTTAATGAGTGATTCCAGCGTATAGAAGTAGGGTCAAGTGCTTGTAATATCATTTCACATAATACACACCGGTCGATTTCGGGACGATCTGAATCATGATCTTCTGCTATTTCGTCTAAATACATTTTTCCTTTTTTGTCAAAAAGTCTAAAGTCCTCTCCATCATAACGAGCAACAGCTTGAAATGATTCAAATAAGTCGGCTTCTTGTAATGCTCGCTGTCCAGATTCACTATGAATATCTAATGAACCTCCTTGTTGGTTATTAGCTTGAAAAGAAGATTTTTCATAAACAGTAGCTTTGACACCATATTTTTGTAAAATAACGGCTAACGTCAAGCCCCCAGGTCCTCCACCAATAATAGCTATTTTTCTTTCGTTTGCTTTTTGCATAATAATATCATCTCCATGTTTAATAGATTAACTTGTATTAGTTATATCATAACGAACAATGTTCGTAAAGTACAGTGTTCGTTGAATGCAGCAAATGTATAATATAAATTTTGTAATCAAAAGAAGTCTGTGTAGTTTAATCTACACAGACTTCTTTTATATCCATTAACTATTCCATTCGTCTCCAGAAAAACGTTCTGTAGCACGAGTATGCTCTTGTTTGGCTTGCTCACTTAGACGATAACGAATTTCCTGAAGCATAATAGACATGATTTCCCGGCGTTCGCCAAGATCAATAAGTGCTTTACGTAATCCATCACGCACCATGCCTTCTTGTTCACCTTTTTGGTAACTAGCCAGAGCCGTAGCGCCTTTTTCAATTTCTAACTGCAAGTCTTGTACATAGGAAGTCACAAGTAATAATGACTCTTCATATACATCACTCGAAAACCCTTTAAGTGGAGAACGAATAAATCGTTCCTGAACCGATTCCTGAATATTAACCATCACAAAAGCTGGATTACTCAATAACAGATGCATACTTTGCATTTGCAAATCTTCCGGCATACGGTCAATCAAAATCGCTTCATTGTTCTCAAGCAACTGTTTTAAACAGTAATTCAGTTCAGCTTCACCTTCTGGTAATTTCTCTACTTGGTTTTTTCGCACAAAATAGATCATTATTGTCTCCTTTAAGTTACTGAATACGTTTACTAAAATCAGTAAAATTAAATACAATCTTTTAGTATCGTAAGTAGTAAATTCGCTTTAAGTTAAACGCATTATTTAAGTATTTTGTTATAACTTAACCATTTTAAGTACATTGTTAGCATATTTACTCTTAAAAAAAGACTCTTATTTACAATAATCGGCTTAAAGCGAAGAAATTGTTATGTATAAACTATGAATATTAGACAAAATATGCACTAAAGTATATATTCAAAAAAGAACAAAGAAATACTGATACTCCTTTATTCTTTTTTAAATAAGCTGTAATCATATGCTATTAACTGATAATAATACATTTACTATTACTGCTATGTCCAATTCCGGTCGATTTCACTATCGGAATCGGCTTTTTGGCTGTTAGCTTTAGAAGATGCTGTTGAATAAGATCCCATTCATGATGTTGTTCTATCTCAGTAAATGTTCCTAACAATATTCCAGAACATGTAGCGAATATACCGACTTGATCCATTTGATCCAGCATAGAGATGATTCGATGGGCACGTCCACTCCATGCTTCTAATAAAATAACTTTACCCGAAACCTCAGGGAAATACGGAGTACCGACTAATTTTAAAAAGCAACGAATATTGCCTCCAATCACATCGCCATTTAGATTCTCACCTTGAACAAAATCAAAATCGAAATCATACAAATCCGAAGCTCCTTCAAAAAAGGTACGATAAAATTGCTGTCGTTGTTCTGCACCCTTTTCTTTGACTAAATTCATGATTTGATAATGATACGTCTGAATATGAGATTGATGCACCATAGCGTTCAGAACAACAGTCAGATCGCTCATCCCAAAAAAAGCAGTCTGTGCTGTACGAATCTGTTCATAATGAAGGTGTGGAAGTACGCCATTAGCTAGGTCGCCGCCAGAGATATCAAAAATAGCTTTGATCTGCGGATCAGCAAATAAACGATTTAACTCATTCGCTTTTTCTTGGGAAGCCTGAATAGTATGGGGTTGCATCAATACTTTAGATTCGACAACTTGAAGCCCCCACTGTTGCAAATATCCGATCAAATCATTAATCTGTACTCGGCGATCAGGTGCGATAGGATCCGAGCAAGCGACCAATGCTACTGTATCTCCAGATTTCAATTGCAGTGTCATTTATGTATTGCTCCTCTCTGTTGAGTGTGATCACCTTATGAATCCAGTATAACGGATAATTGATAAAACTTTTTATCCACTTGCATTACTGGAAAAGAAGCAGGTAGTTGGGTTACTTCTATTTCTTGAAAGCTATTTTTCTCATAAAATCGATGGGCAGCTATAAATTGTAGAGTTGTGCCTAAATATATATGCGTTAATTGCTGTTGGGTTGCCCACGAAATGGCTTGTTGTAGCAATAATGTAGCTGTATTCCACACTTTTCCTCGATAATCAGAATGGACAAACATTTTGCGAAGAGCGACCTGTTGATTCCCTATATCTAACAAAGCAATCGTACCCACTACTTGATCACCAGCACAAGCCACCCAGAAGTTACCGTTCCCTTTTTGATAAAAAGATTGAATGGATAACAGGTCTGGCTGATCTTGCTTAGTAATAGGTATATTGTATTCTTGTTGCTGAATATGGAGAATAAGCTGTACTATTTGCTTTTGATCACTGTCTGCGTAATTTCGAATACTTAGCGATGAATTCATTGGCGATACTCCTTTAGGAAAGAATTCCATTTCTTTTTGGAAAAAGGTTTATATAACAACGTCTCAAACCGATCATATTGTTGTTCATTCATACGTAGAACTATAGCTTTTTTAGCAATTTTAGCACAGGGTTGTGAAGAATAGTTTGGACTTCCTAACTTTCTTCGGACAGGAATATTAAATTGCAACAGATCCGCTAAATCGTTCCAGCCTTCCCAGCTCCATCTAGCTTTGCGTTTCCAATCTATCGCATATAATATGTAATCAGATGTAGAGTTATTTTGTTTTTCGATCATAATCCATGTAGAAGGAATGATTTTTTGAGCTTGTCGTTGATTCATATTTGCTCCCTCACAATATGATTTCGTTATTGTTCTATTTTCATATGAATAGTCTATAAATTCAACGTTCAATTATCAATATGCAAAACAAAAAGCCATTCACCGGAAATCTTTCAGCGAACGACTTTGATTTAAAATTTATTTTAAAATTAAAATGTATGATCTAAAAAAAACACATTTTACAATAAAATCGAGATTAAGATAGGTAAAGAAATTAAGGATAAAACGGAACTAATAACAAAAGAAGAAGCTGTTTCGACTTCAAGCGTTTCAAAGCGAGACGCAATCATTGCGGCGACTGCTGATCCTGGGAAAGATACCAACAATACAGCCATCGTAATATCTTTTGAAGATAATCCAAATGCTAAAGCTAATACATATGTTAAAATAGGCAATCCGACTACTTTTAATACCGAAATACTGATAGCATTCGCACTAAATTGAATACGATTCAGACCAATAGTTACACCAATTGCAAATAATGCCGCACCGGATGTAATACTACCAATTTGATCAAGTGAACTTTGCAGCAATTCAGGAGAATGGAATCCAAACATCGTAAGCACAACCCCTAATAAAGGAACACAGGCGAGCGGCTCTCTAAGACCATGTAAAATCGAATGAACAGTCAGTTTGAGCAAGTTTTCAGGATGTCCATCTTTTTGCCCTGCTTGTGTTTTTTTACCTACAGAACTGACAATAGTTGCGATTGGATCAAGTAACGCATTAACAACAATACCTGTAATCGCGATTGGAATAGCAACTTCAGCAGCTCCAAACAAACTTCCAAGTACAGGTATACCCATAAAAGCGAAAGAAGGTTGAGTCGCATTTAAGGAGAAAATAGAAGATCTATTTAAATCTTTTTTGAACACAAGTCTTAGGATTAACAGCAAAATTACATAAAACCCGATAATTCCTAAAAACATTGTGATAAAAAAAGGCCATTTATCGATTAACGTTTGTTTACTGGTTGTAGTGATTCCGATAAAAAGGTGAGCAGGTAGTGCAAATTTGGTAACTAATGTATTTAAACCTTTGGACGATGCGGAATTGAATACTTTAAAATGACCGCCCAAAAAGCCAAGAATAATAACAAAGAAAATAGGTATTAAAATAATAAAAATATGACCGACTGACATGTTGTAGGACCTCCATTATATTTTCAAATCTACCCTGTAAAGGGCAGACTGCCTATCTGCTATAGATAGACAATCTGAGAGTGATGCGATTTAGTAATAGAGCGTTATTTAGCTTAATGGCGTCATCTCTGTAGATTTAACGGTTCTATATACGGGATGCCACATTGCGTCTTTGACAGCTTGTTCGATATCGGTTGGAGTATTTTGTGCAACACCATCTTGAATAGCAGCTTTAGCGACAGCGACAGCCACCTCGAACGATACAGATTGTAGATTTTTCACTCTAGGTAAAAGTGGAGCGCCTAGATCAGAAGAGTCAACCGCATGAGCAACAGCATCAGCTGCCGCTGTAAACATGCCTTTGGTAAATACATTGGCTTTGGCAACAATTGCACCAAGACCAAGACCCGGGAACACAAAAGCGTTGTTGGATTGACCAAATTCGAAAGTCGTTCCTTTATATTCAATTGATTCAAATGGGCTACCTGTAGCAATCAATGCTTTGCCGTCTGTCCATGCGATCAAGTCAGCTGGTACTGCTTCAGCCAGTGATGTTGGATTCGACATCGGCATAATCATAGGACGTTCTACATGTTTAGCCATTTCTTTTACGATTTCTTCTGTAAATGCTCCGGTTACGCCTGAAGTACCAATCATAATCGTAGGTTTGACTTGTTTCACGACTTCAAGCAAGCTTACTTTGCCATTCTCGTCTGTTTCCCAGTTTGCAATTTCAGACATTTGGCGAAGATATGGTTTTTGGAAAGCAAATACATTTTCTGTTTCTTCTGTTAATAGACCGCGATAATCGTATGCCCAGAAGCGACCTTCTGCTTCTTCTTGTGACAATCCTTCTTTCATCATCGCATCACGAATTTGATCAGCATTCCCAATGCCTGCTGCGCCGGGTCCAAATACCAATACACGTTGATCTTTCAGTGATGTGCCACTTACTTGTAGACCTGACATAACTGCTGCTAAAGTAACTGCGCCTGTACCTTGAATATCATCATTAAATGTCAAAATCTGATCGCCATATTTTTCAATGATATTACGTGCATTTACATTGCCAAGGTCTTCCCAGTGTAATAAGACGTTAGGAAACAATTTCATAGCTGTTTGTACATAACGATCGACGAACTCATCGTATTTATCTCCACGTACTCTTTCATGACGGTTACCCATATATAATGGATCATTTAATAATTTCTGATTGTTCGTTCCTGCATCTAACACGACTGCAAGCACACGACTAGGATCAATACCTACAGCAGCAGTATATACAGCTAATTTACCAATAGCGATATTAATACCACCTACACCCCAGTCACCAATACCCAGAATACTTTCAGAGTCAGTAGCCACAATCAGATCAATATCTCCAGGTTGTACGCCTGTATTGCGGAACGCTTCTTCTATTCCGTCCATATGATCAATTGAAAGATAGACACCGCCTGGTTTGTGATACTGTTGGCTGTATTCTTGAATCGCTTGTCCTACGGTTGGTGTGTATACAATAGGAAGCAATTCACTTAGATGCTCGCTCAGTAGACGATAGTAAAGAACAACATTGCGATTATATAGATCATTTAACATTGTATTTTTGCGAAGGTTATTCGGTTCACTGCTAATCTGATCGTATACACGGTTCACTTGTTCTTCAATCGTTAAGATCATTGGAGGCAATATTCCGTTCAGTTCCAAATCTGTTCGTTCTTCTGCTGTAAAAGCAACCCCTTTATTTAAGATAGGGTTAGCTAAAATTTCTTTTCCTTTAAGAATCGTTTTAATAGAACCATCATTATCAAGATAAAAAGCGTTCATTTGTATTTCCTTCTTTCGTAAAATTGTCATATATGTGTTTTTTCTGTGTCTAAATCGTGATTACACTATTAATAATAGTATCATTTTGACATATTGTAAAGGTCATTTTCTATCATAAATAATTTAATCATTGATAAAAACTATGATAAATATAAATATTACATTTTTAAATTGTATTTGCAGAAATTATTCTCATATATAAATCCGTTTACATTGCTGTCCTATATGCTAAAATTGATATATTAAATACATAACTGATAATAATGGTAAAATGGTTTATCATAGTTAAAAACAATGATAAAAGTTAAAAAAAATAATCATTTTACTTCTCATTCTGAGATTTAGGAAAGGAATAAGTATGGAAATTAGACAACTTGAATATTTTGTAGCCGTATGCGAGGAGTTACATTTTACCAAAGCCGCTGAGCGTTTAGGTATTACTCAACCTACACTCAGTATTCAGATTCGTACCATGGAAGAAGAAGTAGGAACATTGCTTTTTGATCGTATAGGTAAAAAAATCACTCTGACCGAAGCGGGATTTATTTTGTTACGTCAAGCTCGAAGTATTCTGTTGAAGTTACAAGATGCGTTTGATGAGATTAATGGGTTACGCGAGTATACAGGTGGTAATTTGGTCGTTGGAGTGATGGCGGCGGAGCTAGATTATCGGATTACACCGATTTTAATTGATTTCCATCATCAATTCCCTAATATCCATTTAAAAATCTCGTCAGCGATCGAAGTCGCAGAGATGGTGATCAATAATGTAGTAGATATTGGAATTACGTTGATCGAATTTACTGATCCTAGACTGGTGACCACTCCACTATATACAGAAGAGTTTGTACTTGTCGTTTCTGAAAATCATGAACTGGCAGATCAGCAATCGATTTCCCTAGAGGCATTACCTTATATTCCGCTGGTTCTTTATCCTAAAGGATTCAAAGGACGTGAATTGATAGAACGTCACTGTAAAGAACATGGATTGAACTTGAATATTATTATCGAGACTTCTACAGCTTCTTCTTTATATGGATTTGTAAAATCGAATGTAGCCGCTTGTATTCAACCTTATTCGTTATCAGCTTCTCTCAACGATCCCACTCTTCGTTTGATTAAAATAGCTGACTTCCCACCTACCCGTCAGATTGGTATTATGCATCGTACTGATAAGTATCTTGGTGTGGCGGCTTTAGAATTTATGAGAATGATTGAGAAGCATTTAAAAATGTAAGACTATAGAAAACAAAGAAGGAGCAGCATGAGGATATGCTCTCCTTCTTTGTTTTCTATTTTACTTTTTTACAATTTATGTTGAGGACTTACTAAAGTTATGCTGCCATGCTTCTTCAAGCAATTCACTATTGATACTGATTCCAGCCATAGAACCTGAAGCTGCCGCAGCAACGACCTGATATTTTCGTGAAGTCGAATCGCCTGCGCTGTATACACCCGGTATATTGGTTTTACCAAACTCGTCTACGATGATCATGCCTGTATCAGCAGATTCGCATCCTAACATTTGTGGAACATCTGATCCAGTGACAAGTTCAGGTGTGAAAAAGATCCCTGTACATAAAAGAGAATGACCATCTTCAAATTGAATATGTTCTACGATCCCCGATGCTGAGTGTATATGTTGAATAGGTGAATCGATGATTGAAATCTGGTGGTTTATAAGTTCCTCGTGTTCTTCTGCTGTCCAATCATTCATGCCATTGGTGCAGATAGTGAAATGAGAAGTCCACCCTGAGACCGTCTTAGCTAAATGAGGTGCTGTTGCTCCACTAACGATTAATGCTAACTTCTGATCTCGAAGTTCCCACCCATCACAGTAAGGGCAGACAAATGCGCTTTTTCCATAGACTTCTTGTAGACCGGAGATAGCAAGTGGATGATCTTTCATTCCTACTGTAAATAGTATTTTTTTGCTAGTATACGTATGTCCTTGAGAGGTAACCACTTCAAATTGACCATCACTACCATTCGCACCGATAACGGTGTCTTTGGCAAATTGAACAGTAGGATACCTACTAATCTGTTCTCTAGCGATTTGGCGAAAATCAGCAGGTGTAATGCCATCTCGAGTTAAAAATCCATGCGATTCTTGAGTGACTCGATTCCGTGGAAGTTCTTCATCTATAATCAGTACATGTTTACGTGCTCTTCCCAAAATAAGCGCAGCACTTAAGCCAGCAGGCCCTCCACCAACGATGATTGCATCTTGTAATTGTTCCATATGATCAGCACTCCTTTAAGGTGTATTTTTACTTAAGTTCTATATTGTTATATCTTTTGCTTTGGAAAAAATAACGTTAGATATCGATGATTATTTTCAATATTTTATTTCGAAACTATAAATATTGGACAAATGAAGTTGATATATTTTGAATAGCAATTTGATCTATTCTTCTTTATTCCTCCTTTAATAATAAAAGACTTTAAAGACTACCATTATCTATGATTGTTATAAAAAATACGTAATACAGTAAAATTTAAGATTATGATTTAATTATAGACTTTGTTTATCTATAATATACTTAATTATAATCAGAAGTCAACAGACCAAATGATTTCTCCTTTTCATAAACTAGAAATAAATACGAATGTAGCTAATGATTCGATATTTTTATACCGTTTGAGTGTAAATACATATTCTTCTATAATTTTATATAATTGCCTATTTCTTTTTTGTAAGCGCTATCTTATAATAAGTTGCGTAAACGTTTGCACAAACTATAAGCACAGGAGGAATGGTTATATTGGTATCGGGTAAACCACATTTTAAAAAGATGATTTTGATTGTATTCGGGGTATTGCTTTTATTTCCTTTGCTGTTCAGCGGTTCGTATACCACCACTCATGCAGCAGATAATTCAGTAACTGTGTATTACAAAAAAGGGTTCACAACACCTTATATTCATTACCGTCAATCGGATGGTAATTGGACAACTGTTCCGGGTACCAAAATGGCAGATTCTGAAGTCAATGGATATACCAAGATCACTGTTAATATTGGTTCTACTTCTCAATTAGAAGCTGTCTTCAACAACGGTAACGGTACATGGGATAATAACAATTCCAAAAATTACTTATTCAATCCCGGTACATCGACCTTTACACCGAATGCTAGTAATACCGTAGGTACGATTACACCTGGTGCGCCGGGTGGTACAACACCTACGAATCCTACACCTGCTCCCGATAATTTCGGTCCAGTTGATTGGAGTAAACGTAGTATTTATTTCATCATGACCGATCGATTCAGTGATGGGGATACTAGCAATAATAACTATGGCGGCTTTGCTTCTAACAAAAGTAATCCTTCGCAATGGCACGGTGGAGATTTCCAAGGGATTATCAACAACTTGGATTATATCAAAAACCTTGGATTTACAGCGATCTGGATTACACCTGTAACGATGCAAAAAAGTGTAAATGCTTATCATGGTTATCATACGTATGACTTTTATTCTGTAGACGGTCATTTGGGCACAATGGCGAAATTTCAAGAGTTGGTGAAAACAGCACATAGCAAAAACATCGCAGTGATGCTAGATGTTGTTGTCAACCACACAGGTGACTTCCGTCCAACCAATGGAACCGCCAAAGCTCCTTTTGATAATGCAGATTGGTATCATAATGTTGGCGATATTACGCAAAACGATTACAACAGCAATAATCAATCTCGTATTGAAAATGGTGATGTAGCCAGTCTTGATGATCTCAAACAAGAAAATGCGGCGGTTGCTACAGAATTGAAAAACTGGGGTAAATGGATTATTGCTCAATCTGGCGTAGATGGTCTACGTGTAGATACAGCCAAGCACGTACCCAAATGGTTCCTTAAAGATTTCGATACCGCAGTCAATACATTTACTATCGGTGAAGTCTTTAACGGTGACCCTGCTTATGTTGCTGATTATTCTAATTACTCTGATGCTGTACTTGATTTCCCTATGTATTACACGATTCAAAATGTATTTGGTCATGATGGTTCAATGAATCAGATCAAAGAACGGTATAGCCAGGATTACCGTTACAAAAATACGAACTTGAATGGAACATTTTTAGATAATCATGATGTCAAACGTTTCTTAAATGATGCTTCTGGTAAACCTGGAAACGCATCAGACAAATGGCCACAATTAAAAGCAGCCCTTGGATTTATGCTGACTTCTCGTGGTATCCCGATTGTCTATCAAGGAACAGAACAAGGCTTTAGTGGTGGGGATGATCCTGCTAACCGTGAAGACATGACATTCAATACGAATAATGAACTGTACAAGTATATTGCTAAAGTGAATGCTATTCGTAATAGTCACCCTGCTTTACAAAATGGAACGCAAAAAGAGAAATGGGCAGATACTAATTTCTATGGATTCCAACGTTCCAATAGTGGTGACGAAGCAGTTGTATTGATTAACAACTCATGGGAAAGCCAAACACGTACCATTCCAAATTTAGATAATTTCTCTAACGGTACAGTGTTGCGCAATCAAATGGGTACAGATTCGGTAACGGTTAATGGTGGTTCGATTACAATCACACTAGCTCCTAAAGAAGTGAAGATTTTGACAAAATAACAGCAATTTATGAAATCGTTATCCATATAAAACCATTGTACAAGTAAAGCGCCTCAAAGCAGTCTGCTTTCTTTTGAAAAGATCAGATTGCTTTGAGGTTATACATATGAGTCTGTAATCGCACTATTTAGCCTTTACTGTGATACTGAGCCATAAAAGGTTCTGCTAAACGGGATGGTTGTAACTTAGCACCTAATCCAAAAAACTCACAGTAATTCATAATCAATGGATGCCATTTTTCAGGATCGATATAATCTTGATCAGGATGAAGCAAAATACTTTCTTCTACATGTACACGTATCATCCGTAGTTCTATAGCTGCAATTGTACCTGTTTCACTAAACGTGGAGATCTGTTCAACTTGAGCTTCTAATTGAATCGGACATTCTTTCACTAAAGGGGCTTGGACAAGATCTGCTGGAATAGCTGTTAGCCCTGCACATTCAAATTTATTAGGTTCATAGGTATAACCCATAGTAGCTTTGTACATTGGAATATCTTCTTTTCCAGTTGTTAACGCTAATCGATCGACATGATTGACTAACTGAGCAGAAGGCAGATTAAGTACACAACTTTTTTCTCGTATTAGATTCTGTACGGTCTGTGATTGATAGCTCATGCCTAACATACAGGATTGATTAACCCACCATGCCGAAGACATCGGTGCTAGATTAGGAGAACCATCTGGATTAATAGTACTAATAAGAACGACAGGTGTTCCGAAGTAAAATACTTTAGGCTGTACAATTTTGTGCATACGTCACTTCCTTTATAGGATTAGAGATCCAGAATGATGAATAGGATCAGGCGGTGTCCTTATTATAAAAGAAGCCTATAGACAAAACTTTCGCTTTATTGCGCTCTTATTCGAATCTAATGTTCATTATGTAGTAGATGATGTATAACCTAGCATCGATAATGTAAAATGGATAACAAAAATAAGCAAGAAATAATCTGCATCCATCACAGACTATTTCTTGCTTATTGATTGGATGTGACTTGCTCTTTATCATACATATTTCGTATATATCTTTTAACATTACGATTGCAACTATGCCTCATCTATCTCAATAACATGTTTGCTATCAACTTAAGAATGTAGACTTTGTGCTAGCTCTGTGAAAATAACGCCGAGTGCATGTGCACCTGCATCAGGATATCCGATACTACGTTCGCCTACAGCTCCTGCACGTCCCATGCGAGCAACAATATCTTTTGTACGTTCTGCACCTTGTACTGCGGCAGCCGCACCTTTATTCAACGCTGTATGCATATCATCACCGGCTTGCACACTTTCTGTCCAAGCATCTGCGCAAGGTACAAGGGCATCAATTAATGTTTTATCGCCGACAACTGCGCCACGTCCAAAGGAACGTTCGCCTGTTGCTTGAATCCCTTTAACAGCAGATTGCATCATTTCAGCAAATTCGGCTACAGTGATTTCTTTTTGCTCACCTGCACTTTTTCCTGCCGCGCGGAAAGCAGATCCCCAGATAGGGCCGGATGCTCCACCACAAGATTCCATAATAACCAGTGATGACTGATCCAAAAAGCTACCGATCGTAAGATCCGGTTCAGCTAGAATTCGGCTCCATTCATGTTTTAATTCACGGAAGCCTTTAGCAATACTCATCCCGAAATCCCCATCACCTGCATGAGAATCGAGATCACAGAAAGGAACTTCATTTTCAATAATCACTTCACTCATTTTATCGATCAAATAAATCATATTATTTAATGTTAATGTATCGCCTTGAAGTTGGGCATATTTAGGATCGGTTTGTACTTTGTACGATACCGGTGTGTCTGGCACTTCTTCAACTGCCGCCGCTTCATAATGTACAGGTGCTACAGCTCCCGATACTTTAAAAGCAGGTGTATCGCTTTCTTGAGAAAGTAATGTTTTGAGTTCTTCATCTAATTTCATTATCGTTACTGAAATACCGTCCATATCAATACTGGTCATATAGTTACCGACAAATTCACGATTGATCTGGATACGACGCTGTGCCAGTTCACGAGTAACTGCATGATTGAACAAATACAATTCTTGTAAAGGTGTTCCTCCGAATCCATTAATTAATAATGCAATCTCACCTTCATATCCATCTTCAATCTTCATATCTCGCAAAAGATCGTCTACCATACGTTTGGCAAGTGTATCTGCTGATGCCATTTGCTCACGCTTGATGCCCGGTTCACCATGAATACCGACACCATATTCAATCTCATTCTCACCAAGTTCAAAAGTCGGGCTTCCTTTAGCAGGTACGGTACAAGAAGTTAGAGCGAATCCAAGACTTCGTACATTTGCCGCCGCTTTCTCCGCAACAGCTTTGACACCTTGTAGATCACGACCTTCTTCTGCTGCCGCTCCTGCAATTTTATGTACCAATACCGTTCCTGCAACTCCGCGTCGTCCTACCGTATATAGACTGTCTTCGACCGCAATATCATCTTCCACCCGTACATAGTCTACTTCAATACCATCTTCTTCACATAGATACGCCGCATTTTTGAAATTCATCATATCGCCACTGTAGTTTTTGATAATCAGCAATGTTCCTTTTTCTCCAGCGGTTGCTTTGATTGCTTGATAGATCTGAATCTGAGAAGGTGATGCAAAAATATCTCCACAAACAGCGGCATCTAGCATACCTTTACCTATATATCCTGCATGAGCCGGTTCATGCCCACTACCACCGCCACTGATCAAAGACACTTTTTGTGGGTTTAATTCTTTCTTTTTAATGACTTTATATTTAGAAATGAGTTCAAGTTCAGGATGAGCAAGCACCATACCTTTAGCCATTTCCAACACCATATCTTCTGCTTTATTCATTACTTTTTTCATTGTATTGACCTCCTGCTCTTTCGATTTGTTCTTTTTTCTCCATCTTACGTTATTACCCGAAACGGATGAATTCAAAAAAAGCCATACAGATTGTAAGTTCTGTATGGCTTTTGATTACTTGAATAATCGCTGAAATAATGATCTCTTAGCTACTATGGCTCCATCCAACATACTGTCTGGATGATCTACAAATTTATTCAGTAGACTATACATATTTGATTTTCCGCTAAAATGAGGATTCATCCCGATACATTCATTTTTCTTATTTACTTGTACCCAGAAACGTTAAATCCAATCGATGTCATATGATTAACCATCATTTTCTCTCCCTACTTTTTCAAAAATCTATTTTTAGAATAATATATCTAACCATAGAGCAACACGATAAATGTATTACAAACTTCTAGCCTAATCGGTTTCTTCCTCTTGCAAAGCCATCTCTATAAATTCAAAAAGACTTGTAGCTTCGACAGAACGATACTCCCAATCATGCCAAAAATATAACACTTGTCCGACTGTACCTTCTTCCGCAGGATCGGTATCGATACATAAGTAATCTCCTCCACCATTAGAGGCGATCGGAATCCATTTGGCATTCCATGCGAAAGGTTTGACTCCTGGTTGAGCATCTACTTCTATATCTTCAGGATCGAACTCTTCTTGTAAAAACGTCCAATTTTCTATAATTTCTGTAATTGAAGATAAGGTTAAGTTACGCAAAAAACAGGTGTTTGCTTTATTTTCTTGTTGCCCATTATGTATCCGATAAAATGATTGAAGCTGTGCAGGAACTTGAACGCCAAGTGTACGCTCCAATGTAGCAAAATCTTCTCCTGTAGCCCCTTCATACAAATAAAGTTTCTCTTCAAATAATGGATTACGTTCTAATCCTTTGGCTATAATACGATTCCATAATTGTTGTGCTTGAGTATCCATTATCATTCTCCTCGTCTATAAAATCAGTTATGATGACACAGGTAAGTAAATACGATCTAATTCCTTATAATATAAGTGCTTATCAAATATGAGTGGTGGTATATGTTCGAACCATTCCACAGTATGACCGATGTTGTGATAACTTCGTTTAATATCACTTTGATCTACACCGATTCGGTTCCACCATATTTCATTTTGCTTTTGAATTACTTCTGCAACGATAACTGTACACCAAAGATCACAGTCATCCGGACACATCAATATAGGTAAGACAACTACGTCTTGTCTATCTGTATAACGTTTAATAACTAATTGTTGTTCAGCTTCAGCATCCATCCAATCTGTAATACAAGGAATAAGTCCAAGATAATTATGATTAGCATACAACTGATCTAACCAACTATCTAACTCTACTCCATCAATAAAGATACAGGGATGATCTACATCAGTATGTATACTTTGCTTTACTTCAACTTTTAATTGGTTCATCTATCATTGCCCCTTCCATTTACAACATAATACATTTTATAATAAGCTAAATAATCTCAATCATACATTTACAGAATTAGTCACCGACCGAATCCCTAATATAGTCGTCCGCGATATCGTCTTATTTTGTATAGTAATCATTATATCCGTATTTACGATTTCGAGCGCAAAGATAAATATAATGGGCAAATATATAAAATAAAGTCTCCTTACTCTATACAAATCATTGATTATCTATATGCACATCAATAAGATACGATTTATAAAAAAAGCCAACACAGTTTTAATTTAGTGTGTTGGCTTTTTATTTTGTTATCTAGAAAAGATAGCTTTTTGTTATTTAAATACTAAATACCTCGTACACAACGCCATCTCCGATTCCCAGCATATTCAGATAATTTTCACCGATATATGACCAGATTTCTATCGTGTGTCCGTTTTCTTTGGTAATCGTCTTTTTATCAGGTTTGCCCCATGATAGTAATGCTTGTTGTGTATTCATTCCTTCCACAACTTCTGCATTGATGATTCGGTTCCATGTTGCTTGTGACCAATTGTATTTGCTCCGAATATCATAATTGAAGAATTGTTCTTTATCTGATAATAAGTCAGTAATTTCTAAAGCTGTTAATCGATCCGACAAATACTCTGTACCTTTCTTATCACGAAATTGAACGACAAATCTCGTTCTGTTATAAGGATCTTTTTCTGCATAAATGTCTTTGATATTTACTTTGCTGAATCGCTCGCCAGCTTTATGATAGTAATTCACCCAATAGGATTTACCAAGTAATCTTGTTAAATGTCCAATTTCTTCTTGCTTCATCAATTTTAATGTTTTGTCAGATTGAATGGTGATGTTGGAACCATTAACTTGTACAATTGCCTGTTGATATTTAGAATCCCAAGTGACTTTGGCATCTTTCGAAATGCTAGATAATAAGGTAGCTGGAAATACAGTCTGACTTCCAGAAGTTCGTACTTTACCTTTCATCGTAACCGGTTGATTATTCATTTGAGCTACTGCACTATTTTTATTTAATTGAATAGTTTGAGTTCCCCAATTGATTTGAAATTGATTACCATTTACAAGAATAGTTCCACCCATAGCTTTAAATACAGTCTGTATTGGCAAATACACAGAACCTTCTATTAGAACCGCACCTGTCAAAGCTTCTTCTGTTGTTCCATTCAATGGAGATTGGGTCGTTAATGTATCTCTAGTCAAAGTAATCGTTGCATTACCGATAGCTTTAACTTTAATCGTACCATCACTTAGTATTTCTGCAATTTGAGAAAGATCAACTTTCAATTCATTGGCACTAGCCGGGCGTGTATGGATAGAACCATTAGAGTATATCTCCTGAATTTTTGCATTGATTTTATCGCCAACTACAGCATTTGTTTTAGATAAGATTAATTTCAAACTTGTTATTGAAGGTACTTGAAGCGGACTCACTATTTTGTCGGTATCTTGTACCCAAGAACCATCTTTATGTTGAGCATATATACCTGTAGGTGAATATACCACTTGTACAATATCTGTGAGTTCACTTAATACTTGAGGAGCGAATCCAGTAGAACGGCTATGTGACCATACAGATCCGTCCTTTTTGACGACTAGCAAAGTTCGTTTAGATCCTTGCCATGCTATCGCTACAGCATCATTAGCAATGACTTGAGGAATATCACCGGATAATAAGTCAAGTAAAGTTACAGTACCGTCGCTACGAAGAACAGCTATCGCAACTCCATCTTGCTTGATTGATATAGCATCTGGATAAGAACCGATTTTGCGTCCTAGACCATTTTGATAATCTTTATAGTATAAAATATCTCCTGACTGCTTCAATATTGCATAAGAATCTTCGAATCCATCGATTAATTTCACACTGTTAGGTAATGTATCTGGCTTACCCGAGCCGATAACATCTACTTTGCCATCTGTATGTAGAACAATACCATCACCTGAAATATGAGCAACATTATTCATTCCCGGAATAACATGAATCTCTTCGGTTATATTGTCCCAACTCATTGCCTGTCCAGTGGTGGTCCAGCCATAATATTGATTGTTGGAACCTGCTGTTATACCTGCAAATTGATATTCTGAATGCCATGCTCCTTTCATCGATTTTGCCCACATAGAACCATCGGATAATAAATAGTTGTCTTGATCAATTACACTTACGATTTGAAGTCCAGAAGTATTCGCTTCTGCTGATACTGTCAACATAGATGCAAATGGCGAAACTGTACTTCCTAGAAAAATTCCTGTTGCTAATACTGATGATATTACCAATGGATTAAACCAAGCTTTTTTCTCGAACATGTAATAACCCCTTTAGATATGTATAGTCACTCATTGATCAGCTTATATACATATAAGCCCTTCTTTATATCGGTATATTGACCTATAAATTGTAATCATATACGTAGAAATTTCTATTTGACAAAAGGGTTTAGATTTTTATAATTTTGTTTTACAGATTTTAGTTTTATTATTGTGAATTTTTCATATGTTGAAATTTTAATTTTAATAATTATAGCGTTGTAAAAAGGGAACGATTTGAGAAGTGTTTCCCCTCCTATTTTTAACGCAAAAAAAGGATCATACATTGATCCTTTTTCGTGTTTTACAGCTATTCTGTTACAAAAACAGCGCTTTGGTGATACGTATCTTGCTGAAGTTGTTGGATCATAAAATCAGCCAAGTTGGCACGAGATAGCTTTTTTTTACTGGATATGCCTTTATTGATGTGTTGTTCATGTATATAGTTCCCCGTTTTTGCACCTGAAGTTAGAATCGGCGGTTGGACAGCGATCCAATTCAGTCCACTATTTGCGAGTACAGCCTCTTTTTCTCGATGATCGGCGATAAGATTCTTCATGACTACAGGTGCAATATATTTATACAACATGCCAAGTTTATTGGATTCTTTGCGAACTCCTATGAAGGACACATGGATAAACTTATCAATATGATTTTCAGCTGCGGCTTGAATGATATTTTTTGTAGCTTTAGTCAGAATAGGGTCTCGTTGAAAAGGTGTTTTGGCTCCTAATGCTGAGAAAACAGCATCATATGGTTGTGCTTTTACTATCGTAGTCACATCGGTGTAATTCGTTAAGTCCCCCTGCTCTATTGTTAAATGAGGATGGGTTATTGTCATCTTCGTTGGATTACGCACAACCGCAGTCACTTTGTAGCCTTTCTCTAGCGACTGTGTAACTAATTCACGCCCTGTCTTGCCTGTTGCTCCAAAGATTATAATATTCATATTCTTCACTCCTTTATAGTTGTCATATTCTAATACTTATTTTTCATTTACTTTTGTGAATTTTTCATGTATTGAAATATTTTTAAAATTCTCATATCTGGCTGTAATGATTGGCTCTATCTTTTATATAGCATACTCCTTTTATCCTGTTTTCACATCTTCACGCCTTCTCTTCTAAACTTACAAATCTCGAACCAAATAAAAAACCTAGACTAACTACCAGTGCATTAGACACCAATAATCACTCTAGGTTTTCCCATCATCAACCTATTAATCCCAAGCTGTAGCAATTTCTTGTTTTCGTTCTTCTAATAGTTTTTCTTTATCATCCCGGTAAAAGAGGTTGTACGTATCAAATGGAATAATGCGTCCATCTGGATGTACGATGTGCACACAAGATTTTTTTACAGAACGAACATCAAAGTTATAGGCATCTAAAAATTGCATAATAATCACGCGGAATACATTATCGTAGTTGATTTCTTTCGGTACAGCTGCAAGTGGTAGACAACAAAGTAAGCTTTTTAGCGATAATGCAGATGAAATCGGTGAATGACCGGTCGATAAAAGTTCAAATAATTTGCCACGAATGACAGGGTCTTGTTCAAATACAATTGTATTGCTATCTCCTTCTAACAAGATCGAAGGCTCAATCATACGAGTTAAAGGTAGAACTTCACGTCCTAATTTCAAAGCATATCCCATCGCTAAGCAATCGGGATGACAAGGAACTGGTAAAATATCATCTTCTTGAAAGACTTCGGATTGATCAATAATCATTTGTCTCACTTCACTTACTGTTAAGCGATCTGTCGCTGGATCGTACCCTTCCAATCGCCCTGCGGCTTGAATCGGTTGAATCGTTACCCCACGAACCGCTTTTTGCTTGAGTCCATATTGAATAATTTTACCGATTTCTGTATCATTCAAGCCTTTTTTCAAAGTGACTACAAGCGTAGTCGATAAATTATATTTATTGAGATGTCGAATCGCATCTTCACGGATACGTCTTAGATCAGCACCCCGTAACTCTTTCAATACATCGGCTTCAAAACTATCGAATTGTAAATAAATTTCAAAGCCTGGCATATAGGAAGCTAATCGTTTGGTAAATTCACGATCTTGCGCAATCCGAATGCCATTGGTATTTAGCATGATATGTTGAATCGGACGGCTTTTACACATGTCTAAAATTTCAAAAAATTGCGGATGAGTTGTTGGTTCTCCTCCGCTAATCTGCACAATGTCCGGCTCTCCTTCATTTTCTACAATCCGATCTAACATAAAAGCAATCTGTTCTAACGAACGATAAGAAGTGCGATGTGGAGAGGATTCTGCAAAACAAATCGGACACTGTAGATTACAATGATCGGTAATTTCCAAAAGTGTGAGACAGCTATGTTGCTCATGATCTGGACATAATCCACAATCGTAAGGACAACCGTACTTTATCGGTGTATTCCAGACTAACGGCATTTCTGAAGGCTTAATAAATTCGCGTGTACGATGATAATAATCGACATCTGTAGAGATCAATACTTTCTCAGGGCCATGTACAAGACAGCGCTTGACCATATAAATACGTCCATCTTCTTCGATAATCTTGGCTTCGACTTTGCGATAACATGTTGTACAGATACTGTTAGTCAATTCATGATATAGATACGGTCGATTTTTCGGCATAATATAACTCCTTTTATAGTGAATATCTCAACTGCATATTCACTTATTGGGTATAGATGCTGTTGCTTGGTCGATGGTATAGCCCTATGTAGCCTAATATCCAAAACAAACTTCTCGAAGTGTGTAACCAGACACTATTGCATCTAGCGATTCAGATAGTAAATCCTATCCTATGGCTTTGATAGAAGATGAAGCCTTTCTGCCTCTGCCCCACATGATCCAACTGTAATAGACCAAGCCTGCCAGACAAGCTAACTGAATATTATTGTGACCCCAATAAGGATGTAATGTAGGCTTAATATATTCAATTAGAAAGCGAAATAAAAGATAACTCGCCATAAACCATTGGAACATTCGACCGGATACATACGAAGTGTACGGTGCCTTAGACTGAACTTCAGTAGATAAGACAGACATCAATCGACTTTGACGATATAACGGAATCAAGCAGATCGCGAGTATCATAAGAAAAGCAATCTCGTAGAGCTGAGTCGGATGACGCATAATCCCATCCCCAAAATCAATGCCGGTAATCCATGTGGTTGCTGTTCCATACGTATGATCATCTAGTCCAGTCAGAAAGCATCCAATACGTCCCAAGCCTAGTCCTAACATCAAAGGATAGACGAAATCGTCTCCTGTCGAGCTTTTCCAACCGATCCAGCGTTTGGTGAGTTCGACTCCTATCAGTCCACCTAATAGTCCGCCTACAATCGTTTTTCCACCCCATAGAAAATGAAACTGACGCAATTGCTCCCAAGTTGCTAGCGGATTCTCGAACCAGAATAATAACTTTGCTCCTAATGCTGCACCTAGAATAGTACCTGCTAATATTTGCAGACTCATCAGCTTGGTCATCTCACTAGGACGACGTGTCCATAAATAGAGTCGGAACCCTAGAAAATATCCCAGCGATTCAAATAATACATGCGGATGAATACGCCATGATCCTAAATAAAGATACACAGGAAACTCCATTCAAGCACTCCTTTAATAAGAATAAATCATCGCTCCACATATAGCGGCTAATAATAATGCCAATGCGCCTACAATAGCTAACAGAGCCACAATCACTTGCCAGAATGTGTTTTTAGGTCGAGGATCAAGTGTTGGTTTTGTAGAAAGAGTATTACAATACTGACGACAAGTCTGTGTTTCAGGATTGTAGCATTCGTCACATAAAGGCTTACCGCAACGAGTACATTGATGAACAGCTTGGCGATCTGGATGGTTTATACAATGAAACTCTTCCATTTCAGCACCTCTCTTGTCATTTATTTCTATTGTAAGCGTTGATACTTAATTGATCTACCAAAAACCTTATAGACTCACCACATTTCTAATTTCTAATGATTTGGTGTAGTATTAATATATATTTGAAAATGGATGTAAACGATTCATTTCTAACAAAATGATTGTCTATACAGCTGATAGGGTAAAATGGTAATGAGACTATTTCAAGGAGGAACCATCGTTATGTCTATTTCACTAAAAAAATTAAAAGATCAAGTTATCGTAATTACAGGTGCTTCAAGCAAAGTGGGTATCGCTACAGCTAAAATGGCAGCAGCTAAAGGCGCAAAAGTTCTACTAACTTCTAAAAATGAAGATGCGCTCCTCCAATTAGCGACAGAACTTCGTTCAAAAGGATATCCAGCTACATGGGTTCCCGCAGATATTGGAAGAGAAGAAGATGTTCATAAGATTGCTGAAGCGGCTATTCGTACATTTGGACGTTTTGATACATGGGTAAATAGTTCGGATGTATCGTTGCTTGGTGAATCGACAGAAGCGACTCAAGACGATATTAAGCGTATGTTCAATATGAATTATCGTGGAATTATCTATAGTTCTCAAATCGCTATTAAGCATTTCAAAGAAAGAGGCGTTCCTGGCGCACTAATCAATATGAGTGCTGTCTGGAGTGATCGTGGTACTGTGATTCCTGTGCCTTCGTCTGCTTCTAATTTCTCTGTCAAAGAATGGACAGATAATCTAAGAGCTGATATTGCTAAAGACAAATTACCTGTATCGATTACTCTTTTACATCCGGGTAAAGCTGTGACTCCATATAACGAAACCATGAAAAAACATAAAGTGATGGTATATCCAGCAGGTTCTGTAGCTGAAAATATTATCTATGCAGCTCAACATCCGAAAGAAGATATCCATGTTTATGTGAAAGAAAGCAAACACCCTATTTTATCTTCTCTTGCTGTTGCAGGTCTTGGTGTTATTGTTTATGCTTCTATCAAACAAAAAGATCAACCATATCAATCCAAAGATCAAGTGTAATTGATCTATACTTACTTTATTCTATTACGTTCATACGTACTTATTTTATCCCAAAAGACGATCTTCGATATTGAGGATCGTCTTTTGGTTTGAAATCTTAGTACCAACTAGTTATAGTAGATATAAGATACATACCACTTTGTGTAGAAAGGAAAATACGATGACTACGAATAATCTCAAATTGTATAAAAAAAAACTCAAAATTCTACAAAAATTATATCATTATCAAAATTATCATTATGATGCTACCCGTCATGTGAGTATCTATCAAGAAGATGTATTAACAACGGAAGAACGTCAACAATTAGAACAAGATCAATGGAAAATTAATGACATCCTAGCTGTCGATCATAATTCTCTTATACAATCGATTAGAGTCTGGGGACAACATGAGGCATTATCGTTAGAACGTGCAATCGCTGAATTTGTAGCTGCTGTTGGTGGCAGTTATCCTCGTGGAATGACTACCTTACATAGCACACTTTTTGCACATCATGTACCTGATCATACCTATGAATCGGCTCGTCGACTGCTTGCATGTGGAATTTGCGGATTTGCAGATGATGAGAATTGGGAAAATATCGCTTCAATCCGTTATTCGTTATATCAAGGACGGCTGTATAACAACGTTATTGGAGTTTACACTGATTTGGAAGAACGTATCCATTTACCAGCGATATCACCTACCGAAGAAGATATCACTATTTTTCGCAATCTATTACAACACTTAGATCAAGCCGATGAAGATATGACTCCTGGTTCTTATGAGAAAAGTCTGACAGGAAGCAAATTAATTAAAGGCAATGCGGGTATTCGGCGTGATATTCTACAATCGTTGTCACTTGTAGGTATTCTACCTAATTCACAAATTCAATTGGATCACACTGCATGGACTGCATTTGAAGATATTATCGATCCTGAAGTGAATTTGAATAATACAAAAGGTCGCTCCGATATGGAAATGCCGTGGGCTGGATGGGAAGGAAAATTAGGCGTAGATTGGGAAAAAGCGCATCAATTATTCGGGGTTTATTTGTAAAGGATGATATTAAAAAACGAACCTGCCACTATAGAAGTGTGCAGGTTCGTTGCTGATCAAGATGATCCTTATAATCCATAAAAAAGTGATATCTTATTGGTGTTTATCGTGTTCTTTTTCCATACGAATTTTATCGGGTGTAACATCATTTCCTAATTCATCCACAACAGTCAAACCTGAGAAAGTACTCAGTACCTGTCCACGGATTTCGCTTAAATATTCTTTACGCAAGACTTGCTGTTCAGCTTTCTCTTCAGCAGTCAGACCTTCTTCACGCTGTTTTTTAGCTAATTCATTGATACGACTCAAACTTACAATCATCTGTACTCTCTCCTTTCACTTCCTCATTCCTATTATACACAAACACATACTATATGCGAAGTTGTATAGATTAGGAATATCTGTTTCTCTTTATATATCTTAATATTAAGATAATTAAAATATACTATATATCCCTGATAAATACAAGTCTTTGTTCTATTCTACTAAAAAAAGCATACGCTATCTGTGAAAGATAACGCATGCTTTGTATCTACTCTATTCTTTTATTCTACAACGGTTCGATCCACTTCTATCGCTTGTTCCTCTTCTTGTTCACGCTTTTTGAATGCCAGAGGATAGGCAATTAGGGCGATCAATAAGCTGATTAGCCCAATAAGACAAAGTGATAATAGATCAGGTACAATCGCTACCATGCCCTGTCCTTTTAACGTAATCGCTCGTACTGCATCTAAATAATAAGTTAAAGGTAATGCTTTGGCGACCATTTGTAAAAAAGTAGGCATCGCTTCTAGTGGCCACGTATAACCGGATAGCATGAATGAAGGCACAGCAATCAACATTAATGTTTGCGTAGCATCCACTTTGGTACGTGAGAATAAGCTAAACAGAAATCCAAGTCCACACAAAGCTAGATTAAATGCTATCGCTAGCAGAATAAAGGGTAACAATTGCCCTTTAAACGGAATATGAAAAGCAAAGGCTGCGATACTAAATACAGTCAATACATTAACCATCCCTGCCAAAAAGTAAGGGGTTAGCTTCGCGATCGCCAGTCTCCACGGTGTATGCCGCCATTGGTAAAATCGACTCCATGTGCCCTGCTCTTTGTCTCTTGTGCAAGACAACGCAATACCTAATAAGAGACACTGCTGAAGCGCTGTTGAAATTACACCAATCGGCATAAATAATTTGTAATTATACACTGGATTGTATAATACACGTGAGCGAAAAGGAATAGTACTGAATACAGAATTAGCTTGATCGCTATTCATACCTTTTTGTTCTAATGCTTTCATAGATGCTCCTGCGCTAACACTACTAATGACCTGGTTCGCAATTCGGCTTGCACTATTGGAGTACATAAGATTGCTACCATCAATCACTGTCAAAATCGGTACATTTTCTCCATGCTTAAGTGATGCTGAAAAATCGTTCGGAATAATTAGCCCTACTTTAAATTGTCCTTCTTCCACTTGCTGAACAATATCATCTTGATTCCAGCTTTGTTTGGTTACAGCAAACGTATCTGTAGCATCGAACGCCTGAATAATTTGCCGGCTTAATTGCGAATTATCACCATCATACACAACGACTGGAATTTCTGTAATCCGTTCATGGGAGTATAGAAAGCCAAACAATACAGAATACAGGATAGGTGTAATCAGCAAAATAATAATTAACTTCTTATCTCTGAGCATCAAGCCAAGTTCTTCGCGGAATACCTTTCCTATAGTAAGCCGCTGCATATTACTGAACTCCTTTGCCATGGAAAATCACAGTGGAACCTGTAGGAATGGTATTCGGTAAATCTAGCAACTCCACTTTAACTCCAAATGAACGAATATCGGTATCGCCAGAAGTCTGACTTGGTTTTTGAATGGCAAAATCAGCAGCGGCATCGATCACACTCACTTTTCCTTTAACCGTAGTATTCCCGGATAATAAAGTGACTTGAACAGGATCGCCTACTTTTAATCCATTGAGTTCGGTTTCTGTAACATAAAATTTAGCCCAGCGCTGACTGGTCGTCTCTAAAGCATAGACCGGGAAGCCTGCACTTGCCATTTCACCGATATTCAGTGATTTGGACTGGATCACTCCATCCACAGAAGCTCGTAATACGGTATAACTGAAATAAGTTTGTGCTTCTTGCAAAGTCGCTTTGGCTTGACTGACTTGAGAACGTGCTGCTTTGACTTTGGATTTGGCTTGTGTCAGTGTCGCTGTCGCTTGCTCAATCGCTCCGTCTGCTTGAGCCACAGCACCCTGCGCCTGTGCTACTGCACCTTGTGCTTGATCGATCCCTGCGGAAGCGGCTTTGACTCCTTCTTGTTGCAAAGCAACTTGCCCTTGTCCGGCTTGCGCTTCTTTGACACTTGCTAATGCTTGTTGGTACAAGGCTTCAGCCGCATCTATTTCTTGTTGACGACTTCCTTTTTGTACCAATTGTAACTGTTGCACTGCGGCATCGTATTTCGCTTGAGCTTGCTTTTGTTCAATCGTTGCCTGATCAAGTGCCGCTTCGGTCGCCAGACCGTTCGTATGTAATAGCTGCACACGTTTCAGGCTTTTATTTACAGTAGCCAATGCTTCTTTGGTAATCTGCATATTCACTTTGGCTTGTTGAATTTCTTCCGGTCTTGCTCCACTTTTCAGTGCTTCCCATTTTGCTTTAGCTGCTTTGGCGGCGGCTTGTGCTTCTTCTATTTTGCTAGAAGCGGTATTGGCTGTAACATCGACTGTCATTTCGCCCTGACTTTTTTTGACTTGTGCTGCATTAACAGCCGCTTGCGCTTCAGTCACACTTGCACTGGCTTGTACTTTGCCTGCTTGTGCTTGAGTCACACCAGCTTGCGCCTGAGCCACACCTGCTTCAGCTTGAGCGACATTCGCATTAGCTGTTTCGACAGCGGCTTTAGCTTGAGCGACTTTATTTTGTAATTCTTTACTTTCCAGACGCGCAATCATCTGCCCTTTTTTCACTTGTTGTCCTTCTTGAACTACCATTTGATCCACTCTACCGGCTACTTTAAAGCTAGCATTAATCACATCAGATTCTACATAAGCTGTCGGTGTAGAGCTTGATGCTTTGGCGTTTAGTAAATGCCCTTGTCTCCCCCATGTAAATACCGCATAAAAGCAAAGTACGATTGCTACTACAATCACACTATATATTGCGTATTTTTTGACTTTCATAATAACACTCCTCCTGTAGATCATAGTCGTCATATACAGTAACCCATAAATAAACCAACCTGTTTACGCATAGGTTGGTTGTAATTATTCGCTTAGCTGGTAATAAGATCTAAGTGAATAATGAAAGAATAGCTATGTAGTTTCAATATAACATATACTTGTAGTACACTATATCTACCATAAGTAGACTTGTGTAACCTTTTAGTCAACTATAGATTTTGCAGATATAAATGATCTAGTTATTAGAAAAAGAAGGTAGGAAAAACACCTATGAATATAGAGCAATTGGAATATATTATTGAAGTCGCCAAATGCGGATCGTTAACCAAAGCGGCTGAGAATTGCCATATTACTGTAACAGGAGTCAGTCGAGCGATCTCTTTATTTGAACAAGAAATTGGAATGCGGATATTTATTCGCTCTCGCTCTGGTACAACGGTTACGCCTGAAGGACAAAGTATTATTACCAAAGCCAGTCGTATTCTCAAACAGATCGAAGAACTAAAGTCTGAAGCACAGAGCTATGGAGAAATGAATAATGCCAAACTGCGTATTTCGACCATTCCAGGTCCAATCTCCTTACTGATCGATGTAATTACTGAACTGAAAAAAGAATTTCCAAATAGCCGTATTGAAATCAAAGAAAATAGCACCGATGCTGTCATTGATGATGTAATGAACGAACGAAGTGATATCGGCTTCTTTCTATTAAGAGATATTCATTTACCATCTACACCTAAGCTTAAATTTGAACCGTTAATGAAAGATAATATGGTGTTAGGGGTTAGCGTGCATTCTCCTCTGGCAACTAAAACATCTGTCACTTTACAAGATTTGAAAGACTATCCATTTGTGTTATACAACGATCCTTATATTGTGGCATTTGTGAATACGTTAGATAAACCGGATATTTTATTCCAAAGTAACAATGTGGAAGCTATTCTCAAAGCGGTGAAAGAAGATATCGCGGTGACGATTGGTACCGATTATTCTTTTCGTGGATATACCATGTATCAGAATCGGGGAATCGTAACCATTCCTTTTGAAATTGTATCGGAAGAACCTTCGTATCTCTGGTCTGTAACGTCGAGTAACAATACAGTTTCAGAAGCAGAACAACTTTTCGTCAAACGAGTCAAAAATCTATTATTGATTTAACCTTTCTGAGCCAAAAAAGTAGAACAGCTGTTAAAAGACACTGTTCTACTTTTTATATCATATGAGTATAAGGCTTATATGATGCGAATATAGGATGCTTATTCATCATCTATGGGTGTGATTCAGACGATGTGCTTGTAGATCATTCTTTTGTATACATGCGTTGATCTTGTAGTCGAATCAATACTTTACCAAAACGTCCACCTTGCTCCATCGTAACCGTACCTGAAGGATACTGCCGATCTAGATAATTGGAAATCACTTGTTCCGCATTCGGGCGTATATCCACTTGATGTAAGCCAAGCATCATGATCACGTGTTCTAACGCATCCTGCTTAGACATTTCAACTGTTTTCATTTCATGTGTAATGATCGACTCATAGGCATACCCTTTGAGATATAATAGATGAAGTAAATAACCCATATCTGAACTTTGATGTCGAATTTGAGGTTTGATCGGTTGATTGTGATCACTAACCAGCGGTAGTACTTCATTCATCAAACTGTGTTCTCTTGGTCCTGCTGTGGAACTAATATAGCAGAATTGACGAGCACAACTTAGAATTTTCTCAACACTAGCCCAATCGACAAGCACCGGACACATGGATACAAATACTAGATCAAATGCCTGCTTCCACCCTTTAGCTTCTATATCAATGTCTTGAAATTCTTCATCAACGATCGTGACACTTCCTGATGTTAATGTATCTGCATTTTCTTTTAATAAATCAAGCAAAGGTACACATGGTTCAACCGATGTCACTACTCCTCCTCGCTCTGCAAATGGAATCGAAAACCCACCAGATGCTGCTCCAATATCCAGAATGGAAGCATTCTCAAAATTCACATCTTGTCCTTGAATCCAATTAAGGATTCGTTTGGTTCTTTGTTGACCTTCTGCTGAAAATACCTGTTGATTGAACTCGGCGGCTTTGTGGTCAAACGAATGAGCAGGGTCCATACCTGCTGCTCTCATTTGCTTCACAGCTGTAAACGAATCATTTTGCCATGCTTGTTCCCATACAGACGGATCAAAAAAGTCATTTGTGCTTATGGTTGTCATGTATATTCCTCTTTTCAGTGTATTTTAAATCTATTACAGATATATAATGTCTATAATGTACGCAATAGATCTTCTTGTCAACTATTATTGTTATTGATCTACTCTATCAATCGCTATTTTCTTCTATAATAACAATACAATAAGATGATAAAAAGCATATCTATTAGGATCGTGATGATCCTTTTTTAGCACGGAATCGTCTCACTTTCATCAGGTTTCCACATGTTTTATCTTCACAATACCGTTTGGTTCGGCTGCGTGTATCATCATAAAATACCCAGCGACAATCTGGATTATCACAGATTCGGATCCGCTGGATATCTTGATCCAATACGGTATGCACGAAATCCGATACAACCTCAGCCATCAGGCTATTCCAATCTTGGACTAACGGTATATACGTTACATGTCTATTTTCTTCATCATCTTTATTCCACTGTCTGATCACAGGAGATTGTGCCATGATGCGATTCAGTTCATTCCAATCGATGAGATCAGCTGATGATTCTTTAACGATAGCTAATGTATAATTATGCAATAATTTTCTTAAGGTTTGGAGCGCTTTTAGCTCAATATCTGTAGCCGGAACAGAAGATTTTAACTGCCAATCATGCAAAAATTGCTTTTGCCATGAAGAAAGAACTAAGCGATCTTCATGTTTACCACTTTCTCGAAAATCGTGCCAGTCACTGTTGATAAAATCGGTCCATAATGTATCCATTGATCTGTACTCCTTTTGCACTTTTCTATATAGTTTCGAAAATGTAACGCTCTTTGATGCATAAAGGTGGTTACAACTCTTTATTTTGTGGTATATGTATTGTAACGCTTTAATATCTCTTTAGCCAGTTACATCAACTACTCATG
The DNA here is from genome assembly GCF_005233705.1 of Paenibacillus sp. CFBP13512. Classification (NCBI taxonomy): domain Bacteria; kingdom Bacillati; phylum Bacillota; class Bacilli; order Caryophanales; family Paenibacillaceae; genus Paenibacillus; species Paenibacillus sp. CFBP13512. Next base: position 214,603 of record NZ_QGAD01000003.1, on the reverse strand, counting down.
AGGAGGATCATATGACGAATACCAACATGTTAGATCTACTTCTTTTGCAGAAAAAAGATATTTGGGAACATGAAGATTGGATTGTGCCGTTATATGTCGCATTAGAAGGGGTTACAAGTGAGCAAGCCGCATGGATTCCAGCTGGTGGTGGTAATAGTATCTGGCAATTGGTGCACCATATTAATTATTACAATCATGAATTACTCTGTCATATGCAAAATATCGATCCAGGTCCTCGTGCTGACAATAACGATCAAACATTTGAAATTACCGATAAAGCTGACCAAAATGGTGAATGGCAACAAACTCTTCAGGAAACAAGAAGACTTGCTACCGCTATTGAACTTGAACTTACCAAATGGGATGAAGTTAAACTGCAAGAAATGCGTCCTACTGGAGATCAGACATGGGGACAAGCGATTGCACGCTGGCTTCCTCATGATGCTTATCATGCTGGACAGATTGTACTGATTCGCAGACTGCAAGGAAGCTGGAGAATCTAACAATAGGCAAAATAAAAATCCCTTATATTAACCAAGGGATTTGGAATATTCACAGCTTATGTGATTCATATACGTATACATTTAAAAAGGATTGCGACCAAAATCGCAGTCTTTTTTTATTTTTCTTCCATCATACTTTGATATGCCCATTGACTAACAACATGTCTTCCAGTAACATAACGATTTTGGAAATAAGACTCGGATAAACTACTGATCGTTACACCATGACTTGTTGAAGCATGTGCAAAATTTCTACCATCTACCATAACGCCTACATGAGATATTCCACGTCCACTTGTATTGAAGAAAACAAGATCACCAGCACTCAAATTACCTTTTGACACGTATGTACCCATTTTGGCTTGCACATTAGCTGTGCGTGGTAATTCTATATTAAATTTATTAAAAACGTAGCGTGTAAAACCGGAACAATCGAATCCGTTGGTTGTTGTACCTCCCCAAACGTAAGGTGTTCCCATTACACCGCTAACGGCTTGATCAAGATTAGATGTGCTAGCAAAAGTATTTGTTGGCTGAGCTGAGAAAATGATTGCAGCGCCAAGTAGCGATAATACGACTTTCTTCACTAAAAAAATTCTCCCTTCGATGCCTTTAGAGTAAATCAATTTGGAATTCAAATTTGAAACTCGGCAAATATTAATATTTTGTAACTATTGACCACTTTAAGGCATAAGGATGTATCTTGTCAAACTTTATAATAAACTTTTTTGCCGATTTTTCGCTAAAAATGTGTATATTTCGTGATTTTCAGGACTTTTTAGAGTAAAGGTTACAAATCAAAAAAGATGACAATAGTAAATTTATTGTCATCAATTATTTCACAAAAAACTGTTTCAAAACCAAAAAGCCTTCATCTAACTTCGAAGGCTCCTGTTGTTTTTACTTACTTTTGAGTACTCTTAAACTGTTTAAAATCACTAATAAAGCGGCTCCCGTATCGCTCAGTACAGCTACCCATAATGTAAACCAACCCGGGAAAATAAATATTAAAGCAACGCATTTAATCATAATCGAAAACCAAATATTCTGTTTGATAATACGCAACGTCTGACGGCTCAGTGTAATAGCATACGGCAATTGTTCTAAATGATCTGCCATTAATACAATATCCGCCGTTTCGATCGCTGTATCGGTACCTGCTCCACCCATCGCTATACCTACATCTGCTGTAGCTAGTGCAGGTGCATCATTAATCCCATCTCCTACCATCCCTACTTTTTTCCCTTGTAGTTGATACTCTTTTATTCGATTCATTTTATCTTCAGGTAATAAATGAGCACAGTACTGATCAACCCCAGTAACTTGAGCTACTTGATGCGCAATCTGTTGATGATCGCCTGTTAACATAACCGTCGATGCTACTCCTGCTATTTTCAACTGCTGTAATGTCTCTGAAGCTGTAGATCGAACCTGATCAGCAACAGTGATAATGCCAACAATACGGTTAATTGAACCCACGACCATAATAGAGACACCTTCATGATGAAGTCTATCTATATACGCTGTTACCTTAGTGACAGGTGCTCCGATTTCTTCTAGCCATCCGACATGACCAATATAATAAGTCTGGTTATCTATAGAAGCTTGTACGCCTTTTCCTGCTATTGTCTGTACAGAAGTCACAGGTAATTGAGAGATTGCATGCTGATCGGCATAAGCTGTAATGGCTAAAGCAATCGGATGAGAAGATTGTTGCTCTATCGAACTTGCAATACTCCATAATTCAGCTTCTGTAGCTTCTATCGGATACGTTCCCACCACATGAGGCTTGCCTTCCGTTAATGTACCTGTTTTGTCGAATGCTATGATCTGTAAACCTGCTATCGCTTCTAACGCAGATCCACCTTTGATCAATACGCCTTTCTTGGCTGCAATCCCTATCGCAGACACAATCGCTACAGGTGTAGAAATGACTAATGCGCAAGGACAAGCAATCACCAGTAATTCCAATCCCCGATAAAACCATTCAGACCAATCACCATTGAATAACAAAGGCGGTACGACAGATACAACAATAGCGATCCCAAAAACAATCGGTGTATAGATTGTAGCAAAGCGATCAACGAATGCTTGCATCGGTGCCTTATTCGCTTGTGCTTCTTCAACCATATGAATCATACGGGCGACTACTGTATCTTTAACTGTTGTCGTCACCTGAATCGTTAACAGTCCTTCTTCGTTTAAAGTCCCTGCATATACAATATCGCCGTTTGTTTTGGTAACGGGTTGCGATTCTCCTGTTATAGGAGCTTGATTCACATGAGATTGTCCATCTATAATAATTCCATCCAAAGGTATTTTATCGCCCGCCCTAACTATAATGGTCTCACCTATCTGTATATCTTCTACAGGATGCTGTATCATCTTGCCCTGTTGCATGATCCAGACAGATGCAGGTGCCAGATTCAGTAATCCTTTGACTGAATAACGTGTGCGTTCTAAAGACATCTGTTGAAGTGTGTTCCCCAGTGCAAACAAGAATACGACTGTTGCTCCTTCCCCCCATTCTCCAATCCATACAGCACCTATAGCAGCTACTGACATCAATACATTCATATCAAGTGATCGACTTTTGACTGCAAAAAAAGCACTTTTGACTGGTTTGGTTCCGCAAATAATAAGTACAGCCCCATATAATACTATCGAGACCACTGGCAAGACTGCTAACCATGTACATACCAAAGCCGTTATCAGCAAACCACCCGATAGAAACATCGGTAACCAGCTTTTCCAAAAGGAAGGCTCACTCGATCTCTCTTGCTCCTCATCCATAGGAGAAATATCAAATCCGACTCGCTTCACTTCACGCATAATTAGATTGGGTTCAGCCGTAGCTGCAATATTCATTTTACTGGTTGAGAAATGAACTTCTACAAATTCTACGCCTTTCAACTTTTTGAGACTTTTCTCAATTGTAACGGCACATGAAGGGCAATCCATTCCTTGAATTCGATATTCAGTAGACTTAACGGTATGAGTATTACGCTGATCATAAGGTATACGATCATCAGCCACAATATGTCCAGATAGACCCTGATCGGGACTGACTATCGGAATTGAATTTTTAGCGGTAGACGCACAACATGATTTGGATTCTTGTTCTTTATTCTCCATGCTCTGCACCACCCTGTGCAGGAATCAACACTTCATTTTGTTCACAACAAGCGACTTTAGATTCAACTTCTACCAATGCTTCATCGAACATAGCAAGAAGTAATTTGATTTTGGCATTGGCAAGTTGGTAATAGACATATTTGCCTTCTTGTCGTCCGGTGATAATTCCGCACCCTTTAAGACAGGATAAATGTTGAGAAATATTCGATTGATTGCCTTGAATCGCATTTACGATCTGACTGACTGTTTTTTCTTCTTCTAATAAACAATCTAATATTTGCAAACGTGTCTTATCTGAAAATCCACGAATAAATTTAGTTCTCGTATCGATCGATATGTTAGTGTCTGCGCAATAGTTATTTTCCATAGTGTTTGTATCTCCCTGTTATCATATTAGTGAACACTGATACGTTATATATTAGTATATGCTAATATGTTTGGCAATAGAGTCCTACTATTTATCGAATATCGCCATACTGATGCATGTCCGAATAGTAAATCATAAAAATAGAAATATTCTGCTATTCGTAATCTCAACGATCTTTGGTATACTGTATGTAGATATTTTGTTGCATCACAGCATTTCTTTATTGAATCATAGTACTTCTATTAATTCGTGTTAGGAAGGTGAGCATATTGGAGTCGGATGCTATTATAGACGAGTGTAACCATAGCAGTGAAGCTTCACAACAGATGCTTGCACAGATAAAGAATGAGCTTATTGACGGTACAACCGCTAACGATATGGCTGAATTGTTCAAAGCATTAGGAGATCCAACACGCATTAGATTAATCTATGCTCTTTCGCAAAAAGAGCTATGTGTACATGATCTATGCAGTGTATTAGATATGACTCAATCTGCAATCTCGCATCAACTTCGGTATTTACGTAATATGCGAATTGTGAAGCGGCGCAAAGTAGGCAAAACCGTTTTTTATTCGTTAGATGATTATCATGTAGAAGAGATATTTTTACAGACGCATGAACATCTGACTCATAAGTAAAAGAATCATTTATCATATGAAGCTAGTGGTTCATGATTAACATGAATACAAAAAGGGAACTACACCGTTATGGTATAGTTCCCTTTTTTGTTTATACTCACTACTGATGCGCAATATTACATTGTATTCCCGGTGTATCAATCTGGATGGTAATATGGTTAATCTCATATTGCTCTTTGATATATTTCTGAGCTTGCTCCATCACTACGCTATAGTAAGCTTGATCTTCAATGACAATATGGCAACTTAGCAAAATAATATCTGAAGATAATGCCCAGACATGCAGATCATGTACTTCTACAACATGATCAATCTGTAGTAAAGACTGTTCTACTTCTTCAGTATGAATATTAACAGGCGTACCTTCCATCAAGATATGGATAGAATCGCGAGTCACACGGTACGCACTTAGAACAACCAGTACGGCTACAATCACACTTGCAATAGGATCGGCTAGATTCCAGCCAAAGAACATAATCAATAAAGCAGCTACAATCGCACCGACTGAACCTAATAGATCACCTAATACATGTAGAAACGCACTACGAATATTCAGATTTTCTGAAGTATCCCCACGCATCAAAATGAAAGCCGCTGCTATATTAACTAGTAAACCAATAACCGCAATTGTTAACATCCCTGCACTCATAACGCCAGGTGGATTTGCAAATCGCTGAAAAGCTTCCCAGAAAATATAGATCGAAATAACAGACAACGCCAAACCATTAATAAATGCTGCTAATACTTCAAATCGCTTATACCCGAATGTTTTGGACTTGCTCGCTTGCTTCTGTCCCCACGTCATTGCTAAATAACTAAGCCCCAGAGCCGCTGCATCACTGAGCATATGCCCTGCATCTGATAATAAAGCTAGACTGTTGGTCATTAATCCACCAATCACTTCGATAATCATATAACTGGCAATCAGGAAAAAAGATAATTTCAAAGCATTTTTATTCGCTCCATGCCCGTGAGAATGGGAATGCCCGTGTCCATGAGAATGCCCATGACTGTGAGAATGATTGTGCTTTTTGCCTTTGGAATGTTGATGTTCTTCACGATCATGATCGCATGCAGTATGTTCGGTATGGGTATGACTTTTATTACTCATTGACCTGCACCTCTATTCTTATTCAGTAGGTAATATCATAATTAAAAATAACATATGAGCACTTATTCATATATTATAGTTTAACCATGTATAATCTGCAAGTTCTACAAAGTAAATAGGATATCATTTAACCACATAATCTATTCATGTTCACTATTGATGAGCAGATTGATAAATGAAGACAACGTTGTAGAAGGTGTATTACGCTTTGAAATTACGAATTGAATACGTGCTTGTTGCAACGATATTGGAAATATATGACTATGAAGCTGTGAATAAGAATGAACGATACGTTCAGGTAATAAAGATATCCCTAGTCCTTCAGTGACTGCACGAATAATAGCTTCTACTGTATCTACTTCTATCACACGAGGTGGTTGTTGAATAGAATGACTTTTACTTTTGGTGTGATACCACTCTTCTAAATATCTTCGATACGGACAATCCGGAAATGTATTAACGATTAACCGTTGTTGAAGTAATTCTGATTCGGTCTGAATATGGTTAGCAGATACAATAACTAACTGTTCATTATATTCAAAGACAGATTGAATATCTTGATGATGGTATTGACTACTAATAAAAGCTCCATCTAACTTTTGATCTATAACTTGATTCATTAATTCAATCTGTCCAAGCGTTTGAATAGAGACTTCTACATCCCTATTTTCTTCATAATAAGCAAGTAACCACTGCGGCAATCTAGAAGCCGCTACAGTCGGTGTCGCTCCTAATTGTAATTGATACGAAGGTGATTTTGCTTTTAAAATGTGAGTAGCTTCATCTAACAAATCGACAATCTGATCTGCATAGCTCCACAATTGTTGCCCTGCTTCTGTAATCGTTATGCCTTTATTACTACGCTCAAATAGCGATTGACCCAGTTCTTTTTCCAACTTCTGAATACGTAATGTAACATTCGACTGTACATATCCCATTTTTAGTGCCGCTTTGGAAATAGACTGCTCTTGAGCTACAATCCGAAAAATACGCAAATCACTACTTTCCAAATCCGTTGCCACCTTTCTTTACTCGTTTTCTTATATGTAAAAACAGTAGATTTGGATATCATTATTTTTAATATCCAATATCATTTCTAACTATTATACAGACCTTTTATCTTCTTTTACACTATCAATAGAAACAACAAACAAGTATGAAGCTAAAGGAGCGCTATACATGGAATGGATCAATAAGGTTGTCATCGTTACAGGCGGAGGTACAGGAATAGGACAGGCAACTTGCTTACAACTTGCTGAACAAGGAGCAAAAGTAATTATTAATTACTCCCGTTCACAGCTACAAGCAGAAGAGACTGCTCTACAAATTATACAAAATGGTGGACAAGCTATCACAATTCAAGCCGATGTATCTAGGCAACATCAAGTACAAGATATGATTACAAAAGTCATCCATACGTATGGTCAAATCGATGGCTTGGTGAATAACGCCAGTATCACCAGACAACTGCCTTTTGCTGATTTGGAACAGATCACTGATGATATCTGGGATGAGCTATACAATATTAATGTCAAAGGAATGTTTTATTGTGCTCAAGCTGTAGCGCCATGGATGAAACAGGCACATCAAGGATCTATTATCAATCTAGGTAGTATTGCAGGCACTACAGGCTACGGTTCTTCTCTTCCTTATGCTGTCTCCAAAGGTGCTGTGCATACGTTAACCAAATCGTTAGCAAGAGCACTCTCTCCACATATACGTGTCAATTGCATTATTCCGGGCGCAGTAGATACACGTTGGTGGGCTGGAAATGAAGAGAAAATGGAACGTTTGACAACACAGTCATTGTTAGAGCAAGTATCGACTCCTGCTGATATCGCTTCGTTAATCTGTGCTATTTTACAACAACAATCCATGACCGGTCAGCTAGTGACTGTCGATAATGGACAAACATTATAATTTGTCGATCATGACAAGATTAGTATTATTTAAAAAAGGCAATGAGTCGTTGACTTACTTCTGCTGGCTTATCATGTTGTATCCAGTGTGTTGCATCATCATAATGATGAATCTCTGTATTCGGTACCCATTCCGGTAGTGGGTCAGCAAGGTCTTTGGATAAATGCGGATCAAGATCACCAAATAAAATAAGTACAGGTTGCTCAATTTTGCGCATCTGTGCTTTTTTGGTTGCTGATGATCGACGGAACATCGCTCGATAATAATTGATTGCTGCACTGAGCGTTTCTTTTTGCTCAAATGCTTTGAGATACACCTGCACTTCTTGATCGGAAAACGGTTCTTTCGGTTCTTTTTTGAAAATAGTCCGTAGCATATGATTGTTGTCTCTTGCCAGTGCTTTCTCCGGTAATTTAGGAATTTGGAAAAAGAACATATACCAGCTTCTCCGCAATTGCGGTAATGTACGTAATCCTGTCTGCAAACGTTCAGGATGTAGCATATTGAGAATCGCTAAACGGCGAACACGATGCGGATACATCATAGTAAAGTACCACGAGATATTACCGCCCCAATCATGCCCTGTTAAATAGACGTGTTCTTCCCCTAAATATTCTATTAATCCATTGACATCTGCACATAACGTATCAATACTGTAATGATCTACCCCTTCTGGTTTGGAAGACAAATTGTATCCTCTTAGATCAGGAGCTACCACACGATAACCTGCTTCAATCAACATCGGAATCTGCTCTTTCCATGTATACCAGAAATCAGGAAAACCATGTAGCAACATCACAGTAGGTCCTTTTCCTCCGATTACATAATGCAATTTAACTCCATTAACTTCAGCAAATCGATGTTCGATCATCGTTTCTACTTTATGGCTCATCTCTATTTGCCTCCTTAGCATGACATGTCATTATCATTTTTTTAATATACCTATTTCAACATATCTCTTCTAAGCATTACCCATAATCAGATCAATGTTACCTTTTTGATCCAAAGTCTGTTCAGATGTAAGCATGTCAAAAAAGCTATTTACCGATAGATACCGATAAATAGCTTTTTGCCAGCGTTATAATTGACCTGTATTCAATGATAAATAGCGACTAAGATCAATGGCCCTATAAAAGAAGAAACAATCGCGCTAATTGTTAATGCTAATGATCCCATAGATACAGCGATTTCCCCATGTTCAAGTGCCTTTGCGGTTCCCAGAGCATGAGAAGATATACCGAGCGCTATACCAACACTTATTGCATTTTTAACTCGAAATAATTTGAGACATCCTAGCCCTAAGATGACCCCTGTAAATCCAGCAATCATTACAAATACAGAAGTTAGCGAAGCTTCTCCGCCTAGATTATTCGAAATCTGAAGCGCGACAGGTGTAGTGACTGATTTGGGAATAATCGAGATAATATAAGGCTCACTGAATCCTAATACAAGCGCCATCCCTACTCCACTTAACATCCCGACCACGACACCAATCAAGGCGCTTCCTAGAATCGATAATCCATATTGCTTGAACAAATGACGTTGTCGATACAGCGGATAAGCAAGAGCTACTACGGCTGGACCCATCAATTTACTGATCCATTCTCCACCCGCCATATAGGTAGAATACGAAGTATGTGTAAGCAATAAAATAACAACAATCATAAAAGTAGTCGTTAACACTGGAATAAGAACTGATACACGAACATGTTTATATAGTAGGCTTGCTAAAACATACAAACATAGCGTCATAACAATCATCAATAGAACGATCCATATATTCATTTGGGCTGATCTCTACTTTCATAGATCAGTTGATGATCAGGGATCGAAGTAGCGGATGCTTTATTTTGATTCGAGCGATCAGCAAGTGTAATAAACCACTGTGCTACATAACCGGTCACTCCAATCGTAAATAGCGTACTGATCACGACGATAAGAATAAGTAATAATCCTTTACCTGCAAATAAATCTAAATGCTCAATCACACCAACTGTAGCGGGTATAAAGAAAAGCGGTAAATAGAATAACAGCGTATTGGCTCCTGTCTGTATCCACTTTTCAGGAAACACTTTTAACATTAGCAAAGCAAATAACAATAACATACCTAATACACTACCCGGTATAAATAAATGGAAGTATTGCTGAATCCATGTACCGATCAGATAAAATAGGTACAACACAGCAATTTGAAGCAACATTTTAACTATTTTCATCAGTATAGCTCTCCTTTGTCTTTCACTCTCTATCTCTGTTTTATCTTTATCATATCAAAAAGATCATCCTCCTTGAAAAAGAGTGATGACCTTTTGTGATTGTAACCTTTATTCTGCCTATTACGCTTTAGCAGACTTATTATTTTTCGCTTGATTAGCTTGTCGAGCTAACTTTTTAGCTTTTGTATTGCTAATCTTAGCCGGTTCTAGCATTTCAGGCTCAGGTTCTACTTCGATCTCAAGTGCTGTCTGTACAGGAATACTATTCGGATACATTTTGCGGAATAATAATGTCTGTACTAACAAGAACGAGCCACTAACCATCCAGTATAACGGCATTGCCGCAGGAGCACTGAATGAGAAAAATGCCATCATAATTGGGGATAAATAACCCATTATTGCAAACTGTTTTTGTTGCTCAGGTGTCATATTATATTGCGATACTTTAGCTTGCAGCATATACAGTAAAGCTACAATAATCGCCATAATCCAGTTGGGCTCTCCCAATTTGAACCAGAGAAAAGAGTGAGAAGCTAGTTCAGGTGTCGCACGAATTGCTGTATACATTCCGGATAGGATAGGCAATTGAATTAAGATTGGCAGACAACCGATATTTAACGGATTAAAGCTATGCTTTTTATAAATTTCCATCATTTCTTTTTGTTGATTTTGCTTGTCTTCTGCACCCGTTTTGTTTTCATATTTCTTTTTCAACCTATCTAGTTCTGGTTGCATAATACTCATTTTGCGTTTCATACCCTGTTGACCTTTAGCTTGACGCATCATCAAAGGGAATAAAGCAAAACGTACAGCAAGTGTCAAAATAATAATCGCTAGACCGTAACTTCCACCGAACCATGTAGCAATATGTTCCATACTATAGGTTAATGGAAAGACAACATAATGAGTAAAAAATCCTGGTGTGGTTGAATTTACTTCTTGTACAGATGTGGTACCGCATCCTGCTAATAACATCATCATGATCAAGCCAAGTGCTAAGCCGTAAAGACGACCCTTTTTCCCCGTAAGTGTGAATCCCTTGAATAATTGCATGTTGTTCCTCCTCGTTGATGTTGTTGCTTATGGCTCAACGAGGATGGGCAATCTCCTGCATCTTCATCAGGAGCTTCCTTGCGGCGTATCATGCGCGCCAGTGTAATCGGTGTACGATGTATTGTTTTTAAAATCAGTAAAGGTAAATCGTAATGTCCACGCACTTGCCTGCTACTGATCCAAAACTCAGTAATTCCACAATAGAGATGAGCAATATATCCGTAGCTGACTGTAATCAATAGACCAATCGAAAATAAATACGGAATCCAATCATGCATTTCAAACAAGGAATTCACCTCCTTTTCCTATCCTGCGATAGTTGATATGTTAATTATAACATTACTACATCCTTTTTACATAAGACAAATTACGACAATATCATGTTATTTGACGACTAAAGTACAAACCTTACAAAAAATCTGTGAATCGCTCTTGTAATCGCTTTTATTATATACTACAATAAAGTCAGTTAAAGGATTGTGACCGGTCAAGCGGGCAATGCCTGAGATTATTGTAATATCATTTTGTAGAAAAATGGTATTGGAATGATTTCGGGCATTTTTTATATCTATATTCATGTATAGCTATATCCTGTGCATTCGATTAGCCTGTTTATTTTAGAATTGTAGGTGGAAGATTATGATTATAGAGAAAATATTAAATAATAATGTGCTACTGACCAAAAATCAAAAAGGCAAAGAAATTATCGTGATGGGTCGAGGGATTTCTTTTAAAAAAGTTATTGGCGATACAGTTGACGATCATAAAATTGATAAAATCTTTATGCTAAATGAGAACGAATTTACGGCTAAATTAACCGAGTTATTAAATGAAATTCCTGTCTCCCATTTGGAGCTGGTGAATGAAATAGTGAACCATGCGAATACAGTTCTGGGTACCACGTTGAGCGATAATATTTATCTTACGTTAACAGATCATATTCATTTTGCACTGGAACGTCATGAGAAGAAGCTTCATATCAAAAATGCATTGCTTTTTGAAATTCAACGCTTTTACAAAAAAGAATATAGTGTGGGTCAAGATGCGCTGCAAATGATCAAAGACAGCACTGGCATTTCACTTGGCGAAGATGAAGCTGGTTTTATCACTCTTCATATCGTAAATGCACGTATGGATGGCAACGAAATGCAAGCTACAATTAAAATGACCGAGATTGTACAACATGTACTGAATATTGTGACTTACCATTATGGAATTGTACTGGATGAATCGTCACTCAACTACTCTCGCTTTGTGACACATCTACAATACTTTGCGATGCGACTATTGCGTAAAGAGATTCATTATAGCGGTGAAGAATTCCTGTATAATCAAGTCAAAACAGCATATGTCAAAGCATTTGAATGTGTAAGTAAAATCAATGACTATTTGGAAAAAACGTACCAGCAATCTTTAAGCAAAGACGAATATGTATATCTTACGATTCATATTCACCGGGTGACGGAGCGCACAACGATTGAAGAAGAACAATCATAATTGAATACATTCCATCCACTAGGATTGTGACTGGTTATGCAGGCAAAACCTAAACTGATGGTGAAAAGGACGTGCTCAAGCGATGTCTATTTCACCACGAGTTTAGGTTTTTCTTGTTCATAAAAGAAAATACGAGCGCCGGCAACTTCTCTTTTTTCTTTTATCGTACAGTTAAGCTTTCCTTCCACACATGTCGGCCAACATGTAGTGAGGATATTATTATTAGCGATGTATTTATTAACCAAAGGAGCTATCAATCATGAGTAATCAAGATTTATCCAAACAAATTATCAAACTGGTCGGCGGAGAATCGAATGTCAATTCGGTATTCCATTGTGCAACACGTCTACGTTTCAAATTAAAAGATTCCAGTAAAGCAGATAAAGCTACTTTAGAAAAAACACCGGGTATTATCACCGTTGTTGAAAATAGTGGACAATTTCAAGTAGTCATCGGCAACTCGGTAAGTCAGGTGTACGATAAAATCATGGCGGAAACCAATCTACAAGATGTAGAAAAATCAACTGAAGCGCAAAACACTTCTACAGATAAAGATACTAATGTTCTAGGTAAAGCTGTTGATATTATTTCCAGTATCTTCTCTCCTCTCCTTGGAGCATTAGCAGGCGCAGGGGTGCTGAAAGGATTAGTGGCTCTTTTTCTAGCAATTCATTGGTTAGATAATACATCTGGAACATACCTTGTTCTTAATGCAGCTTCAGATAGCGTATTTTATTTCTTACCGATCTTCCTAGCTGTTACAGCAGCTCGCAAATTCAAAACCAATCAGTTTGTGTCGATTGCGATTGCAGGTGCGCTGGTCTATCCTACGATTCTGACAGCGTTAGATAGTGGTATAAGTCTATCGTTCCTCAGTATTCCTATTGTACTGGTTAACTATACATCCAGTGTTATTCCGATTATTTTGGCGGTATGGGTACAATCGTATGTTGAACGATTTGCAAGTTCGTTTATCCATGAATCGGTCAAAAATATTTTGGTACCGATGGTCGCTTTGTTAGTTGTTATTCCGTTAACATTCTTGGTATTTGGACCTGTAGGTCATTTGGTCAGTCAAGGATTAGCTTCTGGATTTACATGGATTTATAATTTGAGTCCAATTCTAGCAGGTGGGATAGCCGGTGCATTCTGGCAAGTATTTGTTATTTTCGGCGTACACTGGGGCTTTGTTCCGATTATGCTTGGAAATATCGCAGCAAACGGATTTGATCCGATGTTGCCGATGCTTACAGCTGCGGTTATGGCTCAAGCCGGTGCAACATTAGGTGTATTTTTCAAATCTAGAAATAAAGATACCAAAGCATTAGCAGGTTCTTCGACGCTTGCAGCTATTTTTGGAATTACAGAACCAACGATTTACGGAATTACATTGAAATTGAAAAAACCGTTTATCTATGCTTGTATTGCTGGTGCTGTAGGTGGCGCTATTATCGGTGCCGGTGGTTCTAGAGCGATCGCATTTGCTTTACCAGGTTTGCTTGCTTTGCCTACGTATATTGGTACTGGTTTTATTGCTGTTATTATTGGACTGTTGGTCGCTTTTGTACTAGCTGGTCTTTTAGTATATATTCTTGGATTCAAAGAAGAAGCTACCGTAGCAACTGTAGATAATACTCCTGCTCCAACAGGAAACACCTCTACTGCTACCACTGCTTCTGTGATTGCAAAAGAAGTGATTATCAGCCCACTACAAGGAACGATCCTACCGCTTGAATCGCTTGAAGATCCAGCTTTCTCTTCAGGTGCGATGGGTAAAGGGATTGCGATAGAACCCACTTCAGGTCTATTGACTTCACCTGTGAATGGTACGATCACAACTGTTTTCCCGACAGGACATGCGATTGGAATCACTTCTAATGATGGTGCCGAAATGTTAATTCATGTTGGTATGAATACCGTTCGTCTGAAAGGTCAATTTTTCGAAAAAATGGTTAAAGAAGGCGACGTTGTGGAGCAAGGACAATTGTTGCTCAAATTCGATATCGAGCAGATTCGTGCCGCTGGTTATGTACTAGCTACTCCTGTTATTGTAACCAATGCAGCCAGCTATCTTGATGTCCTCAAAACGTCTGAAACAGAAGTGAACAATCAAGACTATCTGTTAACCGCAGTTGTCTAAGATTCACGTTAGATTTATGGTAGGTGCTTGAAAACGCTATTCTTGTGTATTACAATAAGGATAGATAATTAAATAACTCAGGATTGTGACTGGTCATGCAGGCAAAACCTAAATGGATCGTGTACAGGTGCTCTTAATAAGAGACTTCCTTGCATTTTCTGTTTAGGTTTTTGTTATGTATAGGGTATTTTCGCTTGATCAGCATTATTCTCAATTATATTTTTTATACTCTATGACGAAAGAGGTAATGAACATGACGAATGTACAACAAGGATTTCCTAAAGACTTCTTATGGGGCGGAGCAACAGCAGCGAACCAATTAGAAGGCGCGTACGATGTAGATGGTAAAGGTCTATCCAGTGCGGATATGATCGCTTATATTCCAAAAGAAGAACGTGGTATTACAAACCATGCTATGGAAATTTCTTCTGAACGTATTGCACAAATTCTAAGTGGTGAATTTGAAGCACGCTTCCCTAAACGTGATGGTATCGACTTTTATCACCGTTACAAAGAAGATATTGCTTTGTTTGCCGAAATGGGCTTCAAAGTGTTCCGCCTTTCGATTCATTGGGCACGTATTTTCCCGAATGGTTATGATGAGCAACCAAACGAAGCAGGTCTACAATTCTATGACAATGTATTCGATGAGTTGCGTAAATATAATATTGAACCGTTGGTGACTCTTTCTCACTATGAGACTCCACTCGGTCTAACTGAAAAATATAACGGCTGGGTTGATCGTGAAGTCGTAAACCATTTCGCACGTTATGCGGAGACCGTATTTACACGTTACAAAGATAAAGTTAAATACTGGTTAACGTTTAACGAAATCAATGTATTAACGATCAGTGCTTTTACAGGTGGCGGTGTCGTTATTGACCGTGAAGAAAACAAACTACAAGCGATGTATCAAGCATTGCATCATCAATTTGTAGCTAGTTCAATCGCTACTAAATTGTGTCATGAAATTATTCCAGGTTCGCAAATCGGTTGTATGTTAGCACGTATGGAGACTTACCCGTTCAGCAGTAACCCAGAAGATATTCGTCAAGCGCAACATGATAACCAGATGAATCTATTCTTTACAGATGTTCATGCACGTGGTGAATATCCAAGATTCATGAACCGTTATTTTGCTGAAAATAATATCGTGATTCAAAAAGAAGCTGGCGATGATGAAATCCTCAAAAAATATACTGTCGATTATATTTCGTTCAGTTACTACATGTCGATCACGGTAACAACAAGTACAGAGGGTGACAAAGCGGCTGGAAACTTATTCGGCGGTGTGAAAAATCCATACTTGGAAGCTTCAGATTGGGGCTGGCAGATCGATCCAATCGGTCTACGTGTCACGCTTAACAACTTCTATGATCGCTACCAAAAACCATTATTTATCGTTGAAAATGGTCTCGGTGCATTTGACAAAGTAGAAGAAGATGGCTCGATCCATGATACGTATCGCATCGAATACTTACGCAAACATATCGAACAAATGCGTGAAGCGATTGCCGATGGTGTAGAATTGATGGGTTATACAAGCTGGGGTCCTATCGATCTTGTGAGTATGTCGACTTCTGAAATGTCTAAACGATATGGATTTATCTATGTCGATCAAGATGATGATGGTAATGGTACACTCAATCGTTCGAAAAAAGATTCATTTGAATGGTACAAAAATGTCATTGCTACAAACGGTGCAGAGCTATAAGACCGATGATATAAAGATGATACTATGATACTCTTTCTGAGCGATTAGCTGACTAGATCATCAATCTTCAGGTAACTAACAAGAAAGAGTATTATATTTCATATTAAAAGACGTATCCTCTTTTCAAAGAAGATACGTCTTTTTTATGTGTTGATATCCATTTACCTATGTTTAGCTAACATTCTTTCACTAACGACAGCATCACATTCATGATTGTGGATATCTGGATTCTGGTCTGTTTCTATATAATGATCTATCGTATATTCCAAAAAGCGTTGTGTCTCCATCAACTCAGCAATACTTTGTTTGACTTTGAGATGGTGCTCTTTGAGTATTTGTAATCTTGTGTCTAATGTGCTTTTACCGACTACCGCTAATTCACGATAATTCTTCATCTGTTCTAACGTCATCCCTGTCGCTTTGAGTCGGGTTAGAAAAATGATTCCTTGAATTTGTTGCTTACTGTATGCTCGATGTCCATTGGGCTGACGATCTGCATAAGGTAGTAACCCAATCTTTTCATAATAGCGAATAGTGTCTTCGCTCAATCCAGTCAATTCAGCAGCTTCCTTAATAGATGTCATGTGTTCAGGAATATCGATCATACGTCTATTGTCATCTCCTTGATTAAATGTATATCACCATGGTACAACACCATTTTCATCGAAAAATTGCCCTGTTGGACCTTTTTCATCCAAAGTAGCCAGTTCTACGATAATAGTTGCCGCTTGTTCTACAGAACGTGGTCCTGTATTGTCGTTAAAATCGGTTGCTGTATACCCGGGATCAGCTGCGTTCACTTTAAGCGTAGTGTCTTTAAATTCCTTCGCAAACATTACGGTTACAGCATTTAAGCTTGCTTTTGAACTGGCATAAGCTAATCCGTTAAAAGCAGCATATTCATAATTAGGGTCACTATTTTGAGTCAAAGAACCTAATCCACTGGATACATTTACAATGCGTGGAGCAGAAGACTTCTGTAATAAAGGTAACATATGTTGGGTTAATTCAACGACTCCAAATACATTGGTATCATACACAAGACGCATATTTGCTACTTTGTATTGACTTGGTGGTGACATGGCATCAATAGAAACACCAGCATTATTGATTAATACATCTAACGAACCAAACTGTTGCTCAATGTATCTGGAAGCTGTTTCAATCGTTGCTGTATCTGTAACATCTAACTGTATAAAATGAGCTGTTATTCCTTGCGTCAACAAGTTTTCGACCGCTTCTTGCCCACGAGATTCATCACGAGCTCCTACCAGTATTGTATATCCTTGACGGCCTAATTGTTGCGCTGTCTCATAACCGATTCCTTTGTTGGCTCCTGTAATGAACACTGTTTTATTCTGACTCATGTATATACCCTCTTTTCTAGTAGTAGATGAAGTGGTTCTATACACACTCTACTACTTGGAGTATACTCCAAGTCAAGTCGCTTTCTCGCAAAAGAATAGGTAACTCGAATAGTTCTCTATTTTTAACTATTCTAATAATGATAGATTTCTTTCATCTTTATGGCATATTGCTTGTTTTTGCTCTCTTTCTCTGCGCGTGATACCATAGGGCTTGAACAGCAAGTCCAATCTCGATCACAAGTAATATACTAATGATCCATGAACCCCCTGTCAAAATCCAGCGATACATTTCAAGCGCCCATCGTGATTCAGTATACTGCTGATATAACGGATAGATACGCAAAGTAAAGAAATAAAACATCCCTAATGTAAATAAACGAGTCCATTGTGCGGTATTATAGATGCCAATCCCTTGTCTCCATCCTTTAGCTTGAATACGTCTTATAGCACGAACCACTTCTATTCCTTCAACGATAATCAATATTATCCACGTGATCCACCATAAATAAATAATCGCTACATCAGACCAAGCATGAACGGTTTGTACAGCCGCTCCGGTAATAGCAAGTGCTCCGTACAGAATACAGTTAGGATCTGTCCAGTCCTCTACTATAGGATGACGATGTTGCCAATAACGATAGACAATCAACACTACACTCCATATATAAAATATCAGCCCTATAATAATAAGAGTCTGATGAAGCCATAACAGATTATCGATCTTAAATATTTGATGTAATAAGAGCACGAGAGACTGCGTGGATACGGTAGACAGCAATATTATGCCATGTACACGGTGGATCTGAGATTGATGCAGGATTTGGTACCAACCCCGACACATTACATATAACACAACTAACCATAATCCTATATTGAGAATAGTTATAATGCGAATAATTTCATTTAAAATAAAGTGATTAAATGAGGCATGAATAGCAATTAATAATGTGGATGTACCTGCCACCCACGTTCCAGTAGCAAACCGCATAACAGGATCAGCTAGATGGTCTTGATACAAGCGACCCCGGCGAATAGAACCGATATAGCTTACTAACAAATATATCCAGATCCCTACAGTTATTATCACTAACAGAGAAGTCCATATACTCTTTGGACTGTAACCTGATAGCTGTTGCCAGGCTCCTTGTATAAAAATACCTAGAGCCATGACAATACTACTAGTGGCTGTTGGTACAACAGGTACATCCTTTTTGCTACTCCATGTGATCATAATCGCAATGATAAAAAGTAGTAGCAAACCTATAAGCATGATTATTCTCCTTTATCTATGATCGAAATAATCTATATGCTGTGATCTACAAAATGCCCGTTTGGCTTTCGCTTCATTCTTATTAATTATGCTCGACCTCGTTGCGGGATATACGGTGGAACAGGTGTGTTAAGAACAGAGATCAGTACTTCTAACGATTGTCCCATTTGAATATCATACGGTGTATTTAAGCGATTGGCTTGTAACAGATGCTCTACAGTCATATTATATTGTTCGGCAATATATTCAGCCGATTCTTCGCCGATTACGATATGTTCTTTGCGTAACTTTTCGATTCGACAAGCGGCTTGTTTGAATGTAGGCTGTTTGGACAATGGATCTGTGAAATCAGCAGTTAACTCGTTAGCCGCTTGATTACCTTCCCAGCTTCCATAATGAAAAGGTACAAATACCAATCCTTTTTGCACCGCTTTACCAATCCGAGCAGGTACTTCAATCCAGCCCCGTGGGGATCGAATCCGTACCACTTCCCCTTGTACAATAGACATCGCTGCGGCATCATCTTCATGTATTTCTACATAACCATTTGGTGCAGCCATCTGTAGGTGGGGAGCACGAGCTGTTTTGGTACGGGTATGCCAGTGCCATACTAACCGACCAGTTGTAAGCCACATCGGATAATCTTGATTTGGTTGTTCCGTGGGTGCCAGATAGCGAGTTGGATGTAGAATTGCCCGTCCATTCGCTTCTTTTTTGACAAATTCATCATGAGATAAGGGGCGCCCACTGAATTGATCTTTGGTATAACTTTGCGCATAATCAGCATGTGTGGGGAACTTATAATCACTGTACAATCTTGGTGTCCCTTCTGGATGTTGATCATTGGTAGGCCAGCGTAGTCCATTGGATTGCTCAAGCTTATCGTAAGTCATACCTGTCATATCACATGGACGACCGCTAGATACTTTTTTCCATTCTTCAAAACATTCTTCAGGTGTAGAATAACTAATTAACGGTTGACCATCTTTGTCTTTTAACTCCATTCGATCAGCAAAATCAAGTAAAATCTGTAGATCACTTTTGACTCCCTGAGGTGGTTCTACTGCTTTACGCAAAATATTGATTGTACGATCTGCATTTTCCATCGTTCCTTCTTTTTCTCCCCATAACGCCACAGGTAGAATAACGTCTGCTACTTTTGCTGTTTCTGTTAAAAAAGGATCTTGTACAACCACAAAAATCTTTTCTAACGCTTTGCGTGCACGACGACGATTAGGCAAAGAAACCATAGGATTAGTGCCAATATTCCAGAAAAAAGTGACTTTTCCTTCTTCTATCATATCAATCTGCTCTTCTATTCCTTTTTCCGGACCTGTCGGCAATGTATCTGGTTCTACATTCCATAAAGTCGCCATCTCTTCAATATGCTGAGGATTCATCGGATTACGTTGTGCTGGATAAGTACCCACTCCACCTGCTGTCCGATTCGCTGAGGAACTTGGTTGTCCTGCCATATGTAAAGGCCCACAACCAGGCTTACCAATCAGCCCTCGCAACAAGTGCATATTGTTGATCGCTACACAAGCAGTTGTTGCATCTGCACTTTGAAAAGTACCTTGTAATGTAGTGGTTACCATAGAAGTAGTCTGACCAATCACACGCCCGGCTTCCTCTAATTGGTCTACAGGGATTCCGGTCACTTCAGAACTACGCTCTGGTGTCCAATCCTGAACAGCGGCTGCCATCTGATCATAACCAATCGTATACTGATCAACAAATGACTGATCCACATAACCATCTCGAATCAAAATATGCGTCAATCCATTTAATAAGGCAACATTAGTACCCGGACGAAGTTGTAAATGTAAGTCAGCATTGCGAGCTGTCAATGTCAGGCGAGGATCAACAACAATAATATAAGGATGACCTTCACGCTCTTTACGTTGCATAATTCGTTCATGCAATACTGTACCTGTCTCTGCCACATTGTGTCCAAATAACATTAATGTATCTGTAACATCTACATCATCAAAAGAAGCCGGTGTACCGTCTGCTCCAAAAGATTGCAACAAACAAAATTCTGTTGTCGCTGTACAAAGACGAGTATTGGCATCTAGCAGATGGGTATGCAGACCAGCACGTCCAATTTTGGCAATTGTATAATAGTCTTCTAGATAAGCCTGTCCTGTGGAATAGATAGCGATACTATTACTACCTTGCTTCGCTATAGACGCTTTGGCTTTGGTCACAATCAGTGCCATAGCTTCTTCCCAACTTGCTGGTTCTAACTGCCCTGCATGATTCCGAATCAAAGGAGTTAATAATCGATCGGGACTGTTATTGGCATACCATTGATTTTCACCTTTAGGACCTAATCGTCCACGGTTAATAGGATGGTTCCTATTGCCTTTAATTCCAACAATCTGATTATCTTTGACAGCGACATGACAGCCACAACCCACCGAGCAAATATTACATGTACTATATACCCAGCGGTCTACTTCACCTTGAGAGTATACATTCATATCAATACGTTCGTCTTGCCAGCTCATACTTGCACCCCCAGATAAAAAGATGGAATAAGATATTTGATAGCTGCTTCACCATAATGTTGTTTCATAAGATCGGCTATATTATTAAGCTGTTCTCGAACACTACGATATAACGATTCAATCTCTTCAACATATTCAGTCTCAAAAGAAGGCATCCATTCTACCGCTCGAACCCAAGCGCGCATCGTTGGCTCACTCACCTCATTATTTTGATAAATGATCGCGAGATAAGGACGAATTTTATCTAAATCAGGATTAGAATGCTGGTCTGATTCTTGTAGAGGTAGTAGATGATCTAGCGCTTCACGCTGTTCATGGGTCGTGTAACGAATCAGCTCGATAAGCGGGTGTTTCATCGGTTCTGTTTTTTCTAATATCTGATTGACATCATGCGATATTTGCTCTAAATGTGTTGTCAAAAAATTCATTATGTCCCTCCATCATGATATGAATTAGCTTACCTTTCTAGAATAAAGCTCAAATTATTTCTATATTATTACCCACAATCACTCATATATATGTCTATATATACATTTTTTATGATCCATTTGCTGTAACATAAACAAAAAAGCGTATAGAGCACCTTCGTTAGAAAGTTGCCTATACGCTTTTTGCTATGATTAGGATATTACTTCATTTTTCTTGAATGTACATGTGGGATACGTTGAACTGGCACTTCTGCAACGACAGGACGGTGTATAAATGCATCAACCGATAGTACACATTGCCAGATTAACAAAATGACCATCATGCCAGCAGTTACGATCATTACACTCATCTGTAGATTCGCTAGTGATGCATTCATGATTGAACTTGAATTCATACTGATGAGACGCCATGTAAATAGATTAAAAATACCGATCGTAAATATCCGACTCCATTGTGTCACATCATATGTTCCTACCGCTGTTTTCCAGCCATTTCGTCTTATTCTCATCACAGCACGAATCATCTCAATACATTCCACGACAAGTAATACAGCTAGCGATATCCACCATAATATCGATATACTACTCGGTGTCCAACTAGATGTCTCAATAACAGCCACTCCTGTGATGGCTAATGCACCGTACATCATTACATTATTACTTTGCGATTGATCTGCTGTATTCCAAGCATACCGTACATATCGATAGATCATTAAGCTAGCTAACACTACATATAAGACCAGTCCCCAACCAATCAGCAGACGGCAAATAATCAACATCGCTTCACTATGTCCAAAAATATCATACAATAACATCGCAATCGATTGTGTTGCTACGGTAGCCAATAATACAATGCCATGAACATGCCGTCCAGCTTGCATTTTAGCAATATCGATCATACTTTTCACTACCCAATACATAAAGAATATCCATAATCCGATAGTCATGACTGCTAGAATCAATACCGTTTCATAGACCCATGAAGATGGAAATGAAGTATAGATCGTGATCAGTAAAATAGAAGTTCCTGCAATCCATGTCCCTATTGCAAACCGACCCACAGGATCAGCTAAATGGATAGCATAAAATTCGTCTTTACGAATCGAAGTGATATAACCCAGTAATAGATAGATCCAGATCGCAATCAAAAGAATCACTAATGCCGATGTAGCATAAGAGTACACAGACAATCCTGTTAATTCACCCCAAGCTCCTTGTATAAAAATACCTCCAACCATCAGTATACTTCCTGCGGCGGTTGGCATATCTGATTTACGCCTATACGTATGTGTAGTCATTAATCCAACAATGATGCAAGCCAGCATCAAAATAATCAGCATCCCTATTGATCTTCCTTTCGAGTGATACAGAAATAAAATATATTTCAGTAAATAGTACCTATATCTAAGTAGTAGTAACCTGTTATTTCAAAATAAATAGTAGCTTTAGTATAGCATAGTATGTAAGTAATGTTAGGTTGAGATTAGGTGAGAAATAATTTACTTTCTATATAAAGTATACGTATTCTTTTTAAAACGCAAAAAAAGAAGGTCAATAATATATCGACCTTCTCCTTTATTTGATTTAGCGAAGTCATACGTTTTTATTGATTTTCTTTCGTTACTAATTTCAATGGAGCTGGAATAGATTTTTCAACTGTTTTACCTTGTAGAACATCGCGAGCAGCATCGACTGCCATTTGTCCAATCAGTTCAGGTTGTTGAGCGACTGTAGCTGTCAATTTGCCATCTTTAATCGAATTGAGCGCATCTTCATTACCATCGAATCCGATCACAGGAATATCTTTGCCTGAGCTTTGAATCGCTTCAATCGCACCTAGTGCCATTTCATCATTATGAGCAAATACAGCTTGTACATCTGGGTTACCTTGAAGTAGATTTTCCATAACGGTTAGACCTTTAGTACGGTCAAAATCTGCTGCTTGACTAGCGACTACATCCAATTCTTTATCTGCAATATCGTGGAACCCTTTACCCCGTTCACGAGTAGCCGATGCACCCGGTACGCCTTGTAATTCGATCACTTTAGCATCTTTACCTAGTTCTTTGACAATGTATTCAGCTGCCATCTTACCACCTTTGACATTATCTGAAGCGACTAGAGCTTTGACATCTCCTTTGTCAGCTGAACGGTCCAAAGTCACAACCGGAATATCTAAAGTGTTGGCAGATTGAACAGCGGCTGAAATGGCTGCTGAATCAGTCGGGTTAATCAATAGTGCATCGACTCCCTGCTGAATCAAATCATCGACATCATTACTTTGTTTAGCTGAATCATTTTGCGCATCAACAATGATCACTTCAATATTGAGTTTTTTGGCTTCTTTGACTACACCGTCTTTAAGTGATACGAAAAATGGATTATTTAAAGTAGATACAGAGAGACCAATCTTAATCTCGCCTGCATTTGCTGATTTTTTTGATTTTGCCCATGCTGGAGGTTGAAGTGAACACCCTGCTAATAAAATAACAGTCATAACAATAGCAAGTAAAGGTATAACTTTTTTCATACTGGATTCCTCTTTTCCTTTTAAAATCAACGCATTATGCAGATTTTTTGCGATCAATCAATACTGCGATTACAATAACGATCCCTTTAACGACCATTTGATAGAACGAAGATACGCCCAACAAATTCAGACCATTATTCAACGTACCGATAATAAGAGCACCAATCAGTGTACCTACGATTCGTCCACGTCCACCGGAGAGGCTTGTACCTCCCAATACAACAGCTGCAATAGCATCCAGTTCATACGATGTACCTGCTGTCGGTTGTGCTGAATTTAGACGAGAAGTTAAGATTGCTCCTGCTAGAGCAGACAATGCACCAGCAAGTGAGTAGATCATAATTTTAACACGCGGTACTTTGATACCAGATACGATAGCGGCTTTTTCATTACCACCAATTGCATACGTTTTACGACCAAAAGGAGTTTTGTGAAGAATGACCCACAATACAATAAATGCAAGTGCCATCGTGATCGCTGGTACAGGAATTCCTAAGAAATATCCACGACCGAACAATTGAAATGCCATACTATCGCCAAGCCCTGTTATAGGATTACCATTAGTGTAGACAAGTGTTAATCCACGGAAGATGGTCATCGTAGCTAATGTTGCGATAAACGGAGCCATTTTACCTTTAGTGATCATCAATCCATTGACCATACCCATAACGCCACCTGCTGCACATCCGATAATAATGGCAAAAATCGGATCTACACCTGCTAACATCAGATTCGCTACAAATGCACTGGATAAAGCAAGAATCGAACCTACCGATAGATCAATACCACCTGTTAAAATAACAAAGGTCATACCGAAAGCTATCAGCGCATTAATCGCTACCTGACGCAACAGATTCAAAATATTAAGCGGTTCCAAAAAGTCTGGATTCAATACCGATACAATAATCACTAGAATAATAAATCCAAGTAATGGACCTAATTTCTGCGTTACATTTGATAATTTGAAATTTTTATCTGGTTTTTCTTTCGTTATTGTTGTCATATTACTGTCCTCCTGTAGCTAACGTCATAATATTTTCCTGTGTAGCTTCTTGACTGGATAGTTCGCCACTTATCTTGCCTTCGTGTACGACTACAATGCGATCACTCATCCCTAATACTTCTGGCAATTCAGAGGACACCATAATAATGGCTACACCACGATCGGTAAGTTCATTCATCAATTGATAAATCTCACGCTTCGCTCCTACATCGACTCCGCGGGTAGGTTCATCCAAGATCAATACACTAGGTCCAATACCAATCCATTTCGCGATAACAACTTTTTGCTGATTACCACCGGAAAGGCTACGTGCAGGCGTTTCTGCGGATTGGGTTTTGACCTGTAACCGTTTGATTAATGTATCTACAAATTCAGCTTCTTTTTTAGTTGAAATAAATCCTTTGGAAGAGAAACTAAATAAGTTAGGTAGCGCCATATTTTCACGAATCGAAAAGTCGAGCACTAACCCTTCGTCTTTACGATCTTCAGTAATAAAGCCAATGCCATGTTTCACTGCATCATCCGGTCTACGAATATTGACTTTTTTACCACGTATCCAGATTTCTCCGCTATCTAGTGTGTCCAGTCCGAATAAGGTACGCATAATTTCTGTACGTCCTGAACCCATTAGTCCAGAAAAACCTACAATTTCGCCAGCTCGTACCGAAAAGCTTACATTCTGGAACTGCCCTTTTTTACTAGCATCTTTCACTTCCAAAATCACTTCGCCAGGTTGTGGTGTACGTGCAGGATAACGCTCAGTCAGCTCACGTCCAACCATTTTTTTGACCACTTCATCAAAATGAGTATGCGGGATTTCTTTGGTATCGACTGTTTTACCATCACGCATAATCGTAATTCGATCACAAATCGCAAATATTTCTTCCATTCTGTGCGAAATGTATACGATTGATACGCCTTCTTTTTTGAGCGCTATAATCACTTCAAATAACTTCTGAATTTCACGCTCCGTTAGAGCCGCAGTCGGTTCATCCATTACGATCACTTTTGCATCTGTCATTAACGCTTTGGCAATCTCAATCATCTGTTGTTGTCCAACTGAACAATCTCCTGCTTCGCCTTGTAACGGCAAATCCACTGCTAATTTACGTAATTGTTCTTTTGCTAGCGTTCTCATTTGTTTGGTGTTCAGTAAACCCCACTTAGACGTTAGCTCTTTACCGATAAATAAATTCTCAAGCACCGTCATATCACGCCAGATATTAAGCTCTTGATGGATAAAAGCGATCCCTTTTTGTTCAGCGACTTTTGGATTATCAAAATACGTTTCTTGACCATCTATAATAATCGTTCCTTGATCACGCTCATGCAGACCAATCAAAATGTTCATTAATGTTGATTTGCCAGCTCCATTTTCACCCATCAGTGCATGAACTTCGCCTGCGCGGAGATCAAAATCGACTCCGCTCAAGACTTGGTTTGTACCGAAGGATTTGTAAATACCATTCATTTGAATCTGCATATACAATGCCTCCTTTAAATCTGCTGTGCTATTTCTACTTTATGAAGAAGTTATACTGTTAACGCGCTGCCGTTCCAAAATGTACACCTGCATGCAAAATACAATTGGCATACGGTCTAGACTCACCCGTACGGATAATCACTTTAGCCTGTTGACTGTAGCGCTTAAACTCTTCATGACTGCATTTTAACAATGGGATATGATCAAACTTTTCTTGCATATACAAAAATGTATCTTGATTCTGCGCTACCATTTCTTCAGCAATGGTGATCTGTTCAATTGCCATATCTTCTGAGATAACATGAACCACATCACGAAAACTGGGTACTCCATAAGTCAATGCCAGATCAATCTTAGGTACTCCATCAGGTACAGGCAATCCTACATCTGCAATCACGATATAATCCGTATGACCAAGATCAGCCAACACTTTCGAAATATGACTGTTCAAAATTCCATTCTTTTTCATTACAATTGTTCCTCAACTTCCTGACGTGTTGGCATTCCACCTTGTGCGCCAAACTTGGTAACGGAAAGAGAAGCGGCTCGATTACCAAAACGTAATGCATCTTGTAAAGACTGCCCTTCTGCTAGAGCCACTCCAAAAGCTGCATTAAAGGTATCGCCTGCGCCAGTGGTATCTATAGCTTCTACTTTATAAGTAGGTACAACTACTTCTTGCTGTCCATCATAATAACGAACCCCATTACTACCTTCGGTTACGAATAAGCGATTAGGATGTTGACGTAATGCTTCTTCTAACGTCTGTCCTTCAAAAACAACAGCTGCTTCATGTTCATTAGGAGTGATGTAAGACAAGTTCTTAATCACAGTGTCATTCACAGGGCGTGCTGGTGCAGGATTTAATAACAAAGGAACATTAGCATCCGCACAAATTTGACTAACATAGGTTACTGTTTCTTCTGGAATTTCTTGCTGAATCATAACGATATCTGAAGCTTGAATCACTTCAATCGCTTGAGCCACATAATCTGGAGTGACATGATCATTTGCCGCTTTCACTACAATAATGCTGTTATCTCCATCGGCTAAAATAATATGTGCTGTTCCACTTTCGATATCTGTAACCGGTTCCACATAGTCTACATTGACATTGTTATCTTTGAAATTTTGTAAAATGGTTGCTCCCAAATGATCATCGCCTACTCGGCCGATCATTGTAACTTCTGCTCCTAAACGTGCAGCAGCGACAGCTTGATTAGCACCTTTACCGCCCGGAACGGTTTTGAAGCTTTCTCCAAGAACCGTTTCCCCCGCAACTGGACGTTTGTATGAAGTTACTACCAAGTCCATAGAACAACTACCGATTACACAGATTTTAGCTTTAGAAGAAGCTTGTTGAGATTGAGTCATAATACAATTCCACCTTTCTATTTCTACTTGATCAGATTAAAGTTTACGAGTTGTTTCCCGTTCTATAAATTGCACTGGCATTTGAATGATTCGTTGTTCTCCTGCTGTACCTTCAATCAATTGAATTAATAAGTCAGCTGCCGCTCTGCCCATATCGTATGCCGGTTGGCGAATCGTAGACAATGCTGGCGATAATAGACTACTTAACGGAATATCATCAAATCCGATAATTTGTACATCTTGAGGTACTTTTTTACCTAAGCGATATGCTTCTTGAATGACAGCCGTAGCTACAATATCATTACTTGCAATCACTCCATCGGTATCAGGGTATTGCTCAAACAATTCTTTTGCCCAGCGATCTGCATCTGTAAATGAAAAAGATGATGTCTGTGTTGTATGATAATGGATACCCATATCTTGCAACACTTCTATCGCTCCTTGAAAACGGTCTTGAGCAGGACGAATATGAATCGGCCCTTGCATCACTGTAATCTGCTGACTTCCACGCTGGATCATTTGCTGGGCTGCAAGTCGACCACCTTCTCGGCCATCTGCATAAACAGCAGGACGATCACTCGATATCCGATCTAGAAAAACAACAGGAATTTTGAGTGAACGATAAGAAGCTGTTCCTGGATCATTAGTAGATGAGATCACACCGACTACATTATTTTGTACAAAAGTCTGTATGTAATCTTGTTCTTTGGTTTGACTTTCATCACTATTGCCAAAGATTAAGCGGAATCCACTTTCCTGCATCCGATCCTCTACTCCGCGAGCTAACTGTGGAAAATAAGGATTCGTAATATCAGGTAGCAATAGACCAATTAATCTGGATTTGCGTTTATATAAAGAACGTGCCACTTCATTAGGTGTGTAGTTCAATTGTTGAACAGATTCTTCTACTTTGCGCCGTGTATCTTCATGTACATAGCCTGTCTCATTAATAACACGTGAGACGGTCGCAACAGAAACACCTGCATGGCGTGCTACATCTTTTATCGTTGTCATTTTCTTTTCACCTCGATGTGTAACCGGTTACAGATATAAATTATCATATCCTTTTACATTTGACAACTATTATTTTAGATTTTAATTTATTTGATGAAGGTGGATAGTTATGATTTTCTTTTTTTCGTTCTTTGTGTAGAGTTATGTATAAGTGTGTATAATCTGTACAGTAAGAAAGCAAACTTATCTTTTTCTGTTATGAATTTTTCATATATTGAATTTTTGTTTATTATAGATATTTAGTTAAATGATTATTTAAATTAGATTGTTCCACCTGCAAAATAGATAGTCATTCAGTAGACTTATTAAACGTTTAAATAAACCCTATTCGTTGAGCAACGATTCGATTGATTGAATATTCCATGCACAAAAAAGATAACAAAAAAGCTATCCTCTTATCATGTCATAAGAAGATAGCTGAGTACTTATTTAGTATAACTACAAGATGGAAAATCTTTATTTTAACCGTTGATGTACAGATTCACAGTTTAGCTTTTCGAGTAAAATTTATAAGTTTACGTTTGTCCAACCCATTCTGGCTCTGCAATTTCTTCCCAACGACTACGTATCGCTTCAAAATGTTCTTTAGGTAATGCGCCTTCTTTAAGCAAAGCAGCATTTTCTGTCCAGCGACTTGGCTTCGTTGTTCCGACAATTGCTGTATCTATACCTTCAATACTCAACGTAAAACGTAAAGCACGTTCTATACTTTTTTGAACTTCCTCATCTTGCAAAAATCCATAATTAAGATCACGTAAACGATTCCAATAGACAAAAGGATATTCTTGTGGGCCTACAGTTTCAAGAGTCCATGCTGCATTTGCTATCGGACGCTTCGCTACAATACCCATACCATGCTTACGCGCTTCTGGAATCGTAAGTGCAATCGCTTCTTGATCTGCAATATTAACAGATGTTTCTAGACTATCAAAAAGACCTGTATTAATCGCATATAGTGCATTCGTATGATCACCGCTGTAACCCATATAACGTGTTTTGCCTGCTTGTTTGGCACGTTGTAAGACTTCGATCACTTCACCACGGCGTAGCACTTCTTCAGAGCAACTATGTAAATGAATGACATCGACATAATCGGTTTTGAGCCGTTTGAGACTGCGATCTATACTTTGCTCCAACATCACAGGGTCCCAATCAGGAGCATCGAAATCTGCGGCATGTCCGCATTTAGTAAACAAATAATAGTCATCTCGACGATGAGCTAATGTATTACCTATCAATTCTTCACTTTGCCCGTAGCATTCTGCGGTATCAATCACATTCAAGCCTGCATCGAGTGCACTATTGAGCAATTGTTTAACATCACTTTCACTAACTCCGCTTCCTATTTCAGAACCACCAAATCCGAGCACACTAACTTCCATATCCGTTTTACCATATTTACGTTTTTCCATTACTGTAACCTCCTTGGTCATATCGATTCGCTAATTTATTACCCTTCAGCTGTAAGCGTAATCACTCACTTGGAAAATAATGTACTTTGGTTATTCTAGTTCCAACTCAAGATCATCATCTTCTAGTCGTTCTGGATTGATCCAACTCATTTGCTGAAGGTTCAATATTTCTTTAAATTGATCCACCAAATCATGCATAAATTCCAATTGTTCTTCATGTTCTTGCGTCATTATTGTTTTTAATTGTTGAATTTGTTCTGCACTTACTTCAAACAGACTGAATTGTTCCACGTTGCACTCTTTAAAAAGGTTATTGATCTGCTCTTGATAGATATCACTATTATGTAATTCATCTAGCAATTGTTGACGAACCCCTTCAAAATCAGGGTTTGTATATAACAATTCCACTGGATCTTCTTCTGGATAACGATCTAATGCTAATTGATATAACGCCATATCTTCCATTTCATAATTGTAATCAAACTTAGCTTGCGATTTGCCTTTAAATACAATCTCATAACTCCACCCATGATCTTCTGCGTTATCAAAATGTAATACAGGTATCGTATTCGAAATATCATAAATAGATTCGGGAATCCTTTTATAAATCCCTGTATCTTTCATAAAAAACAGTGTCCATTCGTCATTCAGGTGACCTATAAATAAAGGATTAACATCCTGCAATAGATCGCTATGTTTGCGTTGAATTAAATGTCCAATCGTAAATTCGCTCATTAGATCACTCCTTTTTATACCTCAATATTTTAGGAAAGCTGTAACATTGCTTTAATCATCGCCAGATATTCACGTAGCATATTCTGCGGTAGCAAATACCTTAGAGATGGACTTGCTATGCCGTGCACGTTGTATCCAAGCGTAGAAGCAATCATTTCAGCACGATAAAGATGATAATTGCTTGTAACAATTATAATGGAAGCATTATTTACACCTTTCGATTGCAAAATATCTTTAGAAAATGTTAAGTTTTCAAACGTGCTGGTCGAACGATTTTCTTGAATAATACGAGTCTGATCGATTCCTTGATTGACTAGATACCGACTCATTGCTTCTGCTTCCGGAATGTCTTCACCTGGACCTTGACCACCTGATACAATAACAGGAATATCAGGATGCTGTTTGAGATATACGATGCCTGTATCTACTCGTTGTTGTAAGATGATCGAAAGCTCAGAACCTCTAAGCCCGGAACCCAGAATAATCATATAATCTATATCTTTGACTTGAGTATCATTGATCTTAAAGCCAGATATAATCATAGATTCAATGATACTAAACGAAAGTATAAACACAAACATTCCTGTAACGATTAATCTTTTGAATAGATCATGCCGGAATATTATTTTTAACCTTTTAAACATGATTTGCTCCTTATAAAAGCTTAGCTGCTTTTTAAAATGATTATGTAAAACCTTTTTATAATTGCTAAATAGCTACTCCAAAAGCAATTAAAATAATGATTCCTGTCACCCAATACATATATGCCAATGTTTTTCTTTGATCTTGAAAAACAAATATTCCGGTAGAAATCATCATTAATCCGAGAAATAAATATGTATAGCCAGTATACTGTTTGGTGACAAATTCCCAAATACAAAGACCAATAACTATTACAACGAAAACCATACTAATAATCCTAAAAGTTAATTTATTTCGTAACATGTTCCCCCTCCTTTATCTTTTAAAATTATAACATCATTAACCGATGCTTGTGAAATTCATTACTTTGCACGCTATCCATCCGATTCCACATAGCAAAGACTCTATTGCTAATCGATCAACAATAGAGTCTTTTTTATATAGTACTTATTTTATAAAGCACATGTATCGCGTTTACAAAAATAATCATTAACCTTCATGATTCATCTGATGAACCACACGTAACAATTCTTTCCCTGTACCCAATTTGTATCCTTGCAAACTATAGCGAACCCGATTTTGTTGATCTACAACAATCACCACAGGTAGCTGGTCTCCATTTAAGGAAGGAAGCAGCTCAGACCATTGTGACAGTGATTGATGATGTGGATCTATCTCTATATGGGATTGTGCAGGTAAAGGATCAAGGGTTACGACTGCTTGCTCTGATGGATCTGCGATCAATAGGCAAATATCCCCTGTCCACGACTCAAGTTCTACTCTAAGTTCCGCTAATTCACGTAACAAATGTTTGGTAGGTTCACGTTCAGGTTCAAGCCATGCCAAAATGCTACCTGATGTTACATCTACTGCTGTATTCTTTGTTTGTACGTTATGCAATTGATGTTGTAGATTTTCTGGTAATTTTTCTAGCAGAATGGGTATCGGTTGCTGTTCTGTACGGAATACTAATTCTACAGCTACTTCTTGTTCAGGTTCTACTGTGAAATAAACAAATGTGCCTAACACACTTCCATCTTCCAGACGCGTACCTGTTGTCAAACGGTACTCTCCTGCTAAAACTGTATACGGCTGATCATACACATCTTTTTCACCATAAGGAATATCTAATGTACGATAATGACCTTTTTCCAAAATAGCGACTGTAAAATTATGCTGGTATTCTGCAACCACTTCTGAAGAATCTACTGTACGTGTGAATATGATATTGCCTGTATTGGAAGCAGATGAGGTAAGCGTATCGGTCTCTTCTGAGATAGACTGATCTTTTGACCATTGTACCGAATGCCATACTCCTTGTACTTGATATTGAGGCATTGCGTTCAAAGGTTCCAAACGTGCAAAGATTCCTAGACTACGTGCAGCCGCTACAAATACAATATCCCGGCTAACCGAGTCAGTCGTTCCTAACTGATGTGCTTTGGCAGGTGTAGCCATTCCTGTATAACGATCCACATCATCATTTATAATCAGTTCTTGTTCCAATACAGCGGCTAACTGCATTGGATCTGAGCGAAATTGATCTTGTTGCACTTTACTCCATTGCTTACTGAAATATGCTCGATAAGGAGTAAGCATTTCAAAATGTACCCGCGGACAAAGAACATAGGCATCCCAATCTTTCGCCATATCTTCTGTAGGTTGATTTAATAATAGTGCACCTTGTAAATGATCCTGCAATACGGCTCTACATGTATCGGTTAAGTCTTTCAGACGTAAACTTTCTAATAAACGCAAACCTAACTCTCGTTCAGATGCTGAACATTCATTGATAAAAGTAGCTATTTCCTGTCCGTTTCCTTTAGCCGTTTGCAGTATATGCCCTACCCGATCTACAGGTAATTGCCATGCTTCAGCATCATGTTGAGCTTGCTCCTGATCTACAAAAGTCTGTTCAAACGCAGTACGAATAGCTGTCCCTGCTTTGATTCTTTGTGTATGTTGTTCAATGATTGGCTCGTCTAGCTTGATGCCACTATCAATAGCAGGAGCAACAGGAGGAGTCATTTTCCATTCTTCGGTGAATAAAGCTTTATTCTTTTCAGTAGTCAGACTTGATGTGTAGGCAGATTGGGTCTGGTACTTCAATACTACTTTGAACTCTGAGGAATGACGAGTATCGATAAATGCAGTTCCCCATGATGAAGATGTGCGCGCATGAATTAGCAGGTCGCCATAACCTGTAGTTAATGAAGCTCGTCCATGATCATCGGTCATTAACGAAGTTAGCGGATAAAATTCAGCCGAATTATACAATTGAAACTGAACTTCGGCTACAACAGGTTCACCTGCTTCATTTACTGTATTCACATGAATTGATTTCACTGAAGCATAATGATCTAACAGATTGATCTCGGTATACCATGGATGTGTAGTGGTTACTTCTTCAGGGCCATTATAATCCGCAAATACGCGCGTATGCACTAACATTGCCCGCTTAGCGGGTAAGCGAAACCATCCTTCATCCAATATCGGCTCAGGTTCACATGCACCCAGAAAGTACCACTTCCCATCTGCCCATGCTTCGACCCATGCATGATTAGAATCACAATGTGCCCAGCGAGGCGTATAACACTGACGTGCAGGAATCCCGACACTGCGTAGAGCAGTTACAGTCAAAGTCGATTGTTCTCCGCAACGCCCGAGCGCAGTCCTCATTATCGTTAATGGAGAAACAGTGCGTATATCTGTGCCTATATATGTGGCTCGTTCATGACACCAATAATTCGTTTCCAATATAGCGTTAGTCATGGATAAATGTTGGACTCGATCGGCTAACTCTTTATAAATAACAGACCGACTCTGATCAATATTCTCATTATTGACTCGATACGGGAGGACATAATTCACAAAAATATCAGCTGGAATATGCGAACCCCACGGCATTTCCGCTTGAACCTGTAATACCTGCCGAATATGTTGTAGGAAAAAAGCACCGTCGTAATCAGCTAGATCATGTAGTGGCATATACGCATACAAAAATTGAAGCAACTGTTCTTCTTGCTCTGACAGAGGTTGGTCAAACACATCAAATAATGATTCTGCTCGTCCTTGTGCTTGCTCTTTTTTCCATGCTAACTTTTCTTTAATAAGATCCAGATTCAATCCATAAGCTGTACGTGTGGTCATGAATATCCCTCCTGATGATCTATACTGTTGATCGTCGATAGCTTGGCGACTGTTTGTTGATAAGAGTATGCTAGCGTCTCACAATGATTATGCTTCTTCCCATACCCATCCATCTTGACGGATACATAGCCTAATCTGCTGATCAGGTACAATGATAGATATTTGGAACATACTACTTGTTATTTCCAATTGAAGTTGTTCCATATGGGCAATACTTTGTATATCCACAGGTAACATCGCATATATTATTTCCAGTTGATCGCAATATCGGTCATACTCACTTGCATACTGACGCTGACGATAATATAGCTGACGCAGTAACCATTTGTATTGTTCTATGTTTGTTATATACAAAGGCTGTTGAGAATCTTCTGTTGTCTGATCATCAACAAAAATGACATATCCCCACAGCTCAGGATAATGCATATTCACAATGCCCATTGGACTCCACACCCAGTTATCTTCTGGAAAAGAATTACCTGTTGCTGGATCCATTCTTTTTACATACTGGTTATCTACAATATCTACTTGCCATTGTACACGAGAAAAATTCACACGCCAGTTCTCACCCGCTATCGGCGCACGCTTATGTAGCGAACATTCTTTCAAAATCGACCAGGGCATTGCAATCTCAACACTCCATTTACGATTATTCGCTTGTGGATTATTCAACTCTCCATCAATATAGACAGCTGTTCGTAATCCGCTGATATCCCAGCCATTAATTGCAGGTCCCTGATCTCGATACGGCTTGGATAATAATAAATCCCAAACTGTATTCAGAGCATTGATCTCAAACTCATAATAATGATGAGTATCTCCATCAGCATCTATAAAAACTTCAAAATCATTATCATAAAAAATAACAGAATCTCGCTCTGTCTGATTGGCCCATATTTCATTATCTTCTAATTCAGCACCAATATAGAAATACTCATCATCCCAGAGCATTTTGACACGGGTCTGCTTGGTAGGTAAAGGTTTCAAATCACCTTCGATATCTACAAACTCATCTGTCCAATTCGCTTTTTTCCAAAAGGGCTGATCTAATCTTCCACTCCAATCACTTTGTCCTTCTGCCCGTTTACACTCATACTGTTTGGGTTGATACGTGATATTCGGTTCAGGAACAGCAGATAGCTTGTGCATGATGTCATCTCCTTCTTTTGTTAGCAATTCTTACATTTATTCTAAAGGAGATATAGACATGCGTAAATATGGCATATATACACTCCAATATATGTCGTATTTGTCTTTCAAATGAATAGATATAGTTAAAATAGGATAATTCTACTCTAAAATAGTCAATAATACTGACAATAAAAAGCAAAAAAGCTCCTATGTAATTCAAGAGCTTTTCGTGTTTCTATGCTTATGATTGATTTTATTTATTTTCCAACGATATTCATATTCCAAAACTCAGCTACAGGCACAGCTTTTTTGCTACTCTGATCAGTAGATCCTTCTTGTGTCCACAGTGGCGGGTAAAAATGAATAGCACGATCAGGTGAAAGTGCAGAAATGTCATCTTGCCAGCCATTCCAACGCATCGTTTCATAAAACTGACTCAAACGTCCGGACGCTAACCAGATCACAAACTCAGAATAAGATAACTCGGTATCTTCCCATTCTAATGTATCCGGCGCAAAATAATAGATCGAAGCCTGTTCACCTAGTCCTCCACCATTCAAAGCAAAAAATCCACCTACGACATCATAAGCAACAATCAGTGCTTTAGTAAGAGGTTGGGTAATAATAGACGCTCCAGATTCTGGTTGCGATTGTCCATTCCATGATAACAAATCTCCATAAATATGTTCATTACCCGATCCCAACAACTTGATCCAACCCTGATCAAATAAAATCCCACCTGTTTCGTAGGCGATACAACCTAGATATGATTTAGTAGTTATTTGCATTTGTAACAAAGTCGTTTGCGCTTGCAGATCTTTTTTAGGCAAGATCGTGTACGGTGTTTCCCCTTGATTCAAAACATCCTGAATTTCCTGCCAAGCATGTTCGTTTATATCTACCAGTTGTTCGATCGACTTCATAGTCATAGTGAGCATCCTCTCTTTTCAAATCAAACTTCATGACATCATAAAATACACTAAGTAATTACACTTAGTGTATTAGGAATAATCTTTAATAACAAGTTCTTTAAAGGTTAAAATAGATAGTGTACCGTCTACTATAATATGATGTACTATCTTTTTATTTATATATATTTATTAGCTAAGCTTTGCTCATATGTAGCAATAATTTGTAACGCGCAACTACGCAATTCATTCATGTAATTCAACTCATTATTGATTTTAGAATAATCACTCAGATCGTACTTCTCCAAAAAGCGATATTTAGGAAACCATTCGAAAAAACTTTTAGACAACCACTTTTTCATTGTATAGCGATTTTCTGCATCTTGTATACGCTGTTGAATTGTTCCAGACCAACATGTTGGTTCTATGTAAGAAATATATGTACTAAGATCTGCATTAAATATTTCATTTGGGGCATACTTTTTAAATTCATCTGCAAATTCTTCATGTAG
This sequence comes from Paenibacillus sp. CFBP13512, assembly GCF_005233705.1. NCBI lineage: Bacteria > Bacillati > Bacillota > Bacilli > Caryophanales > Paenibacillaceae > Paenibacillus > Paenibacillus sp. CFBP13512. Next base: position 176,837 of record NZ_QGAD01000003.1, on the reverse strand, counting down.
TTCAGTAATGTAATAGATAGATTCATCTTGATCGATTAAATTTTTATAATGTGCATGGATATGATCTAATTTTGCTATTAATTCTTTCAATCTAACACTCCTTTCATATATGATGTTTCGGATAAATGATAAAACACACTAAGCCATTTTACTCAGTGTGTTATCATTTCTTTCATCAAAATCCAAACACAGACATTCCACCATCTACCATAATCGTCTGACCCGTAATATATCCAGCGGCTTCAGAAGCTAAAAAGACAACTGGGCCTACGACTTCTTCCAAATTACCTACACGTTTCATCGGCGTTCGATCTAGAATATCTTGCATATATTGTTCATCAGCTAGAATAGTTTCTGTCAGTGGCGTACGGAAATACCATGGGCCGACTCCGTTAACTTGAATACCGTATTGTGCCCATTCCATCGCTAGAATTTTGGTCATATGAATTAACCCTGCTTTGGTTGCGCCATAGACTACTCCTGTTCGCAAAGCGGTGTGTCCACCAACCGAAGCAATATTGATAATTTTACCGCCACCGTGTTCCTTCATTAAATGTGCTGCCATTTGCGAAGCAATTAAGGCTGAATGTAAATTAGTATCTACAATGGTATGCCACTCGCTATCGGTTACATCTAATGCTTTGGAGCGAATATTCATTCCTGCATTATTGACCAGAATATCCGGTGCGCCAAATGCCAATTCAAAACGATCAAATGCAGATTGCATTTGTTCACGATCTGTTACATTGGCTGGAATACAGATAGCTTTGCGACTACTATGTTTTTCGATCAACTGCTTGGTCACTTCTAGATCTGAACCTGTTCTAGCAATCAACCCTACATCTGCTCCTGCTTGAGCAAGCCCAATCGCCAATGCTTGGCCAATCCCTTTGCCGGCTCCAGTGACAATCGCTTTTTTATCTGATAATGAAAATGATGGTAAATACATAATCTGTCTTCCTCTCTATGCTATGATTAGGGATCATGTGGTTTATTCTGCTTTGTAAGTATCAAAATACTGACTGGGATTACCGTATTCTGGATGAACGACTTCTCGATACTGCTCTTTGGTATATTCTCCAATCACCTGACGCCAGAACAACTGTGCAGGACGATTGGTTTGTACTTGTGTAACTTTCCATTTGCCGATATAACGAGCGAATAATTGATGAGCTGCCCATTTACCTATTCCTGTACGCCTGTATTTTTTCAAAATAAAAAATTCAGTCATATAGTAATCACCTTCAGAAGAATCTTTCAATCGATCGACTAAAGCAAAGCCTGCAATATAAGAATCAGCATAAATCAAAAATGGAAACTTCTTCCCCGGTTGACTCCAATACTGATTTAACCCTGGGTATTCTGGAAATCGACCTTTATCATCCAGATCAATACTCAAATAATATGTAAAATCATAAAGATACAATTGCATCATTTCTCGGATCACACGTCTGCGACTGCGTGGCACTTGTTCAAGCTTTAATCTCATGATGAACCTCCGTCATTGAAGTCAGGTCTTTGGTATCCAAATGCACTTTTTCTTATCTTTTTACTATATACTTTTCACGTCAAAAGAAGCAAATCATTTCCAATTGAAGAAACCTATGATTCTCTTTGATTTATGCTACAATCGGGGTAGAGGTGAGTATCAACATGAGTATCCAAAAAATAGCAGATCGAGCGAAATTAGATCAAAAATTGCCTTCTATGCCGTGGTTTGTAGAGCAATTTATAAATTATAAATTACCAGATCTTTCTCCGTCTACATTGTTAGAGTACATACGCGATTATGAATCTTTTTTCGGTTGGATGATTGTTGAAGGGTTATCGACAGCTACCCATTATACACAAATACAATTACTCGAATTGGAAACGTTACGGATGGAAGATATTACGAATTATCGTCTTCATTTAACGACTCGAACAGAAGGTACCAATACAAGAGTAACTGTATCACGCAAATTATCGTCTCTTCGCTCATTATTTCATTATTTAAGCCAGATTGCTGAAGATGATAATTTTTATCCTTTGCTCAAACGTAATATTATGGCAAAAGTCGAAGTCAAACGAATGCACAAACCCAAAGATACAGCTGCCAAATTAAAAGGTAAAATTTTAGAAGAAGATGAATTACTGGAATTTGTCGGTTATATTCTGGAAGGTTATCGTGAAGATATTGCTACGAATAAGCAAGCATTATACTCTTACGAACTGAATCGTGAACGTGATGCCTGTATTACCAGCCTCATTTTGAATTCAGGCTTACGGGTATCTGAAGTGGTTAATCTCAATTTGGTTGATCTGGATCTCAATCAGAAGTTAATGTATGTATCTCGTAAAGGTAATAATGATGAGACATTCAAAACACCCATTTATTTCCGTGAACAAGCCAAAGACGAGATCAAAACTTATCTAGAATTACGCGAAACACGCTATCGTACGCCGAAAAAAGAAACAGCCTTATTTGTTGCTCGTCCGAATGGACAATCTTCTGGTAAGCGCATGACTAAAAGAGCTATTCAAGCCATGATTATGAAGTATGCCAAAAGTTTTGGTAAACCGTATCTGACTGTACACAAATTACGTCATTCGTTTGCGACAGATTACTATTTACAAAATGATATTTATAAAACCAAAGAGCAGCTCGGACATGCTTCTACGGAAACAACAGAAATCTATGCTCATCTTACCGATAAAACGATGTCTGAAGCGATTGAGAAACGAACGGATCTATAATATTCGTACTTTTACTGTTCCATTTCACAATATCTGAGGAGGCATATTAACCATGTTACGATGAAATGCCGTACGAACAGGCTTAAAAGTGGACAGAACCGCCCAATTCGCTTCTATCCGTATCAATGCAGAAGGTGATGCTTTAGAAAAGATAATCACCCCGTAGCATGATCGGCTAAATGCTGACTATTCACAAGACGTACATGTATTGTTATCTTTTGTCTGCAACTGAATAGGTGATTGTTTGATTATCGTTTGTTCTCGGTTAATAAATAACAGATGTAACAATATAATTATTAAGGAGGACATATAATGGATTCCCCTGATAAACATGTGATTACAAGCCGAGAAGAGCGTGAACGTATCGGTCGTCAGACCAATGCAGGTTTTGCTCGTGTTGAAAATGCCGATGCGAAAGAAGATGAAAGTCATATTCTGCTACAACCAGCAGCTCCCGAGTTAACAGAAGAAGAAATCAAAAAACGTGTAGGTGCTGGCAATTTTGAGTCTGCTAAAGATGATGGTCAACACAACTCGATTAATAGTTGATTATTTTCAGTATACTTAACAATTTCATGTATATGAAATACAACAAAATAGTATATTTTCAATACCTTTATAAAAATATGCTGTAAAAACACCCTAACTCATTGTCATATGAATTAGGGTGTTTTTTATGCAATGGGTTCATTCTATATTAGAGAACGCATAAGGATGATTACATTACTTTTTAGCTATTGGTCTGTATATGTTGTATAACTTGTTCTGCTGTCTTTTTAGCATGTGCGATACAATCTGGGATCCCTACTCCATCGTATCCCCCTCCAGATAACCATACACCCGGCATCTGCTGTGCCAGTTGCCTGCGAAGTAAATCCATTTGTTGACGATGATCTAATGGATACTGTGGCATAGATTGAATACAACGACTGATTTCGATCAGTTGTGGTTGGGCTTCGATACCGAGCAATTCTTGCAAATCTTGACGGGCAGCGGTGACCAACTGCTCATCGGTCATATCTACCCATTCTTCTGCTCCAGCACGACCGATATAGACACGCAACAAGACCTGATCTGTAGGCGCAGTATGATTCCATTTGATTGATGAGATTGTACATGCTGTAATCATTTTTCCTTCTTTACGTGGTACTAGAAATCCAGAACTTCGTAATGATTCTTTGAGCACATCATGAGGGAAAGCTAAAGCTATATTCGCAACAGAGACATAATGAATATGTTGTAAGTGCTCTGTATTAGGGACATGTGTAAATATATGAGCCGCCGCATATGCAGGTATGGTAGAGATGACTTGATCGGCTTCAATCTCTTCTCCATTATCTAGTATAAGATTATACTGTTGATGATATTTTTGCACAGAACGAACACTTTTTCCTAACCTGAAATGAACAGATTCCAGATTCTTTTCTAACTGCTCGATGAGGTAAGATAATCCACCTTTATAAGAAAGAAACATACTTTTAGGAATAGATGGTGATTGATTGGTTGTAGCAGATGAAGGTTTTGGCGATTCTGATACAGTCGTTGACACTTTTCTTTTTTTTCCACCAATCATTCCTTTAATAAGGCTGCCATGTTGCTGTTCCATCTGCTGAAATTGTGGAAATGTTGCTGTAAGACTGAGTGACCTTGTATCGCCTGCATAGATGCCCGCTAGTAAAGGTTCAGTAATCTGTTCCAGCACTTCTTTGCCCAAGCGCCGTTCAATAAAGTTACCTAGTGATTCATCGTGCTCTCCTTGTCGTGCTGGAATCACTAGATCAAATAAGGCTCTCACTTTACCAAGCGGAGAAATAAGTCCTGTTTTGATAAAAGGGGTAATCTGTGTCGGTATCCCTAATACAAATCCCATTGGCATCGGGTGTAACTTACCTTTATGAAGAATACGGGTAATCCCTGCTTCGGGATTGGTAGCCACAAGTTGATCTTCTATATTCAATAACTTTGTTAATTCTAAAATGGCTGATTTGCGAGCTAAAAAAGCATCCGGTCCTTTTTCAATAGTAAATCCATTCCGTTTGACCGTCTGTAACTTGCCACCTAACCGATTTTCTTTTTCAATCAATGTAATCTCGACAGGAAGTTGTTGTTCATTTGCAATTTTTTTCACATAGTAAGCCGTACTTAAACCACTAATGCCGCCGCCTAAGATAACGATCTTTTTTGTTTTTGTAGTCATCGTATGTGCTCTCCTCTTTAGTTCTGTGGAATATATGAGCAATAAGGATCGCTTTCTAGATAATCGCCTGTCACTGCGAAAGCTCTTGCTCTTGAGCCACCACATCTTTGTTTGTATTCACAGACTCCGCATTTGCCTTTAAGTAATGATTTATTACGCAGATTTTGCATAATCGGTGAGTATTGGTAAATATCAGCCAAAGATTGCTCTTTTATATTTCCGCATGAAAGAGGTAAAAATCCGCTAGGATAGACTTCGCCTGTATGACTAATAAATACAAATCCATCTCCATCATTAACCCCTTTTGGAGCACGACCTAATGTATCTGATTTTTTGAAAGGAAGTTGCTGTTGTGAAGATAATGTAGCTTCTGCTTGTGCCAAAACATTTTGCTGAATCACTACTCTACGATAATGTGGCGCTTCGGTTGCTTTAACTCCAAAAGGCATATGTTGTTGCATATGATATAACCACTTCATTACTTCTTCATGCTCATCCGGTGTAATCATATCTTTTTGCATACCACGACCTGTAGGAATAAGAAAAAACAAGCTCCACAAAACAGCTTTCATCTGGCGCACTTGCTCTGCAATCTGTGGAAGATCATGCAGATTATATCGAGAAACTGTCGTATTGATCTGAATCGGAATATGATATTCTTGCAAATATTGAATACCTTTCATTGTACGATCATATGAACCTGGTGTACCGCGAAAGTGATCATGAATCTGGGCATTCGAACCGTCCAAGCTAAATGCCCATCGTGACAACCCTATTTCTTTGGCTCGAGCGACAGCATGGCGAGTCACTTTAGGCGTAGCACTAGGTGTCATCGAGACAGGCAGTTTCTTTTCTTCAATCGCATATTGAGCTAATTCATACAGATCAGGACGCATCAATGGATCGCCACCGGTAAATACAAATAGAGGATGATTCATCTCAGCAATCTGGTCAATTAACTGCTTACCTTCTGCAAAAGTCAATTGATTAGGATCAGGGTGATATTGAGCTTCAGCTCTGCAATGAAGACATTTGAGTGCACAAGCACGTGTTACTTCCCAGATCACGATAAATGGATATTGATCATAATTCGCTGTATTCATGCTAGGTAGCATTTGAAGCTCTCCTTTTAGGAATAAAGAATAGTGATCGAAATATAAAGAACGACTGCAAAACATATCTCTATTATTCCTACATGTTTAGATTTTAAGTTGAAATGAGGCAATATAATCGATCTTAATAACAATAGCGCAAAGCTAATTATCAACCCTATATTCATCCAACTGACCAACCCACAGATGACGATATGATAAAAGATAGAACCGATATAATAATGGACATTTCCTCGTTCTCTGAGCATCGTTTTGACATATAATGCTGTTCCAACAAAATAAAGCACAGCAATCAAAAATAGAGTCGTTGCTAGTTGCCAATCGGTCGTTCTACCTATGTACATCACAGGATAGATAAACGAACAAAACATGACGATAGCGATAATATCATTGATCAACGCCCGTTCATTGCGTGTACGAGCATAATACATATTAAGCACAAAACATATTCCTAAAAAAATACCGTACCCGATAAGATCAGGTTGATATATTAATAATAGACTGAGTACAGGTATAGATAATCCTGCATATACCAGAGCAGGTTGACGGTATTTGTAGGCTTTACCCGTTTTGATCCATTGCAATAGAGGGAAGCTTAATAAATACAATAGCAACCAGCTGATAAATAACAAAATATGAAGCGAATGTCCTCCAAAAGCAACTAATCCGAATAAAAAAGGAAGAATAAGCATAACCCATGCACCGTGCTGATTAGGAATATAACGATTCACTTCCCAACCTCCTTTTCTTACTTAACCACCGATATAAGACATACTTATTTTAGGTCTGGATATAGCAGTCTGAGCTGTACGCTCATCGGAATATCGATCTTTACGCTGTGCCCATGTCTGCACAATAGCTTGTAATAATGTATGATCATCTGCTCCATGACGTAACAAATCACGAAGATCTAATCCTTGAGAAGCAAATAAACAATTATAAAATGTACCGTCTGACGATAATCGTCCGCGCGTGCAAGAAGAGCAAAAAGATTCAGATACCGAAGTAATAAATCCAACCTGTGCATCGCTTTCAGCATAACGGTAATATTTCGCTACTTCGCCAAAACGAGTGGGTTCAATAGGTTCTAACTGAAAAGATTGTTGTAACTTTTGCAAAATGTTTTGCTTGGTCACTACCTTTTGGAAACTCCAACTATTATCATTGCCCACATCCATAAATTCGATAAACCGTAATGTGATTCCACAATTTTTGAAATATTGAGCCATCGGTATAATCTCAGCATCATTCACATTTTTTTGGACAACCATATTTATTTTGATTTTAAAGCCTATTTGCTGAGCATAATGAATTTGTTTAAATATATGATCTGTCGGAATTCCTCTACCGTTCATTTGTCCAAATAATTTAGGATCAAGTGCATCCAGACTAATGTTCAATCGTCTTAATCCAGCATCGTATAAAGATTGGGCTTGCTTCCCTAGCAATGTACCATTGGTCGTTAATCCCAGATCTTTGATCTCAGGGATTTGCTTAATAGCAGCCACGAGTACAGGAAGATCATTTCTTAGCAAAGGTTCTCCACCAGTCAGACGAATCTTAGACACTCCTTGAGAAGCGAATAAAGATACCAATCGCATGATTTCTTCAAAAGACAACAATTCATCTTTGGGCATAAAAGCACAATCTGTTCCAAAAATTTCTTTGGGCATACAATAAGAACAGCGAAAATTACAACGATCTGTAACGGATATACGCAAATCTTGAATAGGTCGTCGATATTGGTCTGTTAATAGATAACTTTGCATAACCATCTTCCTTCCACTATACCGGTGTACTAGCCTAACATGACTTTATACTTTATCTGTATTTTTCAAAAATTGTTCATTCGTCAAGTCACTAAATGTAGCAACATAACGTACATCTTCGCCTGTCTCATCTTTAACAGCACTAATATTTAGCCATTGTAAATATTCTTCTCCATTTTTACGCTTATTCCAGATCGTGCCTTGCCAGCTACCTTGTGCTTTAATCTTTTGCCACATTTGATGATAGAACTCTTTGGATTGTCGTCCTGATTTGAGAATACTTGGCTGGTGATGAATCACTTCATCTTTGGTATAACCCGTCAATGCTGTAAATGCAGGATTAACGGTCTGAATCTGACCCTCTACATCGGTTACCATAATCCCTTGCCCTGTGGAATCGAACACTTCAGAGGACATCGCCAATCGACCCTGATAATGTAACCAGACGGCAAGTACCAGACTAACTAATGCCACTTGAGATAATAACATAAATCCGATAGAATACTGCCCGGTCATTGAATGAATAGCTGCTAACATCAAAGGCGGGAAAAATCCACCCAGACCACCCATCATAGAGACAATACCGTTAGCAATACCTGCTTGTTTATTAAAGTAGAACGGCACTAATTTGAAAATAACGCCATTACCGATACCAGCCGATAGTGCAATCGCCAGACAACCGATCGTATACATATGAATTGATGGTGAAAAAGCGAGGATAATTGCTGCTACGGTATAAATCCCAAACGTCATCATTAACAATAATAATGGTTTAAATTTATCTCCTAACCATCCTCCAATAGGACGGAAAAAAGTAGCAACTGCGATAAAACCTGCTGTTCGCATCCCAGCATCTACTTTGGTGAGATCAAAATTTGTTACTAAAAAGTTAGGTAAATAAACGGTAAAAGCTACAAATGAACCAAATGTTATAAAGTAGAATAAGGAGAAAAACCACAGTTTCTCATTTTTATAAATACCTTTAATCTGTTCTATAATAGGTGTTTTCACTTTTGGTTCATGACGATCTCCAAGAAAAGCATTAAGTAAAATAAAAATTAACAATAGAATTAAGTATAATTTTACGGTTAAAGACCAGCCGACTTGAGTCGCAATAATCGGAGCAGAAAAGGTTGTAATCGCTGTCCCCAGATTGCCTATGCCGTAGATACCGTTGACAAATCCATGCTTTTCTTTGGGATAATATTTAGGTAAAGAAGTCACCCCTACCGAGAATACAGCGCCCCCGATGCCTAAAAATAATCCTCCAATAATCAAATCTGTAAATGTAGAAGCTGCACTGATATAGTACACAGGAAATAATAATAAAACAAAACTAACTCCAAAAATCACTCTCGCTCCAAAAATATTAGCGTAATACCCCAGTGGAATCCGTAACACAGAACCAAGTACTACAGGTAAAGCTGTCACAATAGCAAGTTTGCTTGTAGGAATCTGGATGTCTTCTCTAATAAAAGGCATCAACGAAGAAATAATCACCCACACCATAAAACCAACAATCAGATTTAAAGTTTGTAATGGTAACTGCACTTTTTTAATCATCTCATTCACCCTTCGAACATGTTATCAATCTATGATAGATAGATATTTATCTATACTTTTATTGTAACGAGGCGAACGTTATTCTTATATAAGGGAACGCCCTCTATGATGTAGGGTAAACCCTCAAAAAAATAAAAAAAGCACCCGTAGGTGCTTTCTTTGGATATTAAAAGTCTAATAGCTTCTTTTTGAGCGCATATTCGACCAATTCTGGTCTGTTTTTCAAATTTAATTTTTCCATAATTTTAGCTTTATGCGCTTCTACTGTTTTCACCGAAATAAATAGCTTTTCGGCGATTTCTTTATTACCATATCCTTTGGCGATCAATGGTAGTATTTCGAGCTCTCGCTTGGATAGAAGTTCAAAGACATCTCCTGTAGAAGATGTACTGTCTTTTTTCACAAATTCACGTACCAATGAAGTAGCAAGCTTGGGATGAATATACGTTCCTCCCGTATAGATCGTACGTATCGCCAAAAGAAGCTCTTCATCCGGTGCATTTTTCAGTACATATCCCGAAGCCCCATGACGCAATACATGAAATAAATACTCATCATCATCATGCATTGTCAAAATAAGAATCTGTGTATCTGCATAATCTTCTTTAATTTTACCTACAGCAATAAGCCCACTCTCTCCAGGAGGCATACTCAAATCCATAATTAATATATCCGGTTGATGTTTTGCTACCATCGTGTAAGCTTCGATACCGTCTGCGGCTGTAGCTACTACTTCCATATCTTCTTGAAAATTCAAGATCATCGCAAATCCACTACGTACGATTGCATGATCATCTGCAATAACTATTCTCATCAAGCAATCCTTTCCTCTAATCCAATATAGAAATTTGTAAATGAATTTTGGTTCCTTTTCCCGGTGTAGCATATATATTGACTATACCGCCGACCAATTCGGCACGTTCTCTGATTCCATATAATCCAAGCCCTGTCCCTATAGGGTCACTGCCTATTTCAAAACCAATACCTTCATCTTCAACGATTAACTGTAACAGTTTATTTTGTTCATAGATTGATACTTTGATCTTATCTGTTTGTGCATATTTGAGTGCATTCAGTACAGCTTCCTGACAGATCCGATAGATCACTGTTTCGATCTCACTGCTATATCGTTTCTGACAAAGCGTCGATTCAAATTCAACCGTAAATCCATAACTTTCTTGCAATCGTTTGAAATGAGAGCGAAAAGCGGCTTCCAGTCCGAAATCATCCAAAGCGGCTGGGCGAAGTTCAACGGCTAAGTTACGGATATCATCCAGCAATCGTGTCATTGAAGCTTCAGTATGCTTCATTTTTTGCAATAAAGTGGTATCTTGGGTCATATATTTAAATACACGAAGATCAATCAGCGCACTCATCAATTCTTGAGCGACACTATCATGAAGCTCACGTGATATCCGTTTACGCTCATTTTCTTGTGCTTCGATCACATGCTTCATCATCGTATTTTGATAAAACTTTTCTTGCGTTTTAAATTGAGTGGTCAAATCTTTGAGCATAAAGGCATACAATTGTTGATCAGAATCGATCACATGATATGAAGCGGCATATGAGACAATACCTTTACCTTTCGTATCCAGATAGACTTGAAAAGAAGAAAAATCATCGACATCCGGTGCATTGAAATAACAGGTCAAACATGTTCTAAGCTCAGTCTCACTCATATAGCCACGACATACTCCACAAATTGCATTCGCTTGACCGCTATACAACTGTTCCAGTACATCATCTGCTACAATTTCTTCAGCTGCTGGATTCATCGCTAATACTTTCCCATGTTGATCAAAAAAGAAAATAGCTTCCATACTATTTTCGTACAATTTAGCCATTAGTGAGTTTATCGAATAATTAGGGTTAGATATACTCAACTTAACTTCAGTTCCTTTCCATTTAAAGTTCCAATTCCTTGATGTGCCAATTCGTCTAACTGGTGCAACATCTCTATAGTGACACGTTGTTCATTACGAAATCCGCCAAGTAAAACACCAGCGACACGATTATCATTCCACAAAGGAACAGCTACCAGACTTTTAAGCTTTTCCATTCTAACGATCGGATAGTTAAATAGTAATTCATTATCTATATGCTGGGCGACATTTTCGATAATCATTGGTTTTCCTGTTTTGAATACAATCCCAGCTATACCTCGGCCGGATTGAAGAACGATTCCTTTAAAGCAATCATTCAAATTACCAGTAGCGTATTTCCATTTGATCACATAGTGGTATTCTGCTGATTCAGCTAAGGCAAGCGACATAAAATCATATCCTAACCATTCACGGAATTGATCAAGCTCTTGCTGATAATCCACTCTATTTTTCATCATATATTGGCCCCTAATAATAAAATAGGGAAAGAAGGCTAAGCCCACTTTCCTCAATTCGATTTATGTCTTCTATATAGAATATAACTTCTCCCTACATAATTCAATGGAACACTCCACACATGAACCAGACGACTGAATGGCCAAAAAGCAAAAATAGCAAACCCTGTTAATGCATGAATTTGAAAAGATACGGGTACCGTTCTCATCAGCGAAGGATCAGGACTTAACATAAATAGACCACGGAACCAGATCGAGATCGTTTCCCGATAATCAAACTCTGGTTGTACAGCATTTGTGAAAAGTGTAGCATACATACCCATAAATACAATAAACAATAATAATACATTAACGACCAGATCAGATACAGTACTCAAGCGACGTACACTCTGTAATGTAAATCGGCGTGAAGTCAAAATAATCATTCCTAACAGAGTCGCCAATCCGAAAAATCCACCCACATAGACGGCACCAATATGATACATATGATCATTAACACCAAAAAAGTGCATCCATGATTTAGGGATAAACAAACCGACAATATGTCCCATAATAACTGGGATAATCCCTAGATGAAATAATATACTTCCAATCATCAATTGCTTTTTCTCTATAAATTCGCTTGATTTGGCTGTCCAACTGAATTGATCGGTACGATAGCGGAAAATATGCCCAACGATAAAGATCACGATACAAACATACGGCACAATAATCCACAAAAATTGCTCTAACATATGCATTACTGATGTACCTCCTGCTCAACACAATCTTTCAACGTTTCCCGTAGAGCTTTAACCAGATGAAAATAAGGGCTTTCCAGTTTTTCTAATGCTTTTAACAAATGAAATGTACCGTCTTCCAGTACCATGATTAACATTTTGAAATTTTCTGCCGCATGAGGATCACCTTTCCATTCTGCTGCATACAGAAATTCACACATCAATGGAAGATAGTCAGGCAATTCTTCATCTGGCATTTGTAAGCCAAACATTTCATACAAAATTTTCAATTTAGCTAACATTTGTCCACGTTCTTTGGCATCTTCAAACTTAAAGTATGTCATATATAAAGCACAATCTTTTTGAAAATCGAATGTCTCGGTATAGATTTCTTTAATCTCATCCATGGTATACTGATGCATCTGATCCCAATAGGTTTGTACGTATGAGTATGTTGGGTCATTCAGATCAAATGATTGCTCCAAAAGAGTTGGATGAAAATCCAACTTTTCTGGATACATAAATTGCTGTGCAAAAAAATGAAATGACGGTTTATAGTCGTACAGCTTATCTAAATTAATCACGCCAAATCCCTCCATAAAAATTCTCTTCGAATATAGGTTTGCCGTCTTTATCAGTTGCTTCTGAATTACGCATAGACTCTACTGCTCCGCAACCTGAGCAGTCACTACCACCCATCGAAGTATTGCCCATCATTCCGTTATATCCAGCTGCACCCTGTGCACGATAAGGATTCATATGCTCTTCTTTATGAGAAGGAGGAATCACAAAGCGATCTTCATATTTTGCAATCGCTAGCAGACGATACATTTCTTCAGTCTGACGAGCAGTCAGCCCGATTCGTTCTAACCGACTATGATCAAATTCTTGCCCTGTTGTAATAGACCGCATATAAGAACGCATCATCGCCATCCGTTGTAATGCTTCTTTGACTGTTGTCGTATCTCCAGCAGTTAACATATTGGCCAAATACTGAATCGGTGTCCGCATTTCTTCAATTGCCGGGAAAATCATATCTGGATTTGCTATTGAATCTCTACCTTCAAAATAGTTCATGATCGGACTAAGTGGCGGTACATACCAGACCATTGGCAATGTACGATATTCTGGATGAAGCGGGAACGCCAGCTTGTATTCTATAGCTAATTTGTATACTGGCGAATTTTTAGCCGCTTCGATCCAGTCTTCTGTAATTCCATCTTTGCGAGCTTGCGCAATAATCGCTGGATCATTTGGATCAAGGAACAGATCACATTGTGCTTTGTATAAATCTTGCTCATTTTCTGTCGAAGCAATCTCGTGTACTCGATCTGCATCGTATAACAGAACACCTAAATAGCGAATACGTCCTGTACATGTCTCTGAGCATACTGTAGGTAAGCCTGCTTCTACACGTGGGAAACAGAATGTACATTTTTCAGCTTTGTTGGTTTCCCAGTTGAAGTAGACTTTTTTGTAAGGACAACCGGTCATACAATATCTCCAACCACGACAAGCTTCTTGATCGACAAGCACAATACCATCTTCATCACGTTTGTACATTGCACCAGATGGACAAGAAGCGACGCAACTTGGATTCAGACAGTGCTCACATAATCTTGGTAAATACACCATAAATGATTTTTCAAAATTGAATTTGATTTCTTCTTCAATTTTTTGAATATTCGGATCTAAAGGTCCAGTAATATGTGCACCTGCTAGATCATCTTCCCAGTTAGGGCCCCATTCGAGATTCATTTTTTTGCCTGTAATTACAGAGTGTGGTCGTGCAACAGGTGAATGCTGTTGATCTTTGGCATTGGTTAACTCTTCATAGTTATATGTCCATGGCTCATAATAATCTTTCATTTCAGGCATATCAGGATTGTAGAAAATTTTACCCAAAGCAACTTTAGATAATTTATTGCCTGATTTTAGTTCTAATTTGCCTTTGCGTAGTTGCCATCCGCCTTTGTATAATTCCTGATCTTCCCAACGTTTGGGATAACCGATACCGGGCTTGGTTTCTACGTTGTTGAACCACATGTATTCTGCACCTTTACGGTTGGTCCATGTAGTTTTGCATGTCACACTGCATGTATGACAACCGATACATTTATCCAAGTTCATTACCATGGCTACTTGCGCTTTAATTTTCAAGCCAGTTAACCTCCTTCATTTTGCGAACAGCTACATAGACATCTCGCTGATTTCCGATGGGTCCATAATAGTTAAATCCATAACTCAGTTGTGCATAACCGCCTACCATTTGTGTCGGTTTCATATGAATACGTGTTGGCGCATTATGACTGCCTCCACGTGTATCTGTAATTTCTGATCCCGGTACATTAATATGCTTATCTTGCGCATGATACATAAACATTGTTCCACGAGGCATCCGATGACTTACTACAGTACGTGCTGTAACCACACCATTACGGTTGTACACTTCTACCCAATCGTTATCATCCAGATGATGTTCAGCTGCATCTTCATTATTGATCCATACAGTAGGTCCACCACGGAACAAGGTCAGCATATGCTGGTTATCCTGATACGTAGAGTGAATATTCCATTTACCATGTGGTGTTAAATAACGTAGAACCAGCGCATCTTGCCCACCTTTGATTTCTTTGTCACGTGGACCAAAGACCATTGGAGGTAATGTCGGTTTGTATACCGGTAACGCTTCTCCAAACTGCATAAATACTTCATGATCGATATAAAAATGCTGTCTACCTGTCAATGTACGGAAAGGTACTAATCGTTCGATATTCGTTGTAAACGGAGAATAGCGTCGTCCTTGTTTATTCGATCCACTGAATACAGGTGTTGGAATAACTTCGCGCGGTTGCGCTGTAATACTTTGGAATGTGATTTTTTCGGCTGCACGATCGGCAGAGATATCACATAACTCTACTCCACTGTCCAGTTCCGCTTGTTTGTATGCTTTTTGCGATACACGTCCATTGGTAGCAGACGATAGATGAAGAATAGAATCAGCCACTTGACGAGCAGTACTTAATTTAGGCAATCCATCTTTGATCGTGCCATCGTAATATACACCATTTAACTTTTTGAGTTCTTCATATTCTTCTTTTACAGAAAAGCTTACGCCATGTGCTCCTGTTTTACCGATCGCTAAGTTAGGTCCAAGCGACACGTATTTATCATAAATTTTGGTATAATCACGCTCAACAATACTAAAATTAGGCATCGTTTTACCCGGAATCGCTTCAACTTCACCTTTTGCCCAGTCACGAATCATCCCCATCGGTTGAGAAATTTCACCGATTGAATCATGAGCAAGTGGTGCAGTAACCAGATCTTTATATACACCTGGCAAATGATCTTTGGACATATTGGAAAAGACTTCAGCCAATTGGCGGTAAATATCCCAATCTGATTTGGATTCCCACAACGGATTGACTGCTGGATTAAATGGATGCACAAATGGATGCATATCGGTTGAAGACAGATCTGTTTTTTCGTACCATGTTGCCGCTGGCAGTACAACATCTGCATATAATGGTGTTGTCGTCATGCGGAAATCAAGAGCTACCATCAGATCAAGCTTGCCCTGTACATCTTCTCGCCATACGATTTCTTCCGGCTTTTGTTCTTCATTAGGTGTTGCCAGTAGATCATCTGATGCTCCGAGTAGATGCTTCATAAAATATTCCTGTCCTTTAGCAGAACTGGATATTAAGTTTGAGCGCCAGATAAACAAAGAACGAGGGAAGTTCTCAGGTGCTCCTGGATCTTCTACAGCAAATTTTGTTTTTCTCGATTTGATCGCTTCAACAGAATAATCAATAATTTCCTGATTGGTTGTTAGTCCTTGTTGTGCGGCTTCTTCCGCAAATAACAATGTATTTTTATCAAATTGTGGATACGAAGGTAACCAGCCCAAGCGTGCAGCCAGTACATTATAATCAGCAGGATGCTGATAACTCACTTCAGCACTAAGCGGAGACTTTAATGAATCAGTTCCACTTTCTTCATATCTCCATTGTTCTGTTGCAAAATAGAAGAACGACGTGGCATTTTGCAGACGTGCTGGTCCTTGCCAGTCTTTTGCAAATGCAACTGTAGACCAACCTTCGATTGGACGGCATTTTTCCTGACCTACATAATGCGCCCATCCGCCTCCATTTACTCCTTGAGAAGCAGTCAGTACAACCAGATTCAGAATCGCTCTATAAATAGTATCGCTATTAAACCAGTGATTGATGCCAGCACCCATAATAATCATGGAACGTCCACCCGTATCCAGTGAATTCTGTGCAAATTCACGGGCGATCTGTACAACCACCGAAGCTTTCACACTGGTAATCTTTTCTTGCCAAGCAGGGGTATAGAAAGAATCCGCGTCATTGTAATCTTTGGCATTATATTCATGAGGAATACGTGCTACACCATACTGACTCATCATCAAGTCATACACAGTAGCGATATAACGTTCAGTACCATCTGCTAATGTGATTTTTTTAGCTGGAATTACACGTTTGAAAATGCCATTGCCTGTATTATCAAAATACGGGAATGCGATCTCTACCCATTCTTCATCATGTCCTTGTACACTTAGTGCAGGATCAACTTTGGTTCCATCTTCACGTTCTAAGATCAGATTCCAATGCTTATCTTTTTCCCAACGTTGACCCATTGTTCCATTAGGAATCATTAATTCATTTGCTACATTATCGTAAATGACTGGCTTCCATTCAGAATGTTCGGAAGCATCACCAATATCACTTGCACGTAAAAAACGTCCGCCCTTTAGCGTATCTTCATGAGGATCTAATAAGATGACAAACGGCATATCTGTAAATTGCTTCGCATAATTGATAAACGTCTCTTCTTGACGCTGTTGATAAAATTCATCCAGTATCACATGAGTCATTGCTTGTGCTAAAGCTGCATCGGTTCCTGGATGAGGAGCTAGCCAATGATCTGCAAATTTCACATTTTCCGCCAAATCTGGAGCTACAGAAACTACTTTAGTTCCTTTATAACGAACTTCTGTCATAAAGTGAGCATCCGGTGTACGAGTTAACGGTACATTCGAACCCCACATCATCAAGTAAGCGGCATTGTACCAGTCGGAAGATTCAGGGACATCAGTTTGTTCACCCCAGATTTGTGGAGAAGCTGGAGGAAGATCGGCATACCAATCATAAAAACTCAACATTTCGCCACCGATCAATGACATAAAGCGAGCACCTGATGCGTAACTAACCATCGACATTGCTGGGATTGGCGTAAAGCCTGCGATTCGATCAGGTCCATATTTACGAATCGTATAGATTAATTGCGCTGAGATTAAGTACATCGCATCATCCCAACTCACACGCACATGTCCACCTTTACCACGAGCCGATTTGTACGTGCGTGATTTCTCAGGATCCTCCACAATACTTGCCCATGCTTTAATAGGATCATTATGTTCAGCAAGTGCGGCTTGCCAGAGTTTGACTAATTTCCCCCTCATATACGGATATTTGATACGCAAAGGGCTATATTCATACCATGAGAATGTAGCACCCCTAGGACAACCACGAGGTTCAAATTCCGGCATATCTACACCACAAGATGGATAATCGATTTGCTGATTTTCCCAAGTGATAATTCCGTTTTTGACAAATACTTTCCAACTGCAAGACCCCGTACAATTCACACCGTGTGTAGTACGAACGACTTTGTCATGGGACCAACGTTGACGATAGATATTTTCCCATTCTCTATTTTTCTCTTCCAAAACTGACCAATGATTAGAGTA
Organism: Paenibacillus sp. CFBP13512; assembly: GCF_005233705.1. NCBI lineage: Bacteria > Bacillati > Bacillota > Bacilli > Caryophanales > Paenibacillaceae > Paenibacillus > Paenibacillus sp. CFBP13512. The sequence goes on along the minus strand of NZ_QGAD01000003.1, from coordinate 158,621 downwards.
ACTTTCGATCGGTTTGAAAAAGTTAAGCTTAAATTTGCGTTTCATAAATAGTAAACACTCCTTTTTGAACCACAATTCAATTCGATGGATAGATGGGATTGAACTGCAACTCGTGTTTGTTACTATTTATTATGATATTCAGATGATCATATGCCCATTAGGGAATGTCCTATAGTCAGGCAGGAACTCCCTTGTTCTTTCTGTGAACGTGCAAAACGTTGTTGCTCCTGCATATTTTCTAAAAGGATATAAAGATAAGCGATCAAATTCACCAATCTAAAGAGCTATATAAGGGAATTCCCTTTTCTATTAGGGGAATATCCTTATCCTCAAAAAAGGGATAAAAAGCTATGCTATACTATGTAAAATCTTAAAGGGGGTCATGACCTATGAGCGGACCATCATTACGTCAATTACATGCTCATCATTCGATTCATGAAGGTGGATTGTCTGGAGCGATAACCAAAACAGAAGAATTAGAAGAATTTATGCAAGCTGGCGAACATGTTGTTGCCAAATACGCAGCTCACCATTTAATTGATTATTGGGAAACACGAATTATCAGTCATGCCGATGCAGAAGAAGAAATCGGAGGCTTTTATGATGAAAAATTGACTCAGCAGCAAGAGTTAGCAACAGCAATTATTCAATTGAAACGTGATCATGATCTGATGAAGATGATTCTCAAAAATATCAAAGATACTTTAGCCACAGAAGAATTAAACGATGCTCTCTTACAGCAGTTTCAAGCTTTGATTGTTCTCAACAATCTTCATAGCCGAGAAGAAGAACGACTGTTATTTGCTTAGTTATCTAGAATTGCTCGATCTACTTTCCATAACAAAATCCCCTTAACACTTCTGTAAACTTCTCAACCTTGAATGAGTAAGTTCACTAATAGCGGTAAGGGGATTTTGTAATTCAATCGGTAGTTACACTGATTGACTTGCATGTCTATAGTAGATTACAACGTTATATTTTTTCAGATCGTTCTAGTTGAATATAAGTATATTATTCTAAGCTTACAATCGTGCTCCATTCAGCTTAAGCAGAAGCACTACTTAATTTAGATGCTAAATCGATAAAGCTTTCTACCGCTTTGCGAATACGCAATTCTGTTCCTTCATCTGTAGGCTCACCGTTTTCATTGAATTCACGCTGTGACCCACCGATGGAGATCCATTCCGGGCAGTTAATACCATGTACATTACGAACAATCGTCTGTAAATGTAATAGAGAAGCTGTACCGATCAATCCACCTGCGGAGTTCGCAGATAAAACAGCTTTATTGTTAAAATAATCGCTTCCTAAGAAATCAAGCGCATTTTTGAGTACGCCAGAAATGGAACCGTGATATTCAGGTGTTGCTAGAACAAGGGCATCCGCCGATTTGGCTGCTTGGGCAAGTTTTTGTACTTCTTCATGTCCATAAGCTTCGCCCGGTCCGTATAATGGTAATTGATGCTCATACAAATTAAATACTTCTGCTTCATGTCCATGCTCTTGAAGCAGATGGGCAATATACTGGCTCAATTGAGTAGTTGATGCATCCGGACGATTACTTCCAGCGATAAGTGTAATTTTCACTTCTAATGTTCCCCCTGTGCTTCAATATAATTTTCCAATTCATGGATTATCGTTATAATACCATCTTTTTCAGCATCAATAAAAGTGATTTCTTTCAAATTTGAAGATATAGATGATGAATAGCGGTTGTATACCCATTTGACCTGTACCAATTCATGAACCAAAGAAATACCTTGCTCATCGGCTACGATCACGATCTTAGGGTAGTGGGCTTGCTTAAATCCTTCAACTAATATCAGATCATACCCTACTTCAAATCTCGATATTAACTCTTCTAATGTAGAGGAATGCTGCTCGATGATAGCCGTACGTGTTGCTGAACTAATCGCAATCGCTGCTGCTCCTGCTTGAGTATGAGCGTAGGTGTCTGTACCTGCATGATCCATCTGGAATTCATGAGCGTCATGCTTGATGACAGCGACTTTTTTGCCTTGAGTAGACCAGTGTTGTAATAAGGCTCCAATCAATGTCGTTTTACCCGAATTTTTGTAACCGACAATCTGAATAACGACAGGCGTATGTTGACGATCAATAGTAGATGGCATAGGAGTGTCTTTCATTGATTATCGACTCAGACGGAGCAACGATACCCTCGTCCCTGCTGGCAGTACTTCACTGGTAGGTGGAATAATAATTAAGCAATCGCTATCTTTGATCGTTACCATCACACTGGATTCGTCGAGACTCGCCGGATAAGCAATAATTTTACCATTTTCTACAGTCATGCTTCCACGTACATAACGAGTAAAGCTATTGATTTTGTGATAATCATGCCCTAGTGTTGCTGTCCATTCTGGCAAATAATCTTGCTTGGAGTTCATCATTTGTCGGATCGTTGGACGGACTAATAATTCACAACCCACAAAACATGCTCCTGGATTACCTGATAGTGCAAATAGTAATTTGCCATCTTTGACTGCACCGGTGGTGACACTACCTGGACGCATTGATATTTTGTTAAATAGCATTTCTACTTCATCACTACGTACCAGATCGCCCATTACATCATAATCCCCTACAGATACACCCCCACTGGAGATGACGATATCATAAGACGATAACGCATGTAACATCGTTGTCCGTGCAAGTTCCAGATCATCCATAATAGCCCCTAATACATGAGGCTCTCCGCCTGCTGCTTTGACTTGCTCTGCTAACATATACGAATTACTATTGCGAATCTTACCTGGAGCAATAGGTTCTTCTACGGCTAACAATTCAGTCCCTGTTGAAAAAATGGCAACTTGTGGACGACGATAGACTTCTACTTGATGGACACCAAAAGTAGCCAGCACAGAAATCTCGCCTGCTCCAATCTGTGCTCCCTGTGTTAGTAAAATATCGCCTGCTTGTACTTCAAGTCCAATCGGTGTAATATTGCGACCTTGTTCTATAGAACGCTTGAATCCTACCCATTGGCGTCCATTTTCTTCTCTCGTCTCGGTCATCTCTAACATTACTACTGTATCTGCTTCATCAGGAACCATCGCTCCCGTCATAATACGAGCTGCGGTGCCTTTAACAATCGGGACAGAAGGAGTCTGCCCACAAGGAATATTATCGATCACTTCTAACCAGACGATATGGTCACTTGAAGCTGGAGCAATATCATCAGCAATTACAGCATAACCATCCATACCTGAACGGCGAAAATGAGGATAAGGATGAGGAGCTTGTACCGATTCGGCTAAAAATCTTCCCCCTGCTGTATACAAAGGTATCACTTCTGTATCTATAACCTGTACATATTCAGCTACTTTTTGTTGCGCTGTTGCTGGAGTAATAGGTTTCCGCTTAAACTTAGCCGGATTATGTTCAACAGGATTAGAACCTCCCTGTTCACTTGATAATGGTTGTGATTCTTTCATCATTAACTGCCTCCTGTATATTGCTCATGCTACGACTCTTGTAACTTCATTGTTATATGTTCGTTCTTTTCTATTCCTTTCTTTTATAGACTAACATAGAAGATCATGCAAGTTTTATGATGCACACAGAGATAAATTGCTCATATATACCTCATAATGAATTAGATAATTTATAATCATTTCTAAAATAGAATATACTCTTGTAGATGTATGCATAAAACCTTTGTGACGGGGTTTAGATTTTGATCTTAGAACTTTCTATTTTTTTATTGTGAATTTTTCATATGTTGAAATTATATAATTATAGGATATCAAAGAATGAACTCTATCTAAAAAGAATATACTTCTTCATTGCTCTATATTGTTCCCTTTTAGTTATTGTATGTATATTCTTTATTTTAGTTATAAAAAAAACCGCATCCTCTGTAAAAGGATACGGTTTAAGGTTGAACTAATGACAATAAAAATCAGCTTGTGTATAAATAGCATCAACAACTATTATATTCACTTCACATCTTTTTATATGTTTACCTTCGACTTCGCTTGCGTATTTTACCTGATCCAGAACTGCTTTTCGGTTTACTGCTTCGCGAAGGCGAGAAGAATCCTCCACCTGAGGAATCCGAGCGACTGCCTCGATTGATCGTTCCACTTGATCCGTTTGAAGAAGATGATCCCCGATTAAAAATGCTACCGCTATCTTTCGAACGCTTCGAGCTAGATGATGTGCCACGCTTGAAAATAGAACCGGATTTGTTCACTGTTAACGGAGGAGCTTGTTTGATATCTTGTGTGGTTGGCTTTTTGTACTGTATCGTGGGCTTGTATGTTTTGTAGGTTGTATATCCACGATAACTACCACCATAATTGTATCCGCCACCAAAAGAATTAAATAAATTACTGATAATACTAGCTGTAAGATATCCTTGTAAAAAGCTAGAATCATAGTTTCGAGCTACATATTTGTCTGAGTCCACCTCGATAATCGTATCTTCTGGCTTCTCAGGATCTTGTTGGACTTGAATTAATTCATTGTCATAGACAAGAAACATCCGCTCCGGATCTTGAACACTCATCTCTTGTGGAGTACGTTGATCCGATAACTGCTCTGCGACTACAGGAACGGTCTGTCCTGCTGCACGGTATATATAGGAAGTGGAATCTCCATCTCTACTGACCGATTCGAGTGGATAATTGACTTCAACCTTCGAATTACCACAACCTGATAATAATGAAGTTAATAAGGCAAGCATTATTGCTATTTTGAGCAACCATGATGCACGCTGTTTCATTCTTCTTCGCTCCTAACTAGCACGGATAACATAGACGTCTCCGTTAAGTACGAATTCTCCTTCATACAAAGTAAAACGTCCAGCTTGCCATTCAATACGAAGTAATTTGCGATCATCTGATTGATATTGCCACACCGATTGCTCTCCACTTTGTAATGCTGGTGTTCTGCCTGTAGATATTACTGTACCATCGTATTGTTCTTCTAAGTAATAGTCGGTATCATCCATTTCAATATGACTCGGTACTTCGCTTGCATTTTCAAGTCCTCCGTCAATTGGATAATACAGCGCATAGCGCACCGTTTCTCGCTCTTCGATATGCAGATAAGCGATTGCATTGCCATCTTGTATAGTGAGTACTACAGCATTACGAGCACGGTTACGAACGCTTCCTTTGACTTCATATGTAACCAATGACACTTCGCAAATATCCCCAACGCTCAAATCCATCGGGCTTTTTTCCACTTTAGCCGGTTCAAGTTTAGATACGAGGTTAGTAATTCTTTTCCATAATCCCATCGCCAATCGTCCTCTCGTAATCTTTATAATGAAGCTGAAATAATCAATGCACCTACGATTTGTAATGCTCCGCCCAATAATCCGTAACCAATGTGACCTTGTTTGGTACCTTCGTCCAGATCAAGACCCATCATTTTTTTCAATAAGAAGCGTACAATTAATTCCAAGATTAGTAAGATTACAAATGATACTACAGATACCAGTACAGCTTCACCAAGACTCCAAGATGTACCGATCGCTACCGATAAAATATATCCTTGCGCAAATAATTTCATCACCAGACGAGTTGCCACCGCATTATTGCCTGCTTTGATCTCGGTAATATCTTTGTACTTGGTAAATAACGAATCAATATACATCAAAAGAAATAAAAGTACTGCTCCTACTGCTGTCCATACTGCAATTGATCCCAAAATGTTCCAACTCATACTAGACATCCTCCACATATTCAACGTCGTAAAATTATTTATAACCTGTTCAAGATTGTACTCTTTTGCTTATTTCTTTCAACATCATCAAACCATCACTATTCATCAAAAATCCATACAAAAAGCGAAGGAGAACAAGCTGTATCGTTCCGACCTTCGCTTTGTAATGAGCTACAGAAATAGCGTAACTTATATTTGAATAAAATTATGATTTGTTCTCGTATTGCTTCATCAATGCTGCTAACTCATCTTCAACTGCTTTATCTTTACCAAGTGATGCAAATTCATCATCTAGTGATTTGTTCTGACCATTCACTTCTTCACTTGCTTGTGCTTGAGCTTCCATTTGTAGCATTTTTTCTTCCATACGCTTCAAGCCAGATGTTGCAGAATCCGAGCTAAATTCACTCATCGCATGATTGATTTCTTTTTGCGCTTTAGCTGCTTGATAACGAGCGATCAAAGTATCGCGTTTGTTTTTCATTTCAGTCAATTGCTTGCGCATTTCGTTTAATTTGGCACGAAGATTGTCCGCAGAAGCTTTGTTTTGCTCATAGTTCGCTTTGAACTCATCACGTTTGGCTTCAGCATTTTTCTTTTCTTCCAACGCCCGACGAGCTAGATCGATATTTTGCGCTTGAGCAGCAATATGTGCTTGCTCTTCACGTTTTTTAACCAATGCTTCTTGTTCTTCGTACGATTGTTTGAAACGTTTTTCGATAGCGATCTGTGAGGCAACAGCTTTCTCCGCATCCTCTAGGTCAGCAGACATATCGCGAATATATTGATCTGTCATTTTAATAGGATCTTCTGCTTTCTCAATCAAAGCAAATACATTGGATAAAGTTAAATCACGTAACCTTTTGAAAATAGACATAAATAATTACCTCCAATTTAATAATTGATCACTATTGTCGTGTCAATGATAGATCATAATACGAAGCATGATATTTAACGTTTCAATAATTTATAATTTGACCGCTATTCATCGTTCTATATTCTGACTATACGACTGCATCTGAACACCAATAGGTTCCTTATACTGCCTATTTTACGGGATTATGGGACTTTCGTCTATATCACCCCTACATTCTTACCTCTACATATAAAATTAAACATATTCACGATTAAAAAAACACTCTCAGTCTATAAGACCAAGAGTGTTTTTATTTATGATAAGCGTTGACAACACAGAGATGGGTTGGCTATGGGCATAACCGGATATCTCGTATCAGTTAACGCTGTGTTACATCGATTTCGTTAAAGTGATTGAACCGTCTGCTTTATTCCATTTAACGTCCCAACCTAATAATTCAGTAATCGAACGTAATGGTACTAATGTTCTGCCATCACTATTGACCATAGCATTTGCACTTAACATTTTAGTAGATCCATTAACATCTACTTTTTTGTTATTAATCCAGAATTTCATGGTATCGCTACCTGCCATTACAGTCACTTGGCCAGCAGATTTATTCCAGCTTACTTTCGCACCGATACCTTCTCCCAAATAACGAAGTGGGATATACGTAGTGCCGTTTTTAACAACAGGAGCGGTGTCCATCATTGTTGTTTTGTCACCAATTTTGAGCTGCTTGCTGTTCAGCTTCATCCATACCATCATCATCGAATCATTAGATGTTGTAGGATTGGTCATCACTGGAGCTGTTGGCGTAGGTGCTGGTGTAGTTGGCATTGTAGGCATAGGTGTAGTTGCTGTTGTTTTAAATTTGTCTGGATATTGAGTAACAATCGCACCACCTAGTGCTTTACCAATTCCGAACATCGTTTTGTATCCTTCACGATCTGCTGTATATGCACCTGCATAGTTTTTAGCAGCATATTGATCGATCACAGATTGAACTTGATCTTCATGAGTACGTAATGCAGCTAATGCAGCATCAGCTGGCAAGTTATTCGCTGTAGCTGTACCTAAGAATGTAGAGAATTCTTTAGTGAAGTCTGTAATACGATCTTTAACCGATTGTAAAGAGGTTTGATTGTTGGATTTGAGTGCATCGACATAATCACTTTGTGCTTTAATATGATTAGTCACCCAAATTTTTTCAAATTGATTAGCACCTTCTGCACCATAGATTGAAGAAATAGCTGCTTTGAAGTCTGCTGTGTTGCCAGCTTCAGCTGCGATTAGTGCATTAGAATCTGGTGAACCGTTATATTGTTTTTGCATTTGCAAGACAGATAATGCAAAGTGTTCTGCTGCCAAATGGTTCAATGCTGAACGTAAATCTGCTGCTGGTGTATCAACAGAAGTGTTATCGAATTTAGTCGGGAATTGAGTAACAATCGCACCGGATAATGCTTTACTCACTGTAAACATCGTTGCTAGACCTTCACGATATTCTGTGTATGCACCTGTGTAATCACCAGCTACATATTTTTCAAATACGTCTTGGACTTGATCTTCATGGAGACGAAGTGCATTTTCAGCGGTTTGTTCAGGTAATTTACCACCTGTTGCTGTAGATAAGAATTTGGCAAATTCATCAACAAATCCTTGTACTTTCGCTTCTGCTGCTTTGATTGCATCTTCGTTTTTCATTTTGGTTGCTTTTACAAGTTCGTCTGTATATTGGTTGTGTGCACGGAAGATTCGTTCGAACTCTGCTGCTCCTTCTTTACCGTATAAAGATTCGATAGCAGGTTGCATATCTAATGCATTTTTATCCAGTGCATCTAACGCTTGTGCAGCATCAGGAGCACTTTCATAAGCTTTAGTCATGGCTACCACAGCTAGTGCAAAATGTTCAGATAACAGATAATCTAGATCCGAACGAAGGTCTGCTGCTTTGGTACTTACAGTTGGCATTGATGCTGAAGTTGCATCAGCGGCGAAAGCACCTGTAGTAGGAACTAACAAAGACAAGCTAAGTACGGGTACTATCAATTTTTTCATTTTCATCATCAAAACTCCTTTATGTGTTTGTTTTATTTTTGTTGTCGTCCTTACACAGATGAACGGAAGAGATTCATTTTTGGATCACTTTGTTATTTTAAATTTTTGATATCTGTCGTGAAAATAGTATTTTGATCGTCTCAAATTTATCCTAGCTATCACTATTATATTTGCGCAAAAAAAGCCTATATCCCTTGATAGACAAAGGATATAGGCTACTTTTATTTTTAGACCAAACTATATCATACTTCAGTCAAATGACATCTTCAAAACAATTAAAAACTTTTTTTATTCTGTCTCCAAAATAAAAGATTGAAAAGTAACATATTGGTAAATATACATTTTAAAGTATAATTATCTATGATATCCACGTGCGTATTGAACAGGAACTTCTGCTTCTAATTGCAGTTCTTTGGCAGCATGAGTTGCCCAGTATGGATCACGTAACATAGCACGACCTACAGCTACAAGATCTGCTTGATCGTTTTCAATTACTTTTTCTGCAACGTCGTACTCATCCAATAGACCTACAGCAATCACAGGCATATTTAATGCTTTTTTAATATGTGAAGCTAATTCTACTTGATAGCCCGGACCTACTTGCATACCACCTGAACCAACAGGGCCTTCACCACCAGAAGAAATATGCATGATATCTACACCTGCTTCTTGATAACGACGACATACATCTGTGATATAGTCGATACCGTATCCACCATCTACATACTCACGTGCAGATACACGCATAATGACAGCCATCTCTGCTGGAACGACTTCACGAATTGCTTCTACTACACGTACACCGAATAAAGCAAGGTCTTGACCATACTCATCTTGACGTTGATTCACAAGTGGGGAATGGAATTGATGAATTAAATAACCGTGAGCTCCATGCACTTCTACCGTGTCAAAACCAGCTTCTACTGCACGACGTGCGCCTTGACGGTAAGCTTCAATCATTTCTTCTACTTCTGCTGTAGTAAGCTCGTGAGGTGTTTTGTAACCTTCTCCATCATAACGAATAGCTGACGGTGCAACAGGAGGATTCGCATCTTCTGCTTTGCGACCAGCATGACCTAATTGAATACCGATCTTCGCACCATATTGATGTACACCATCAACTATTTTGCGATAAGCCGGAATAAAAGAATCGTCCCAGATCCCTGTATCGTTGTCTGTAATACGTCCATCTGGATGTACGGCAGTCATTTCGACAATAATAAGACCCGTACCACCTACAGCACGGCTAATATAATGAACATTATGCCAATCATTCGGCATACCGTCTTTGGTATCTACAGAATATTGACACATCGGAGGCATAACCACCCGATTTTTAAGTTCTAAATTTTTGAATGTATAAGGTGTAAACAAATTAGGCATATCTATTCCCTCCAACAATTATGAGATAACTAGCTTAGTATATTACAACTCTTCGTAATGAATAATAACATACTTACTTATTATATACTAAAATTATCACAACAAAACAGGATAACAACGATATAACTGATATTCACGAAATCTTCATACAATTGTTCCAACAAATAATAACGAATAATATGTAGATTGGTGGTTTCTTTGACACCCTATGCTAAATAAAAAAAGAAAGAGCCGATACGCTAATCAGCTCTTTCTTTCCCATTTATAAGTGATGGTTGGTTAATTGAATTTATAATACTTTGCTTAAAAAGTCTTGTGTACGTGGATGACTTGGTGCACCGAATACTTCTTCTGGTGTACCTTGCTCTACAATTTGCCCTGCATCCATAAAGATAATACGGTCGCCCACTTCACGTGCAAAGTTCATCTCGTGCGTTACGATGACCATCGTCATACCTTCATGTGCAAGCTTCTGCATGACCTCTAGCACTTCTCCAACCATTTCAGGATCGAGTGCAGATGTCGGTTCATCAAACAGCATTACATGGGGTTGCATGGCAAGTGCACGCGCAATCGCAATACGTTGCTTTTGTCCACCGGATAACTGACTTGGATAAGCATTGTATTTATCTGCTAACCCTACGGTGTGTAACAAATCTTCAGCAATTTTGTTAGCTGCATTGGTATTCATCTTTTTCACTTTGATCGGTGCAATCGTAAGATTCTGCAACACCGTTTTGTGCGGGAAAAGGTTAAAGTGCTGGAATACCATGCCCATTTTTTTGCGTGTATTATCAATATCATGCTTACGTGCTGTAATCAATTCATTTTCAAAATGAATCTCACCTGCTGTAGGTTGTTCTAACAAGTTGAGACAACGTAAAAAGGTACTTTTACCTGATCCACTTGGTCCAATAATAACAACCACTTCACCTTGAGCGATATCCATATCGATACCTGTTAACACTTCATTTTTACCGTAAGACTTTTTAAGACCTTTAACGTTGATCACTTGCACTCAACCTCCGTTCTACAATACCTAGTAGTTTGGACAATATAAATGTCATTACAAAGTAAATAGCTGCTGCGATAATAAGCGGACTTAATGCAGAGTACGTTATACTACGTACAGCCTGTGCTTGGAACATCAAGTCTGCTACTCCGATAAAGGATACAATCGATGATTCTTTAATAATAACGACAAATTCATTACCGATTGCCGGCAATACACTTTTGATTGCTTGTGGAATAATAATATGACGCATCGTTGCACCATAAGACATACCCAGTGAACGTGCTGCTTCTGTCTGTCCGCGATCCACACCTTGAATACCTGCGCGGAAAATTTCAGCTAGATAAGCAGAACTATTAATAGATAATGTGATAATACCAGATTCAAGCACTGTAAAGTTAATATTAAACGCTTGAGCGATACCATAATGAATAATCAACAACTGCACAAGCATTGGTGTACCACGTAAAATTTCAATATACGTCATCGCTAACCAACGGAATACCGAGATTTGGGATAAACGTAACAACGATACAATCAATCCAATAATAAATCCGAACAATACACCCATTGCTGATAAGAACAATGTGTATTGAATCCCTTGCCAGTAGTAATTACGATAATCCCAGAAAATTTGAAAAATATTAGGTTTGGGCTTATCTTTGATTTGTTCTGCTGTCTCACCTGTGGATTCACCAGAATTTAATTTGAATGCATCATTTACAAATTTATCAACTTCATTGTTAGCTTTGAGTGTAGCTAATGTTTTGTTAATTTGACCTAGTAATTCAGTATTTCCTTTTTGCACAGCGATTGCCATAGGCGTATCACTATCTGGAATTTGAATATCTGTTATCGCAAGATCAGGATGATTCAGCACTTGTCCATCCGCTACAGGGCCTTCCATAACTGCTGCATCTACACGATTGGATTCCAACTGCAACATAATATCAGACACTTTATCAACCGGAGATAATTTAGCTCCTTCTATGCCTTCTGCGATATCTTGTTGAATAGATCCTCTTTGTACACCGATCGCAGCCCCTTTAAGACTTTCCATCGTTTTAAATTTCGTCGTATCTTCTGCTCGAGTGACAATAACCTGACGAGAAATATAATACGTATCCGAGAAATCAACATTTTGACGACGTTCATCCGTTGGTGTCATCCCCGAAATAATCATATCAATCCGTCCACTATCTAATGCAGGCAATAGACTGTCAAAAGCGATATCTTGAATTTGCAGTTCAGCTCCCATATCAGCAGCGACTCGCTTAGCAATCTCTATATCCGAACCGACAATCTCATCTTTACCATTGATATTTTTACGAAATTCATAAGGTGCAAAGTCTGCACTCAAACCTACCACTATTTTTTTGCCTGTATCTTGCGCTGCTGATGCCATAGGAGCAACTGCTAGAAATACAATTAACACACTAAAGCAAAGCGCAAATAACGATTTACATACTTTCAATTTTTTTATCCCCTTCCATATTATCAATGCAGACGATGCCGTCTACCGGATCGAAGTAAGTGTTCCTACAATCATATCCATTTAAACAATTTAGTTAAAAAGTCTAACCGGGTTATTATAAATGAATATGTATGATTATTCAATCATTTTATAATCAGTTATGTTCCACTTTATGATATACTACTTTGGTCTAAACATTATATGATGACTTCTAAAGGAGACGATACAATTGTCCGTTATATCAACCCTCAAAACTCAAATAGGTACAATAATTGATCAGCATGCCGAGCGCTTCAAAGCCGTTTCTACATATATAGGGCAAAACCCTGAGCTTGGTAATGAAGAGTTCAAAGCTTCAGCTAGACTGAAAGAAGAATTGTTATTTCATGGATTTGAAATTGAAGCACCGATCTTAGGAATAGAGACTGCATTTATCGCTACATATACAGCTCCAAAGTCAGGTCCTATTGTTGCGTTGTTATGCGAATATGATGCATTACCTGAAATTGGACATGCTTGTGGACATCACTTAATTTGTATGATGAGTGTAAGTGCAGCTGTAGGTCTCAAATCGGTGATAGATGAACTGGGTGGCACAATTCGTGTCTATGGCACACCAGCAGAAGAAACACGTGGTGCTAAAGTGCCTATGGCAGCGGCGGGATTATTTGACGATTGTGATTTTGCGATGATGGCGCATCCTTATTATGCCTATGAAGAATCAGGAATTTCTTTAGCGATGGATGCTTTACAATTTGAGTATTTTGGCAAATCTGCTCATGCGGCAGCCAGTCCTCAACATGGTATTAATGCGTTAGATGGTGTATTACAACTGTTCAATGGAATCAATGCATTACGTCAACAGACACGTAGTGATACACGAATTCATGGCATTATTAATCAAGGCGGTGTAGCCGCTAATATTATACCGGACTATGCTTCTGCTCAATTCTATATCCGTTCTGCTAGTCGGGAGTATACGAATGAATTAGTAGAAAAAGTAAAACGTGTAGCTGAAGGTTCCACTTTACAAACAGGATGTACACTAAAAGTATCCAATTATGAATATTCGTATGATGAATTAATAACGAATACGACGTTATCTGAAGCATTTACAAATAATCTGGTATCTCATGGTATTGCACGTTCTGATATTCATAGCGGTAAAGATGCAGGTTCTCTGGATCTAGGAAATGTATCTACACATTGCCCTGCTATTCACCCTTATATTCAAGTCACCACAGAAAAGCATGAATTGCATAGTATTGGATTCCGTGATCGTGCTCAGCAACCGGAAGCTTTAGAAGCGATGATATTTGGAGGTAAAGTTCTGGCAGAAACGGCATACGATGTAATCAGTCAGCCTGAATTGTTACACCAAATTAAGCAAGAATTTGCAGCACGATAAGTGACCATTTTAAGCGTATTTTTCAAAATCAGCTTATATTAAAAGACAGGAGTGATTGTGAATGTCCTTTGATCTTTTATTACTATTAGCTTTTATCGTTTTGTTTATTATCATGTTCCGTAGAATCGCTCGTAAAAATTGGGGTCGATCATGGACACTTCAATCGGATCAACGCTTTTTCCAGTCTGCTGTTGCTGCGCCTACATTGATTGTGCCTGCCGGGCATCCTTGTGTACCGTTAGCTCTTAGACTCGAAAGAGCTTTACCTAATGACTATGCTCATCAATTAAGGCAACGTGTGTTTACAGAACATCCTGATATGACCGAGGAAGAATGGAATTGGCGGTGGGTGGAAATGCGTCGATATTTCCTAATCTGCGCCCTATTCAAGCAAATGCCGATGTTCAGTAGTAAAGTCGATGATATCTGGCATGAAATGTTGATGTTTACAAGAGAGTATCAGCAGTTCTGTGAGCAATTCTATGGATATATGTTACATCATTCTCCACATGGACAATCAGTCTCTCAACCCGATCAACGTGCGCTTTTTGATTGGACGTATTCACAATTATTTCCGATGACTCGTCCGAACTCTAGATTGTGGAATGGATTTTTCAATTATCCATTGTCACAGGCAACGATGAACAATCTATATTCTTTTAATGAGTATCGTATCGATCGTAGCCTATTTAACCGCCAAACGTTCAATAATGTTCCTGAAGCCAAAACGGTCATCCTTTATTTGAGTAAACAATTTCGAGATCATAATCAACAAGCAGTACAAAAAACACCGCCTGCTAAGTATGATAAGCAAAACAAAAATCAAACCTATGATACTGGTAATTACACTTCACCTAGTGATAATTACGGTCTAGGACTATCCGGTTGTGCGGCGGTGTATTATTCTCAGAACGATGTACAGCATTTCTGTTCGTCTGTGAATACCTATTTGCCAGCAGATGTGCAGACCTTGCAATCGTATAGTTCTAGTTCTTCTTGTGGTACAGGTTATGTTTCCACCGATAACTCTAATCATCATAATTCTCATCATTCATCAGATCACCATAGTGGTCATGATTCAGGTGGGAGTTCGTGTAGCAGTGATAGTTCATGTAGTAGTTGTGGTGGCGGTGGTGGTGATTAAGTCGATTGATCTTATTGTTGAACCCAACGTTTCATACAGACTTGTTCTGTATATTTATTGGTGAGAGCGCTTTATAAAACATTTCTATACAATAAACAAATGATATGGTGGAGGATTATCGTATGGCTCGTTCTTTTTTTTCACGCTTGGAAGGCAACAGTCGCGGCTGTCTTGCCTTTGAACCTTTTTTTCTAATCCCTTATAGTATGTTTGCTACGTATGCGACATTGTATATGTATCAACTGGGAATTAGTGAAACCAATATTGGCTGGATCACGACGATCAGTCTAATATTTCAAGTATTTTCTTCATTTATTAGCGGTTATTTAACAGATCGCATGGGACGCAAAAAAGCACTGTTGTATTTTGATATATTTAGTTGGAGTGTAGCTACTCTGGTCTGGGCAGTATCCCAAAACTTTTGGTTTTTCCTTGTTGCTGCAATTATTAATGGGTTTCAACGGGTTCCTGCTACTTCATTTTATTGCTTGCTTGTCGAAGACACGAAGCCAGGTGATCGAACGTATATATTCACATTACTTCAGATTATTGGCGTGATCGGCGGTCTATTTGCTCCTCTAGGCGGTCTACTGGTATATGAATATGGATTGGTATCTGGAATGCGAATTATGTATGTGATTGCTTTTGTACTAATGACCTTTCAATTTATCGGTCGCCATGTGACTACACGTGAGACAGAGATGGGTTATCGCAAAATGAAAGAAACACGTGAATTGGGACTCAAGCAAAGTCTGGTTGACTACAGCGGTGCGATTCATGATATTTTGCAAAGTAAAGGGTTATTGTTGATTTTCAGTGTGTATATTTTGTTCAATTTCCAGACCACTCTCAAAACAACCTACCTCTCGCTCTATCTTGCAGATTATCTACATATTGACGATGGGATCATTTCACTTGTTCCAGCAATTTCGTCATTGATTATGTTGCTGACCTTATGGTTATTGACTCCGCGTATACCGGAAGGTGCTGTATACAAATCAATGATGGCTGGCTTTGCTCTGTCTGTTGTTTCCAATGTAATGCTTGTATTCGGCCCTGTACACAATCTAATCTGGATTGGAATCAGTACCATTTTAGCAGCCATCGGTATGATGATCAGCTCTCCTTATTTGGAGACAGCTGTAGCCAATGCTATTGATGATGAAAAGCGTGCCAAAATCTTCTCTATGCTATCTGTATTAATCCTACTCTTTACTTCACCTGCCGGAATTATCGGAGGATGGGCATATACGCTTGATCCACGTATTCCAATCTGGTTGATTACAGGTGCTTTTGTCGGTTCATACTTGTTAATTTTGATGTATCGTCAAGGTGTTAAGCGTGTACGTGCAGTATAAATATGTATTAAAAAGGGACTTGATGATATATACAAAATATCTTTTTGGTTCCACGTATTAAAAGTCCCTTATTTTCAATTCAAAAAGCATCTTCTCCTCTGCATGTTAATAACAGAGAAAGAAGATGCTTTCTTTTAGTTTACTGAGCCGATCCTAATTGAATCCAAGCTTGTTGAATTTCTTCGACGGCTTGATCTTTGGTTTTACTTTTGCCAATATACGCTTGCATAATCTCGCCGAATTTCTGGTGGAACGTATCTAAAGAATAGTTGACCGATAGATCGCCAGATTTTTCAGTTTTTAAGATTTCTTCCATTTCTTTAGGCATTTGCAAGTCTGGAAGTGGAGCGTCTTTGATCGGTGGGATTACTTTGGCGACTTGAGAGAACCAGTTTTTACCGTAATCTGACGTATACAACCAGTTGAAGAATTCAATCGTTTCTTTAGCTACAGGAGAGTCAGCATTAATACGCAACGCTTGATCTGCGCCTGTAATAATCATCGATTGATCGGCTTTGTCACTAACAGGGTAACCCATAATGCCCATTTTGAAGTCAGGATTGATCTTAATGATCGCTTCTTCATCCCAAGCGCCTTTACCTGTCATTATCGCTGCTTTACCTGAAGCAAAATCACTTACTTCTGCATTGCTATCACGTTCTAGTGGCTTATCTGTACCATACTGAACGGTCGTATCAATAAAAGCAAAGAAGTTATTGTATAATGCAGGGTATTCTTTAATCGTCGTTTCACCTGCAATAAATTTATTGACCAAATCTTTGGAAGTCACACCTGCATCCAGTGCCGCTACATCTACATAGTGTTGGAAAATATGTTTCCATACCCACCATTCTTTGTAAGCGTTCGCGAAAGGAGTAATACCTTTTGCTTCTAATTTCTTAATCGCTTCATCCATCTCTGCGATCGTTTTGGGCGGTTCTGTAATACCTGCTTTGGCAAATAAATCTTTGTTGTAAATCAGTGCGAACAGATTGCCTTTCACTGGTAAGCCCAATACTTTACCATCGGTAGATGTCATATTGGTACGTACCGCATCAGTCATTGCTGCCGCAAGCGGTTCGTTGGTTAAATCTGCACTGTAATCAGCATACGTATCAATATCTCCACCTGCTGTCGTCTGGAATACATCCGGTGTACTTCCCGCTGCGATACGAGATTTGAGGATGGTATTATAGTCGGCTTGCATAATTTCTAGATTGATCGTCACATTTGGTTTTACTTTTTTGTACTCTTCGATATAAGCATTAAATGCATCGGTGTACTCTGGAGAAGCAGTGAACATATTGATCGTTACTGCACCATCTGTACTTCCTCCTGAAGAAGCGGTATCTGTACTGTTACCACAAGCGGCTAACATGGATAAGCTCAGCACAAGGGTAATAGGTAAGACCATCATCTTTTTGAACATATATCTGCCCCCATCTTTCAAATTCGTACGCACATAGCATTCATCATTCAATGCCTCTGCTGTACGGTATAGTCTTATTCTAGTGAAACTCTATTCAGATAAAAATGTAGATAAGTAATCTATTAAGGGTAAAAAAGTGAATTTATGAATACGCTTACTTATTTGCCGTTGTCGATAATTGAGATCTATATTCTGAAGGCGATAATTGATAATAATTGCGAAAAGCTTTGCTAAAATAGTTTTTATCTTTGTAGCCCAACATTTCGGATATTTCTTGTATTTTGAGTCCTTCTTCATTCAATAGCGTTTTGGCTTTCTCCATCCGTAACTGTTGTACATATTCATGAATCCCCATCTGATATTCTTGCTTAAATAACTTCATCAAGTACTCGCGGCTCAAGTAATATTTATCGGTAAACATCGAAATTTTGATGTCTTCAAAATAATGCTGATCAATATACGACCGAATATCGCTGATATGAAAAGACTGCCGACTTCCTCCTGATTGGCGTATCTTTTCTGCATAATACGTAATAATATCGTGAACATGTTGTTCCCACTCAGCCATATTTATAAGATCGAGCGAATGTATCTGTATTCGTTCTTTGCGTTGGCTAGCAATAGTTCCATCTGATTCTAATGACCTCTGATCCAGTTCTCTGGTGATTTCATACAATTGCCCTTCCAAATCATCCAAACTATATTCCGCCATATACAGACTCAGATAAGGAGACTGCTTCATCATGCTGATACATTCATCAGCAATTCGATGAATTTGAGGAAAATGTCCATTTTCAAGCAACGTTCGTATCTGAGACATTCGTGAGCATAAGCTATGCGACTCTACTTTAGAAGCACGTTGTTCATAAGGAATGATTAATGAGCGATTCAATTCCAAAATATTGACTTGCTCAATCATATGTTTTCCTTGCTCATAAGCAGTCGCTAACTGCTTAATATCATTAGACGGCTTGCCTGTACCTGCGATAATTTGAATGTCTAGCAACTGTTCTAAGTTCTGAATTGAACTCCGAACCCGTTGTTGCACAGCATAACGAAGTTCTTGAGGATATGCATGCCGGGCATGATAGATCAGAATCATTTCACGTTCGAGTCGCTGATTGGCAAAACAGAAATAGTGGATTCCATCTTCTGTACATTCATTCAGCACATTCGCAATCGCAAAGTGTAATAGACTGGTATCTCCATAAAAGCGCTGACGGCGTACTTGCTCCAAGTTCAGAATACGCAATACAACCGCTCCATGATAACAGTTCTTATCTTCTGCTCCAATCATCGCTAACATCTCTTCGTTTCCTTGCTTTTTGAACCGTTTCTCGACCAGCGATTGATAGATCGTTTCTTTTAACTTGGGTACAGACATATTAAGTGTGCGATGTTGTTGTATATTGTGCTGATTCTGTTGCTGGCGTTGTTGTAACAGATGAACCGCTTTGCGTAACGTATCATTTAATTCATGTCGATTGACAGGCTTGAGCAAATAATCTAATACTTTTGAACGGATAGCTTGATGAGTATATTCAAAATCGTTGTATCCACTAATCACAATCGTTAACATATCGGGATAGTCTTGTTCGACTTTTTGCAGAAATTCAACACCATTCATTCCCGGCATTTTCATATCGACCATCACTAGATCGATAGGATGTTCACGCAATATCGATAATCCTGCTTGTCCATTGATCGCTTCATAGATATGACTGATCTTCAGACTATCCCACTCTCCCAATATGCGAATTGCTTCACGCAACGGTTCTTCATCATCCAGAATCAAAATACTATACATAAGATTTGCCCCCTTGTGGTATATACATGCTTAATTCTGTTCCTGTGTGATTGCTATCAATAAGTAAACCTGCTTGTTCTCCGTATAAAATTTGTAGACGTGTATGCAGATTTTGCAGCCCTATATGACTGCCTTCACGCTCGATAAATGTTTGTTCAAATGAAGACAGCACTTGCTGTAACCGTTCTGGCGAAATACCGGGTCCATTATCTCGTACCGTAATCAGTACATCTTGATCAGTTAAATGAGCTGTAATCGTAATCATCACGGGTTCAGACACTTGTTCAACCGCATGCTTGATCGAATTTTCAACTAACGATTGAATTGATAATTTGGGGATGGATAACTGAAGCAAAGAATCGTCCCAATCAACTGTCATCTGTAGGCGACTACCAAAGCGTGCTTTTTGTAAAGAAAGATAACGTTCGATATGCTTGAGCTCTTCACTAGCCATTACGATATCTTTACCACCGATACAATAACGAAGTGTTTGCGCTAGATTATCGACCATATCCGCTATATCTAATCTGCCACTTCGCAGGGCTTTGGTTGAAATCGCTTGGAGAGCATTATAGAGAAAATGAGGATTAAGTTCAGCTTCGAGCGCTTTCAAAATCGCATTTTGTTCTACTAATTTCATTCGATAACGTTCATTAATAAGTTCATTGGTATTGCGCACCATATCGTTAAAATGTCGGGTGAGATGAGCAATCTCGTCTTGGCCTTTGACAGTGGCTTCAATCTCAAATTCTCCACTACTGAATCGATTCATCTGTTTGGATAAATGCCCTAAAGGACGGGTAATTTCATTTGCCAAAATCGTTACCAATGCAAATGCAATCAGCAAGAATCCTGCACCAATCAAATAACTCAGATTACGTGTAGTATTAGCGACTTCATAAATCTGGCTATACAAAATAGGCTTCATTAATGTCCATTGATTGGGCTCCGATTGATTGTACATGACCATATAACGCTCATGATCGATTGTCGATGTTAACGGATCACTGGTTTGATTTTGCAACTCGGTAATCAGACCACTAGCCACCATCGACTGATAAAAAGCAGGATCGTCTACATAAAAAGGAATATGATTAGCATCTGTAAAAATAAGATGTTCACCTTCATGGATCGAAGTATCTTGCAAAATCGTATCTCGCGCAGAAGGATTAACATAGAAAGTCAAAATCGCCTGCGGTTGGCGAGAAGCTATCGAACGTAGCACACGATGATACGCCATAAAGCTATCTTGCTGTACCGAATCATTGGGATCTACAGGATTGAGCGCCAGCGATTGAAAGTATTGATTATCGGCTTGTTGGAGCACATGGTTATACCACGGTTGGTTAACTATCTCGCTATCATATCCAGAACGAGAAGCGATATTATATGATTCACGACTGACCGAGTAATATTTCTTTTCTTTGACCATATATAGAGAAATGGCATTCAGATCACTACGTCCAAAATACAATCGGCGTAAATAATTTTCCAGATACATCCGTGAAGCATACTCTTCTTTCTCATTCATAATCGCATGGATAAGGTCATCATATTGCAGTTGTGGCAAAGAATACTGAGCGATCCCTTCCATATAATCTTGTAAATTACGATTGACTAGCAGTAAATTATTAGCGGTACTGTCGATACTATTTTTCACCGATTCTTTGCGAATCATCTGATAAGAGATCACTGTTAATGAGGTCACTACCAAAATAATAACAGATGTGAATAAGATCACGAGCTTGTATAACAATCGACTGGATAATAGATTCCAGATAGCGGTTACTCGTGACTTCATTGCTATAGCATATCGCCTAAAATAGGGATGAGTATTCGTGAATCTACTGTTTACCTTTCTCCCCATTCCCTGTTCATCTCCTATCATTGTATTTCTTTTGCTGTTCACCTTTTTACCCTTAACTGTTTTCTTAAATCCATTTTGAAGAGCGTAACGCCATTCTATAATACAAGTATCAGAAAAAGCTATACATTTTATGTAACCGCTTTATTCTAGAATACGATATCGGATATTATTTTTAGGAAAGAGGTATAGATAATGAAAATGGGGCGAAAATGGTCTGATCGATTGCAATTTGGCATTTTTACTTTACCTGTGCTGATCTGTATTGCAGTTGCTTTTTATATTCCATTCGTAATGACCGTACGTTATTCATTGACCAAATGGAATGGCATCGCCAAGCATCCTAAATTTGTCGGACTCGATAATTTTGAGCGGATTTTTACAGGCGATGCGAACTTTAGCAGTGCAGCATGGTTCACCATCAAATATATGGTGCTTTATATTGTACTGGTTAATGTGTTAGCGATTGTACTGGCGTTAATTCTAGATATGAAATTACGTTCAACCACATGGCTACGAGCAGCATTTTTTGTGCCTTATATTTTGAGTCTAGTGATTGTCGGCTTTATCTGGAAATTTATTTTTATGCAAGGGTTTGAATCGCTTGGAGCTACGACAGGCTGGGGTATTTTTGCGATGAGCTGGTTAGGTGAACCCGGGCTTGCCTTTATCTCGATTCTAGGAGTATCGATCTGGCAATCGGTCGGATTTTATATGGTGATTTATATTGCAGGCTTACAAGCGGTACCCGAAGACCTCAAAGAAGCAGCAACTGTTGATGGCGCAGGTGCTTTCCGCAAATTTTTCAGTATTACATTACCTCTACTCGCTCCATCGATTACGATATCGGTCTTTATGGCGCTCACAAACTCGATCAAAGTATTCGATGTGATCCTTTCATTGACCGGCGGTGGACCTGGTGGAACCACATACAGTGTCGCTTATGATATTTATCGAGATACGTTCCAAAATAATCTATACGGCTATGGTACAGCCAAAGCACTTGTCTTATTTATAGCCGTACTTGTAATCACATTTATTCAACTCGGTATCTTCAAACGCAGGGAGGTTGAAGCCTGATGACATCTGCCAAAACAGGTCGCTTGATTCTTGAAATTGTGATGATTATACTGTCATTATTATTCTTATATCCGCTTATTCTAGCGATTATTAACTCGTTCAAAAGCTTTTCCGAAGTCATGAGCGATGTGATTGCTATGCCTCAACAATTTAATTTAGATAACTATGCGTATGTATGGAAATATATCAATTACCCTCGCTTATTTATCAATAACACTATTATTACTGTGATTGGTTTGGTCGGGATTATTTTGTTCTCGTCTGTAGCTGCTTACAAATTATCACGTACCAATTCCAAGTGGAGCAATACCATATATCTGCTCTGTATTGTGCCTATGTTGATTCCGTTTCAGTCGATTATGCTAACTGTATTGCAATTAGCCAAAAGTCTTCATTTATCAGACAGCACATGGGGATTAGGCATTCTATACTGGGGATTCGGCGCACCCCTTGCTATCTTTATTTATCATGGATTTGTTAAAGGGATTCCTCGCGAAATAGATGAGAGTGCTACGATTGATGGCGCTTCTGGATTTAAGCTATTTTTCTTAGTCATCTTCCCTCTACTCCAATCGGTGACCACCACTATTATTATTATTGATGTGATGTGGATCTGGAATGACTTTCTGTTACCTTTATTGATGGTGAATGGTTCTCCTGCCACCAAAACGCTAACTCTTGCCGCTTATACGTTTGTCGGACAATATACATCAGATTGGCAATATGCGATGACAGCTATGGTTATGGCGGTGTTACCTTCAATTATTGTATTTGTATTATTACAAAAGTATATTGTTAGAGGCGTAGTCGCAGGTGCAGTAAAAGGTTGATTTGCGAAACATAGATGGATATCAATAAATACTTCTGCGATGCTTATCCAAAAGAAATCGTTTGTTAAAATACAAAAGGGAGATATCGAGCGCACATAGGCTGCTCGATATCTCCCTTTCTGGTGTATCTATCAATCTACTTATGAACAATCCATCTAATAGATCATTTTATGACTCTAAATCTATCTGATAGTTTTAATTGAGTGAACGTTTTTTATTGATCAGATATGCTAAATTACTGGCTTTTCACTTTACCGTTTATAAAATCCAGTGCATTTTGTCCAATCTTTTCAGCAGGAGTAATCCCACGGAAGCGAGTCCAGATATCACGATCTACCATAAAGACTTGATTGCTTTTAGCTGCTTTCAAGTTTTTCCAAACAGGTGTTTCTTTCCACTTATTGGTGATGGCTTCAGAATCATCGGTTGCAATAAAAATAATATCAGGATCAAGCGTAGTTAACGTCTCTAGACTTAGTTCAACATAAGGTTCATCTGTATTAGAGATGGCATTTTGGAAACCCATTTCTGTCATAACTTGTCCGGCATAAGAATCGGATGTATGAACATCGAATCCATCTTTACGTGCTACACCGATCAATACTTTTTTGCTACCCATAGCTTCTACTTGTTTTTTCAGATCAGCCATAATCTGATCATGTTGCTTCACTCGTGCGTCTGCTTCTTTTTCTTTGCCGACTGCTTTGGCAATTACTTTGAAATCATCAATACTTTCAGCATAAGAACCTTTACGACTGTTCAATACAATCGTAGGCGCAATCTGATCCAATTGCTCTTTGATCTTCGTATGACGATCACTATCTGCAATAATCAGATCAGGTGAAGCTTCGGTGATTTTTTCTAAGTCTGGTGTCTCACGTTTACCTAAAGGCATATAGTCAAATGCTTTACCTGCTAATTTGGTCATTGCTTCTGGCTTATCATCATCAGCAATTCCGATCGGTGTAACACCAAGTGCCAATAGATCATCTGCAAATGACCATTCCAACGCCACTACTTTTTGAGCAGGTGCAGGCAATGTTGTTGTTCCTATCGTATCTTGAATCGTAATCGCATTGGCATTATTCGTTGTCGTCGCCACTGTCTGATTCGCTGTACTGGTATTTCCGCAACCTGCCAAAATTGCTGTAATCGCACCCACTGTCAATATCGTTTTTGTTAATTTTTTCAGTATCATGTTCCTGTCTCCTTCATATCCGTACCATTATCTTTTATATTTTGTGATAATGATAATTATTCTCAACGTTTGCTATTATAATACGTTGTTCCTTTAAAGTAAACATGTAATGTAAATTCATGAAACAAAGCATTGCATATATTCAACTTCTGTAAGCATTTGTGAGATACAACTGTAAAAACTGCAAAAAGGAAGCCGAATAATACAGATCGGCTTCCTTCTACTTGATAGCGTAGACATGCTTAGTATAGAAATAGTCAGTCTACTTCTATCATACATAGCGTTATAGCTTTAACTTAGTTGGTATCTTTATAAATCGAGGTACTATCCCAATCACGGTGTACATAGGAGATTGGATTGTCGATCGTTCCATACCATTTGTTGTTTCTAAAGTCGCTAGACTCTGGGTACTGTGTCCATGGATAAGCCTGGTCTTGATAAAATAAAGACACTTGTACATTGTCATAGCGTTGATTCATTGTGCGACCTTCGATATTGGTACCGTCAAAAGCTTTCTTGGCAATCGAAGTTACTTTTTTCACTGAAGTCGAATTTGCATCACTATCCGTGAATTTTGTAGGCGCAATCGTGACTTGTGTGCCACCCACGACCATATATGCATTGTAATACGTATCCGATGTTGCTGTTTTGGCTAAATAGAACTGTACGCTATTGATCCGGTTACCATCATACTTCTGGTATGCGGAATCAGCATAGTAAAATCCATTGGAACGAATATACGGCAACCATCTAAATGTACCTGTCTGATAAGCATATCCAGCTTCTATTGAAGCATTATCAGAATCAAATCCATAATAAACCCATGGCTGTTCGCCTGCACCTAGACCGCTTACTTTAGGAAGTGTAATGTCTGATGTAATACTGTCAAAGCCAGAGTACGCCAATTGCTTGCGCTCAAAAGCTCCTGTTGTACCACCATTTACATCTTTGACCGCAGGGCCATTACCACTAATCGGTGGACTTGGTTGATCGCCAACACGCGAAGCTTCAATATCATCATCTTTTTTAGCGGCTCCTAGATAGCCACGTTTGGAACTATACACTTGACCATCTGTACTCATATACAAATAATCTGCATTTTCAAGCTTCTGCACTTCTTTGGATGCACTAGCATCATTACTAGAATTAGTTACCGTCTGATCCATCACGACTTGCTTTTGTTTTTCAAAAAAAGCATTGTCAACTTTCAACGGATCAGCAGAAGCTGTATGTACAGCTGTGAGCGATGCTCCTAACATGAGCATGATGCTCATCGTTCGTAATGTCTTTACTTTTTTCATGCGTACATTCCTCTCTGTTGTGTAAATATAGCGTCATGCTTGCCTACTTTAACACGATTCGTTATCTTTCAGGATAATGACATTCATCATTACCGTGACTATTTTATAAGAAAACGAGTCAGATAGCAAAAAACACACTTTAAATGTTAAATCATCTATCCATTATAATCGTAGGGATTTAGTAATTATTATCTTTTTTTGATAATATTAGATTATTGCTATTGACTACTTATGGAAGGAAGATGAATCCTATGTTGTTACAACGTAAAGCAATTGCCCTCATTTTAGCAGGTATATGTTTGATTCTTTTGGGGATGTACAGTAAAAATATGTTTGTCTATGCACCGACAATAGGTTGGTTTGGTGGTATATTATGTATGTCTTTAGCTACTTTTTTCATATTACGTTCTACCTCTGCGAATTCTAAATAATAGGAAATGGAGCATCGATGATAACGCGACTATTTAAAATTATCTTTGTGACTTGCCCTATAATAGCTGTACTTAGCTTACTAATGAGATTAATTTATCCACAATCGATTGGTTTATTAGCTTTAGCCGCTTTTGCCTACTTTGTGCTGACGTTAACACAAGTTATAGAATTTTCTACGATTGATCCGCAAAAATACAATCCATTTCAACGAATCTTAGCGATTCTTGGATGTTTGGTTTGTTTAGCCGGATTAGCTTATATTGGTTTTATATATAAGCAATAATACTTGGATCGTTACATAATAATTTATTGGATAGCACGCAGCACATTAGCATACAATTTCGCAGTAAGTGGTATACCTAGAGCAATTCCAACACCAGTCCCTGCCACTACTGCTATGACTAGCGTAGGGTTAGCTATTACAAAATACGAAGGATGGTAATTTGATGCAGATGGACTTTGGATACTCGCCTCACTTCGAGCTGATCCTATTGTAAACACACCCCCTAATAATCCAATGACCATTACACTCACAATACCATTTCGTAGCCATTTTATTTTATGATGATTTGAAGAATAAATACTCATTGATTTCACCTCTTTCTCCTCGTCGTTGTTCTGATTTGCTTTTCAACTTTTTAAAAATATTTGTGTATCTGTTTACACCTTTATAATCTATTTCAATGTTACTTTCAGTATTAAAATAACATAGTATAGAAAAAGCCGCCAATTTCTGACGGCTATTTCTATAGTAATGCTTATATTAGAACACACGCTTTTAACCCTTCGGTCCAGCTCCAATTTGTTGAAGCAATCCAAGCAAGTCGGGTTGACCATATTCCTTAACAATTTTCCCTTCAGAAAATTTATAGAAATTCATTGCTTGAACTTGTATCTTCTTGTTTGTGGCTGGAAAACCATAAAAATCACCTGAGTGTGTGCCTCTCATGGTGAAGCGTGCTGCTACCATTTCTTCTTCTGCTACTGTCTCTTCCAATGTCCATTGAATATCTGGAAAGCCACCTCGCATCATATCGATGACTGCGAGGTAACCCATTGGTCCTATCATCGGATCATCTTTTCCAGGACTATAGAATATTGCATCTGATGCGATAAGCTCTTCAGCGAGCTTTGAGTCAGCTGTATTAATGAAATCCGTAAATCTCTTCATCTGATATTTATTGTTTTCTATTGTCATAATCAAATTCCTTTCTAATAAACCCAGTTTTATTTTTAGAAAATCGATAGATGTACTTATATCATTCATATCCAACTTGTAGACATCTCATTTTGTATATTTTTATCGGACATATGCTATATGTACCGGTCTCGACATAATTCCTAGATGTTGGACGAAAGACCAGTGGGCATTGACTGTACGCCACTTGCCATTAATCTGGCGAAAAACGGCTGTTGAGTTCCAAAAAGTCTGAAGTCGTTCTTCTCCATGTTCTCCTACTACAAAATTGCGTAAATTGTAACTGAGTACAGCGAGATCACCAGCTTCACTAATAGCTACATTTGGATCTATATATTCGCTTCGAATAATATTTGGATTTTTATAATGTGTCAAAATATGCTTTTCTACAGCTACTTTACCGATGAGAAGTTTTGCAGTAATCGGATCAAAGTAACTGATATTATTACTATAACTATCGAGATAACCATAACAATCGCCTTGATTCCAACGCTCATTATTTGCGCGTTCGATATCCATAACAATTTCAGTAATTTCGTTATGGTTCATCGTATTCATTTTTCAAACTCCTTTTCTATGTTATATTGATAAGATGCTATATGATCATTTTAGGTGATTTAGAATATGAAATAAAGGCTATATCAGGACTAAAAAAGATATAAAATGGACATTATATTTTTATACAACTTCTCACCGAAAGGAAATATATACTATGAATGTTCAACTAAATCATGATGTCAAAATAGAAGCTCTAGGATATAATCCACCTTCGCCTTATTCATACGACTTAGAAATTTTCAGTTTTTCCGAATTAAAAAAGCGTACACCTAAAGGAAGAATAGATATTAATCATAGATACAAATTCTATATGGTTATTTGCGTGACTCAAGGGGAATGTACTCAATCTATTGATTTTGAACCCGTTTTGTGTAAATCAGGAACTCTGTTTGTAGTCTCTCCTAATCAGGTTCATAACTTTGGAAAAGATGAAGATTGGGAGGGTTGGATTATTTTATTTCGTTCCGAGTTTCTTATACCTAGGTCTTCAACTTTAAATGAACACAAGCTAGCTTTTGATATTGAAAGACTACCCAAAGTGCTAACGCTAACTAATACAGAATTAGATCGAGCTGTTTATTCGATTGCTAGAATGATCGAAGATTCTCTGATCTCAGAACCTACCGAAGATGTCCATATGTTATTACGTTATCAACTTTATACCTTGATGACTTGGCTTCATATTGTGCACAAAAATACTCTTCCCATAACCTATACTCAATTATCACAACGTTTTATTCATTTCCATAAGCTTGTCGAGACACATTTCGCTGAATGGAGTCATGTTAGCGAGTATGCGCACTATTTAAATTGTACTGAAAAAACATTAACCAGAGCTTCTATAGAAGCAACCGGAATGACTGCCAAAGCTTTTATTTCTGCTCGAATGATCTTAGAAGCGAAGCGATTACTTGTGCATACCGATCAATCGGTCAGCCACATTTCAGAATATCTTAACTTCAAAGAAGCAACCCACTTTAGTAAATTTTTCAAAAGAGAAACAGGATATACGCCTTCTGATTTTCGAGAACAAGCCATAGAATGGTAAACAAAAAAACTCTCTAGCGTTAAGAGAGTTTTTTTGTTTAGGTTGTATTATTTTCTATCATGCGTACGAATATACTCTGACCACTTTTCTAACTGTGCTTCAATATCAGTGATCCGAAGTGGCTTAGATACAAAGTCTTGCATTCCACTTTCCATACATAATAACTGTTCTTCTTTGCGAGCAAATGCAGTCACCGCTACAATAATCGGTGAAGATTGATATTGCTGACGAATACGACGTGTTGCCTCCATACCATCCATAATCGGCATATTCACATCCATAAATATCAAATCATATATTTTACGACTGGTCGCTTCTACGGCTGCTGCCCCATTCTCTACAAGGTCTGCCTGATACCCTCGCTTGCTTAATATGGTTAACAATACTTTCTGATTGGTTGCATTGTCTTCAGCTACCAAGATACGTAAAGGGCCATATAATGAAGTCGGTACCGATGGCTGTGCAGTTATTTGTTGTGCAGTCATATCGATTTCAGGATAATCGGCTGCATTTAATGTTAGTGTAAATGCAAAAGTAGCTCCTCGATTAGAATTACTTTCAACCCGAATAGAACCGCCCATCAATTCAATAATCTTTTTGCAAATAGATAATCCTAGACCGGTTCCGCCATATCTACGATTGGTCGCTGTCCCGATCTGAGAGAACGGTTGGAATAACTTGGCTTGTTGATCTTCCGGTATACCGTGCCCTGTATCCTGAATAGAAAATTCTACAACAATCGATTGCGCATCAACTTGTGGCTTCAGATGAGCAGAAATCAATACACCACCATGCTCTGTAAATTTAACAGCATTTCCGACCAAATTGATCAGAACCTGTCGTAATCGATCTTCATCTCCAATAATATAAGAAGGTAACTTGGGATCGATATGTGTATTAATAAACAGTTTCTTTTCCTGTACTGGTGTAACAAAAATATCCGTCACTTGATCGAGTAAATGCTGAATATTGACTTCCCCATACTCCAGCTCCATACGCCCAGCTTCAATTTTACTAAAGTCTAACAACTCGTTTAGAATTTTCAATAATGCATTGTTGCTATCTATAATAATTTCAGCATATTCCCGTTGTTCTTGTGTCTCTAACGTATCGAACAACAGTTCAATCATACCGATCATACCGTTCATTGGCGTACGTAATTCATGACTAATAATTGCCAAGAATTCAGATTTCGCCCGATCTGCTTGTTCAGCAATCTCACGTGCTCGAATCACTTCATTCTCTTCCGTACGATCTCGAAAAACAATTACTGCACCTACACGTTCCCCATTATCAATAATAGGAGTCACACGGTATGAAGCTAAGAAGCTTGAATTATCTTGTCTCCATAATACGGCTTCCTCACGGTAAAGAGGTTGTCCATCTGACAGAGAACGCATAATCGGGGTATCTCCCGCCAGCGCTGGGCTTCCATCTGGCTGACTTTGCTCGATCTGCTTCAAATGATATTCATTCATCATAAGATTGACATCGTACCCTAACATCGCTGATCCGGCTGGATTAATAAACGTTGTATTGCCTTCCAGATCGACGCCGAATATCCCTTCAGATACTGAATTTAAAATAAGCTCTTGCTGATTACTTAAATTTTTTATTTTAGCTAAATACTGATTACGCTCGGTAATATCGTTAATAATCCCATACACACCAACCACTTCATTTTCTACATAAATCGGTACATTGGTAACATGAACTTCAATAATATGACCATCTTTGTGAAAAGTGCGTATTTCGTACGTCTGTGTCTCACCTTTTTTGGCTAATTCAAAATGATAATTGGTTCTAGCTAGATCGTCAGGATGAGCCACAGGTTCAAAAGGTTTATTTTTCAAATCTTCATTCGTATAACCTAGAAGATCCTCCATGCTTTTATTCATAGCCAAATAAGTGCCATCTATACTTAAAGCATTAATACCTGTAGGATTATGTTCAAATAACGATTTGTAACGACTTTCGCTTTCACGCAGTCTTTTTTCTTGTTCACGCCGTTCGGTAATATCCCGTGAGACAGCTACAACATATTCCAATTCGCCTTGTTCATCATACGTATATCGACAAGTCGTTTCAGACCACATATACGTTCCATCTTTACGTTTAAAACGGAAAATAACCGCTTCTGGATCGGATTGCACATATTGAACGGCTGTTAAGTAGTTACGTACTTTCTCTACATCATCTTCATGTACATAACTTAGTCCATTTTTACCCAACATTTCTTCTGGGGTATAACCAAGCAATGTTTTACAGGCGGGTGAAGCATATAAGTATGTCACGTCACTATTGGCTACATGCCTAGAAATCAAATCAGATGTATGATCTGTAATAAGACGCATTTGCCACTCGCTGTATTGCAATTGTTCTTCAATCAATTTACGTTCTGTGATATCACGAGTAATAGATAGCACTTCTTTTTTGCGACCTTGTTCATCGTACAAATAATGACAAGCCGATTCTGCCCAGAAAAACGAACCGTCTTTGCGCAAAATCCGGTATACAATCGTTACATGATGATTCATAATCAGACTGACATTAATATATTCAATAACTTGAGGAGCATCTTCTGGATGTATATAGAGATATCCACTGGTTCCTAGCAATTCTTCTGGGGTATAGCCTGTTAATGTATATGCTGCATCAGATACTGACAAATAGGTAGATGCTGTATTGATCTGATGACGACTAATCATATCGTTAGAATAATCCATAATATTTTGATAATGCTTTTCATTCGATAGTAATCGTTGGTATACTTCTTTGCTTATGGTTACTTCACTCATATCTGCCTAACGCTCCCTTATGTTGAGCAATGCTGTAGCCTAATATAATAATCGATTTAGAAGATATTTTTTAATAAAGCTTCTCTTATAGATATATCGTCAGAACAGTGAGGACAATTCACTTTTCCTCCTAAATAAGCTAGCTGGGTTACCCGATATGTCATTTGCAATGAAGTCATATACGTATATAACCATTTCAGATCCTCTTGGTTCTGATATTCCGCATCCGGTCGTATTTTTTGATAGTTTGCTTCTATATTCATCACTGGATCTGTAGGATAAGCTCGCCATTCGGTGAGTTCACTATTTTGATCGGTCCATATATAGAGATCTTGATCACAATTAGGACATGCCCCTATGTATTCTTCACCATCACTGTACATAAGAAAACATTTCGCCCAATGTCGGTATCCTTGCAAAGCAGCTATAGCAGCTAAAAGATGAATCTTTTCACTCTCTTCAACCTCATAGATCTGTGTGATAATTTTGTCTAAAACGGACTCTAACCTTAGTATCGATTGTTGATACGATTGGTATACATCCACTACTTCTTCAGTATCTAAATCTGTAAAATAATCATACCACTCTTTAGATGGTTCATGAGTGTCTTCACCTATAGGCAATTCATTCCACGCTTCAAACATTCCACATACGATATAAATATCCAGTTGAGTCTGAAGATCAGAAGCTTCCAGTGCCATCTGTACCAAATACGGAACCGATACGTACGTACTAGGATAAATTGTGTTCTGATGATATAACTCTTCATAATATAATTCGTTTGCTTGCTCTTGATCATAATGTTGTTGTAATGATGTGATAAGTGAAGGAATATGTCCACCGTTACCATACGGCCCGTGGAGAAGTTCCCATTTTGTACTGGTTAGATTAAGCATATGTATTTCCACCTTTTACTGTTATTTAGAGTATCTCATCGATAACTTAATCAAAAGCAAGAATCATCTCTACCTCTTGATTGATTTATCCATATAGATAGTGCACGTTATAACCAAATCATCCTATACAAAATAAGAAAAGGCTACCCGTTATCTTTTATTTTGCGGGTAGCCTTTTCTGGCTTCACTCATTGAGCTTAACCTACTATTTTGAATCATTATGCGACCTTAAGATTCAGATGCTTTACGATACACTTCTAGATATTCTTGCGCAGATACCTGCCAGCTATATTCGCCAGTGATCGCATTTTTCACAACTTTTTTCCACTCTTTAGGTTGATTATAAATAGATAATGCACGACGAATAGTGAATAACATATCATGTGCATTGTAAGCAGCAAATGTAAATCCTGTACCTTCGCCTGTAAATTCGTTATACGATTGTACCGTATCATTCAATCCACCGGTTTCACGAACAATTGGAATACTACCATAACGCATCGCTAACAATTGACTGATCCCGCAAGGTTCGAATTTGGAAGGCATTAAGAACATATCACTACCTGCATAGAAACGGCGTGCTACGCCTTCACTGAATCTAATCTCTGCCGCAAGCTTAGTAGAGTGACGAGACAGCGCTTCACGGAACCAATCTTCGTATTCTTGCTCACCTGTGCCCAAGATAACAAACTGTACATCATCATAATATAATAGTTCATCAAGTACACGAGTGACTAGATCTAATCCTTTCGATTCAGCCAAGCGAGTAACCATAGAAATCATAGGGATTTTAGCATCAATTGGTAATCCTAATTCTTCTTGTAGTGCCAACTTATTAGCTGTACGCTTCGCTGTTGCACTACGATAATTACTGGTTAGATACGTATCTGTTGCTGGATTATAACTCTTCGTATCAATTCCATTCACAATCCCGTGCAAGCGATCACCGAGTGAGCCTAACAACCCTTCTAATCCATAGCCATAATAAGGCATTTTGATTTCTTCTGCATAGGTTGGACTTACCGTAGTCACTTGATCAGCGAACACGATTCCACCTTTCATAAAGCTTACATTACCATGATATTCGATTCCCTCAGATTGGAAATAACGATCATCCATGCCAAGTAAATCACCCAATACAGAATAAGGGAAAATACCTTGATATAGCAGATTATGAATCGTAAATACACTATGGATATCTGCATAGAACGGGTTATAACGGTATTGTGCTTTAAGTAACATCGGTACCATGCCTGTATGCCAATCATGAGCATGAATAATATCAGGTTGGAATTCGATCACTGGTAAAATATCTAACACAGCACGGTTAAAGAAAGCAAAACGCTCCCCATCATCTCCATACCCGTAGATCCCATCACGTCCAAAATAATACTCGTTATCGATCATATATACGGTCACACCATTTTCGATATATTGCATAATACCGCAATATTGACTACGCCATCCCACTTGTACTTGAATCACTTTTAATAAGACAGACTTCTCACGAATGGGTGCAGGGATACTTTTATAAAAGGGTAATACGATCCGTACATCTGCCCCTTCTTTTTGAAGAGCTTGAGGCAATGCGCCGATAACGTCAGCAAGACCTCCTGTTTTGATAAAAGGATTCGCTTCTGCTGCTGCAAATAAAATATTCATCGTTTATGTCCTCCTTCTATGATTTGCGTCTATTGGAAGTGCGACGCTTTAATATAAGCACACTAAGTGGTGGTAAAGTGATTTCTATACTTTGCTCTTGCTGATGGAACGGTTCTTTTTCAGAAAAGACTAATGATTCTGTTCGTCCACCTGTTCCGCCAAAACGAGGCTCATCACTATTCCATATCTCTTCATATGTTCCTGCTTTCGGTACACCTACACGGTAATTCACTTGTGGAATCGGTTGGAAATTGATCGCAATAATCAGTGTATCGTTAGTTTTCTTACCTTTACGCATATACGTAATCACACTACGTGCAGCATCGTCTGCATTTAACCATTCATACCCTTCCCACTCATGATCTTGTTCCCACAAAGCAGGTAATTGTAGATAGAGATGATTTAGCTCGCGTGTGTAACTTTTCATTTTCTGATGCATATCGTATTCAAGCAGTAACCAATCCAACTGATCTTGATCTTTCCATTCGATAAATTGTCCAAATTCGCCACCCATAAATAATAACTTTTTGCCCGGGTGGGTCATCTGATAAGCTAGTAACAGACGTAGTCCTGCGAACTTCTGCTCATAGCTACCCGGCATTTTATCAAGTAGCGACTTCTTACCATGCACCACTTCATCATGAGAAAGAGGTAACGTGGAATTTTCTGCAAATGCATAGGTGATCGGGAACGTTAACAGATTATGTTTACTAGGGCGTTGGTCGAAATCTGATTCGACATAGTCTAGGGTATCGTTCATCCAACCCATACTCCATTTATAATTAAATCCAAGCCCATTTTCATGTGCAGGCTTCGTCACACCCGGCCACGCACTGGATTCTTCTGCCATCATCAGAGCATGAGGATAATATTGAAAAATCGTTTTGTTGAGCTGTTGCAAAAACGAGATCGCTTCTTTATTTTCAGCTCCACCTTGTTCGTTCGGCTTCCAGCCTCCAACCGTTTCTCTACCAAAATCAAGTCGGATCATACTGGTGACTGCATCGACACGCAGACCATCAAAATGGAACATTTCCATCCAATATAAGGCACTCGATATTAGAAAAGAACGAACTTCTGGCTTACCAAAGTCAAATGATAATGTGCCCCATCCGATCTTTTCAGCTCGATCTGGGTCAGCATATTCATATAGTGGTGTACCATCAAACATTCTCAGACCATGTGCGTCTTTGGTGAAATGTCCTGGAACCCAGTCTAAGATCACACCGATATTTGCTTGGTGACAAGCATCTACAAAATACATTAACTCTTGTGGCGTTCCATAACGACTGGTTGGTGCAAAATAGCCAGTACTTTGATAACCCCATGATAGATCATACGGATGTTCGGTTAGTGGCATCAA
The DNA here is from genome assembly GCF_005233705.1 of Paenibacillus sp. CFBP13512. Classification (NCBI taxonomy): domain Bacteria; kingdom Bacillati; phylum Bacillota; class Bacilli; order Caryophanales; family Paenibacillaceae; genus Paenibacillus; species Paenibacillus sp. CFBP13512. The sequence continues at coordinate 122,767 of NZ_QGAD01000003.1, read as the reverse complement.
TTCCAAATGCGTATATCCCATATCTACCAAATAAGGAATTAGGATATCTGCCAACTCACGATAGGTATAAAAGCTCCCATCTTCTTTTTGTTTCCATGTTCCAAAATGCATTTCATAAATATTAAGTGGTTTACGATAAGGTGCGCGACGTTTGCGTCTCCATACCGCATCATTCCATGTATACCCTGCTAATGAAGAAACAACAGAAGCCGTCGCTGGTCGAACTTCAGCATAATGCGCATACGGATCAGCTTTAAGAAAAGGCACCCCATTAGATGGAGTAATATGATATTTATACAGACTGCCTTCATGAACATTCGGCAGAAATCCTGTCCATACTCCTGAGTTGGGAAGCTTATGTAATGGATGATGTTCGCCATCCCAATTGTTCCAGTCTGCTGCGACTCCGACATGTATGGCATCAGGCGCCCATACCGTAAAGCGTACACCAGACTCTCCATTTTCTGACGTCACATGAGACCCAAAGTGACGATACGTATGATAATTTGTGCCTTCATGAAAAAGATAAAGTTCCTCAGGAGTTGGTTCTCCATAAACTGTTCGTTTTTGACTCAAAAAATCACCCCCGCTACATAGTAGATGTATGTTTATTTTTTACATTATTTTATATCTTCTACTTCTATTCTAGTTTATTATCCTTCTGATTAGAATAGGTAAACGATTTAAGTCACTAACCACAATTATTACCCGTATTTGTTCCAGTTGAAAAGACCTTTCTACGCAATTAGGGGAACAAAGAATTGGTTAATGAAAAAATTTTACAATAAACTTGTTTCAACCAATATCTTTCAAGGTTATAAATTATTACATCATCACGAGCGTTGTCACTATACAGTTGGAGGGAAAAGTTAATGAAAAATCAAAAGTGTGTTGCTATGTTGCTGGCCGGAGGAGAAGGGCGCAGACTCGCACCACTTACATCAATTGTAGCCAAACCAGCAGTTCCGTTTGGTGGAGACTTCAAGATTATTGATTTTCCTCTCAGTAATTGCGTGAATTCAGGCATTGATACGATCGGTGTACTGACGCAATATGAAGCAGCATCGCTTCATGACCATATCGATCAAGGGGATGCTTGGTCCACATCCGATCTTCAAATGAACATCTCTCTGTTGTCTTCTGAAGCAACAGGTGAATATATGGGAACAGCAGACGCGATCACGAAAAATATCGCTTATCTTGATGCGCTTAATCCTGAAAATGTTTTGATTCTTTCAGGCGATCATATTTATCACATGGATTATAGTGATATGATTAACTACCATCAAGAACACAATGCTATGGCAACTATTTCTGTTATGGAAGTTCCATGGGAAGAAGCAAGTCGCTTTGGTGTGATGAGTACTGACTCTTCAATGAATATTACCAAATTCTCTGAAAAGCCTGCTCAACCAGAAAGTAATCTAGCTTCTATGGGAATTTACGTATTTAACTGGCAATATCTTAGACGTCATCTAATCGAAGATGCAGTCAAAGCAGATTCCAATCATGATTTTGGTAAAGATATTATTCCGCAAATGTTGGCAGAACACCAAATCGTGGTAGCTTACGAATTCCAAGGGTACTGGAGAGACGTAGGTACAATCGATAGCTTATGGGAAGCGCATATGGATATTTTAAGTCAAGATCAACAGTTTGAACTTAAAAATGAAGCTTGGCCTATGTTCTCACCTAGTTTAAATGCTACAAATACGATCACTCGTGAACGTCAAGTTCCTCAATGTTCTATGGTTAGCGATCAAGCGGTATTAGAAGGCGATGTACAACGTTCTGTTGTATTTAACAACGCTGAAATCGGTAAGTTCGCCGATGTTCGTCACAGTGTAATTATGCCAGGTGCAATTGTAGGCAAAAATGCTCGTGTAGAATATGCGATTGTCGCTGAAGGGGCAGTCATCAAAGAAGGAGCAGTCATCAAAGGTACTGCTGATGATATCAAAGTTGTTGCTCCTTACGAGATTATCCATGCTAAACCTGTTGTTCGTACACAACCTGCTCGCTTACTTCAAGAAGTTTATGATAAATCCACTAGATTGCGTGCGGGCGGATTATAATTTATTACATCCTTTTGGTAAATAAAGATCATTTCAATGATGATCATTACGATATACAACGTATAGAATAAATAAAAAGCGGTAGCCATAAGGCTACCGCTTTTTATTTTGCTATTGTAATGCTTTCCACTCGTGTTCGAGTATACTCATCTCGTATACACTGTAATACTGACCGTTTAACCAAGAAGAATCGCGCATTAATCCTTCTTTACTAAATCCACAAGACTCATACAATTGAATCGCTGATCCATTATAATCATACACACCTAAAGTGATACGATGCATTCCTAAAGTATCAAAACCAATCCGTAATAGCTCTTGAATCATTTGTCGCCCGTAGCCTTTCCCTCTCGCTTCAGGATCACCGACTAATAATTTGGATATACGTGCAGACCGGTTACTACGATCTATTTTACTTAACGCTACATGCCCTATTTTACGATTTGTCATGCGATCTACAGCTATATAGATCAACTGATCTGAAAATCGTGGATGATTCGATCCTTTTATATGAGCATTAAGATCATCTTGATCTAGCGGATACTCCCAGCCTGATCCACTCCATTGTTGTAGAAACACAGCATCTCCCGACCATTCTAATAACTGATCGAAATCTTTTTCTAGAAAATACTCTAACCGAATCTGATGATCTTTGGCAGGCGCAAGCTTTTCATAAAGACTAGCTAGGCGACCTTTTACCTCATGTGTACCCATATAACGAAAATCTTGACTTTGATAAAAGCGATTCAAAGTAGGTAAATGCGCCATGCAATCTAGGCGAAGCCCTTTTTTACCAGAACTATGTGCATAATCACTAGCCCACTGAATAGCAATAGCTCCTAGCCCTACACTGCGAAAATCTTGATGTACCGTTAAACGATGCAAATAAAAGTAATCTTCATCATTCAGATGTTGCCAGTACTCCAGATCGCCTGCTTGTAAAGTAAACATAGCGGCTGGTTGCTCTGCCATGTATAGAATAAACACTTCTCGTTCTAGAAAATAGCTATGAATTAACTCAGGAGTAAACATTTCCTTTTTCCATTGTTCTATGCCTTTAGACTCCATCCACTCTGCTGCATTCACTAACAAAGAGGTTACCTGTTCAGCATATTGCTGATTTGCTTTAATAATACGAAGTGGCAAATCGTTAACTTGAGGTTGCTGTAATGTCAAATGGTGATCCCCCTTGTTTAGTCTGTTTTAGGTTAGTTGTAGTATTTCTTGCTGTTTGGTTAATGGAAGTTCTATCATAACTGTGGTGCCTTTTTCGATCTCACTATCAATATACATTTCACCATTATGCAATTGTACAATCTGCTGTGTAATCGCAAGCCCCAAGCCTGTTCCGCCCCGGTTCGGATTCACCTGGAAGAAACGATCTTTTACTTTTTCCAAATGTTCCTGACTGATACCGATCCCTGCATCTTGAATCGATATTCGTACACGTTCAGGGGAGACTTCTGTAAGCATAATAAAGATTGTAGATTCTTCCGGTGAGAATTTAATGGCATTATCGACAATATTTAGAAAAACTTGCTTTAGACGGTTACCATCGGCTTGTACTATAAAAGGACGAGCACCGGGTTCTAACTTCAGCTGGATTTTTTTCTGCTCTGCTTTTGCCCAGACATTAAGCATCGTCTCTTGCAATACTTCTTTAAGATTAACTTCCCCGATCACCATTTTCATCTGATTCTGTTGCAATTTAGAGAAATCAAGCATTTCTTCTACTAATCCAATCAGACGATCGGTTTCTTTGGAAATAATACTCATCCCAAGCTTAGTCTCTTCTGGATCAAATCCACCTGAGACTAGCGTTTCGCTCCATCCTTTAATCCCGGTAAGAGGTGTTCGCAATTCATGAGAGATCGAAGAGATAAAGTCGTCTTTAATCTGATTACTACGAATAATTTCTTCAGCCATATAATTCAGTGTTGAAGCAAGCTCACCAATTTCATGAGGATAGTTCCCCTTGATTCGGGCGTTAAAGTCTCCTTTTGCCATCAATGTCGAGACCCCGATAATATTGTTCAGCGGTCGTACAATTGAATTCGCCAGCCCTAAGCTTACAACTAGTACAATGATCAAGACTGCGGCTCCAACGCCTACAGCAACCATTGTAATCGTTAATAACTTCTGATTAACACGCTCTAGCGAAGTAACATAACGAACCAGATAATTATCACCATTCACTTGAATTTGTCTTGTAACCGCCATAACATTTTCACCTGTGCCAGCTTGCTTCCCAATCCAACGTCCAGTAGAGCCTGCTAATGCTTGCGGGATATCACCGGTCTGAATTGGCTTATCGACTCTAAAGTTGGTTGAGTTCTGCAACACATTTCCCTGTGTATCCAGCAATTGAACTTCAACCGTATCACCTAGCTCATAACGTTGAATAATTTCTTGATATTTCACAGGGCTAGACTGATCACTGATATAATTCTGTGGTACATCTGTTGAACTATTGAGATAATTGTAAATACTGTCGTAATAATACGTGCGCATAGAAAACAGAAATACCAATTCTACCAAGAGCAACGCCAGAAATACTACAATGAAGTAATGTAGAACAATCTGGCGACTAATGCCTTTTTTGATCATTAGGACTCCCGGCCTCTCCATTTATAACCATGTCCCCACACCGTTTGCAGGAATTCAGGTTCAGACGGATTGTTTTCGATTTTTTGACGCAAACGACGAATATTTACATCTACAATTTTGGGATCACCCATATATTCTTTGCCCCATACATGATCTAAAAGTAGATCACGACTAAGCGGTGTATTTTCTTTTTCCAGGAAAAATTGAACCAATGAGAACTCGGTAGGTGTCAATTCGATTTGTTGCCCTTTTTTCTTGAACTGTTTGGAGATAAGATCCAAAGTAAAAGGTCCTGATTCAAACGATACTTTGGTATTGGATTCGCGTTGTACATTTACACGACGTAACAAAGATTGAATACGAGCGATCAATTCTGTTGGGCTAAATGGCTTGCTAATATGATCATCTGCACCTACAGATAAAGCATAGACTTTATCTTGCTCTTGAACTTTAGCTGTTAGGAAGACAATCCCAATCCGTTCATTTTTTTCACGAATACGGCGACAGACTTCGAATCCGTCGATCCCCGGAACCATGACATCTAGTAAAGCAATATCAATATCCGGTACCGTTTCTAACATATGCAACGCTTGTTCCCCGTTCTCAGTCTCAATCACTTCAAATCCATTGCGCTTTAAGTTAATAATAATAAAACTACGGATTGACTCTTCATCTTCCATAATTAACACTTTACTCATAAAAAAGGCCCCCTCAATTCAATATCAGATTATTTTTTGTATTTTGCCAAAGTGCAATGTATTGATCATTAGAGTTGGTAATAAGCTCCCAATCTTTACTCGCTTGGTTGGCCCATTGGGTTGAAGTGAAGAAGCGTACTTCAGCTACTTTTTCTCCCGTATCTTTTAAAATAAAGCGTAAATCTTGATCTTTATTAGACTTGGTATCGAGCGTAATCTTATCATTCCATTCTGGCGCAAATTTGAGTACAAATCGTCCCGAATCATCTCGATATTGCTGACTGACTAATTTCAGACCATTATCTCCATCCCATTGATAATAATACGTAAAGTATGGAATTTCGCTAGGCTCAATATTTTCCCAGCCTAATGGAATTTGTAGCATTCCAATTTCCAATAATCCATCTCCATTAACATCATCACTATAGATCAGAGAGTCTTTGAATGTAGCCGCTCTGCCTAAAGGGAATACATCTCGAAGCTTATTATTTTCCATAATAATGAGGTGTGTGAATCCAGAGGAGATCCCTAGTAATTGATCCATAATAATACCATTCTGGTCTTTAGACACTTTGCCAGATACTACATTATAGAATCCTAAAGTAATCGTTGAATCCAGATCAATCGAATCCACTTCTTGAAAACCGTCTTTGTAGCGGAAATTAGTAATCGTCAAATAACTGTTACGACTCATATACATCGTCGTTAGATCATCAATGCCATCACCATTCATATCTAATATCTCATAATAAGTGTATGGCTTTTTATCTACAATATTCAACTCACCTTTGTCATAACTATAAATGACTAGATTTTTCTGCATGCTATCTACGCCACTATTGATCGTATTAATCGCATTCGAATAACCGACGATCAGGTCTTTATGACCATCATGAGTAATATCTTTGATTTCTACACTTTCTAGCACATATCCTTGACCTTCAATATCTCTTTTCTTAACCCAATCAGAACCCGACTGTTCAAAAATCATTCCGTTAATTCGCGCATCTGACGTAGTGTAGAAAGCGATAGCTTCCATTTTGCCGTCTCCATCTAGATCTGCTTGTTGAATCCAATCGTTAGCATTCCCATTTTTGGGATTGGCAAGTTTGGCTCCTGGAGGTAATGCTGCTTGGATGGTGCTACTTAATGTCTGTTTATCCGAAGGAAGCTGTGGCAACTGCATAAGCCCTTTCGGATCTGAAATGAGTTCACAACCACTCAACAAGATCAGTAATGTAGTGACTGTCGCCAAGCGCACCCATAGATTCCATTTCAATAGTATCACTCTTTTCATTAACTAAATCTGTTATAACAATCGACGTTCTGCACTGGTCAATCGTCTACCTTTAATATCAAAAGCAATATGTCCTTCTTGTAATCCAATAATACGAGTTGCATATTTTTCTGCTAACTCTAATGGAATCACTGTAATGATCGTGACTCGTTCACTACTACATAGCGCGCGAAGTGTTTTGATGACATCTTCCCCTGACTTCGGATCAAGCCCTGTAATCGGTTCATCCGCTAAAACTACTTTGACACCATGAGCAAGCGATCGTGCAATCGCTACACGCTGACGTTCCCCACCACTTAACGTACTGGCTTTCTGATGTGCTTTATCTAATAAGCCCAGACTTTCCAGTACATCCATTGCGCCCATATAATCATCGGATCGCACCATACCTGTAAGCATACGCCAGATTGGGGTTTGTCCGGCTTGTCCGATCAACACATTTTTGAGCGCTGTTCGGTCAGGATGAAGTTGAGGGCTTTGTTCAACATATGCCCATTCACGCGATATTTTGCGTTTACCGCTAAAGCCTGCTTTCATAATATCGATATCACCGACCTGAAAACTACCATCTGTCCATGATTCTTTCATTGCCAGACATTTAAGTAATGTACTTTTACCACTACCGCTCGGTCCCAAAATAGCGATCATTTCACCGTGTTGAATTTCTAGGTTAATCCGATCCAATACTTTGGTTTTATGTTCACCGACCGTTTTTGTAAGATTCTCTATTTTGATCATCGACATCTATTATGAGCCGCCCTTCTCTATCTAGTGATTGCTTAAGACTTATTCGTGTTTACGATCATCTGTATATACGTGAATACTGTTTGAGTGTTGAGGTGTAGCCATCACTTATTAGTTTAGGGGAAAAAGCACAGAAATGCCATCTACGGCACCGGATTATTTCGATTTTTCTTTAAATATAAAACCTGTTGCTGCAAAAATCATATAACAACCACCCAAAACCCAAAATAAACTAGCTGTTGAGCCCATCTCGATTCCTTTTCCGCCTAGCGCCGGTCCAATAATACTTCCTGCATTAAAATGGAACGAAGCTAAGACATTAGCTGCCGGCAAATACATTTTGGGTAACATATCTGCGGCATAAGCAAGTCCAAGTGAAAAGAAAGAACCGATCAGACCTCCAGCCAATGCAAAAATAGCTGCAATAGCGATCATATTTGTTTCTGCCATCGGAACGAATAAGAACAACAATCCGCCTAGCCCTCCACAGATCATAAGCATTTTTTTGCGTCCATAGCGATCGCTTAATATTCCCAAAGGAAGTTGAAGAATCAATCCTCCGATACCGATAAAAGGAAGTAAGAAGGCGATATCCCCTGTGGAAAAGCCGACTCGTAATCCATAGACAGGGAAATTGCTATTCATTGCCGCTTCCATATATCCGTATAGAAATGCTGGGATCAGTGCATACCATGCCCAGCTATAACTTTTAACAAAACGGCGTTGTGCAGGTTCGTTGGTTGCTGTTTTTTCAGGAGTTCCATTCGGTAACTTCCAGATCACCAGCATAACTACGATTAGAAATAATCCAGCAAGTAAAAGAAACGGTGCATAGATACCCCAATCTAACAATTTAATACCAAGTGGTCCAATACTGAATCCTATACCATACGACATCCCGTATATCGAAAGGTTACGTCCTCTATGTTCAGACGGCGTGACCATAAGTACCCATAATTGAGCAGAATAATGAACAGCACTATCTCCGATACCGACTAATAACCGAAGCACGAACCAGAAGGCGATACTTGGGTACACTGGAAATAGAGGCAAAGTGATAAGGACTAACAATAATCCTCCTAGCATTAACTTTTTAAATCCTAAAACGCCTAACAATCGTTCTGCAACCAGTGTCATACCGAATGAACCGATATACAATACTGCGGCATTCAATCCATTTAACGTGGAAGAAACGCCCATTTTTTCTAAAAAAATAGCCAGTACAGGTAATAACATTCCCTGACTAATCCCTGCTACTATAATAGCAATAATCAAAATAGCAAAATGAATTTTGGATACAGAATGAATCGATTGCGAATGTTGGGACGATGTTTTGAGCACGACGGTTCCTCCAATTATGTAATGAAACAAGATGTAAATGAATCATAAAATCTTTTTTTTGCGAAATACCATCCGAACATTATAGTAGACAATGTATAAGTAAACAAGCCATAATAACAGGACGATAACCGATGGTATAACTTGATATTAGACGTACAAACAGGTTATATTGTTACACTATGTTGAATCTAAAATCAGATTCATTTATTGTTGAATAGATACTATTTGGGAGGGTTCTGGTTTCATGAGCTATGACGTGAAAATAGATGTGTCTCCGATCTACGATTTACTAGGAAGTTTTATGGTCTATGTGACCAAAAAATGGATTCGTGATATCGATCTGGGTTCAGAATGGATCAGAGACATCGACAACCAACTAAGCCCTGGAGTACGCTCTGCTATATTGGAAGCTTCTTCGTGGCCTTTTGATGATTTTGATGTATTGTATGCCTGGGCAAGCTGTCGTCATGCCGACGGTTCTGTTCGTGATTTTTTAGATCATTTAGAAAATGCACCTGAAGATGAAATGTGGAATGAGATTCATGAACTGCTCCCGGCTATGACATTAATTGATACAAGACGGATCCAGACCAGTTATGCTCCACTATTAAAATTATGGTATGAGCATTATTTTCATCATATGGAAGCTGAAATTCTTGAATTGATCACAGAAGACGCTAAAGAGAAAAAAGGGTTGCTGGATAAAATGGACCCTACAGCTCTGATTGAATATGCTTCAGGCGGCTTAGTGGTAGATCCTTTCCCTGAACTGAACACGGTGATCTTATTCCCTACTGTACACAATCGTCCGATCAATACGTATTGCTTCTATGAAGGTGTATTATTGATTCAATATCCGGTTGATGTACCTGAACAAGACGAAGAAGATCCACCAAATGTGTTGCTCCGTATGACACGAGCATTATCTGATCCAGAACGTCTGCGTATGCTGCGCTATATTGGCGGTGAACCGCGTTCTCTGCAAGATATGGCTCACTATCTATTACAACCGCAAGAATCGCTTATGCATCATCTGATGATGCTTAGAGTGGCAGGCTTATTACGTATCCACCTCGGTAGAGGCGATATTGAACGTTTTAGTATTCGACAGGACGGTGCTTCTGAGCTTCAACTGTTCCTCGAATCGTATATCCGTATTTAAGGAGTGACTCACATGAAAGATATCAGACATCAGCACCTTATCTTTGATATGGATGATACGCTGATCCATTGTAACAAATATTTCAATCTTATTTTAGACGAATTTATTAGCTTATTATCAGAATGGTTTAACAATCACGACATCACTATGGAAGCGATTCGGCAAAAGCAGATCGAAATTGATGTAGCTGGCGTTCACAGAGTCGGATTTGCTAGTGAACATTTTCCCAAATCATTAGTCGAAACGTATCATCATTTCAGTGAATTATTTGGACGACCTATTAACGAAAAAGAAGAAACTCAATTGCGTTTACTCGGCAATAGCGTCTATGAGAAAGAAGTCGAACCTTATCCGGGTATGGTTGAAACGCTAGAGATTCTTCAACAAGCAGGACATACCTTATATCTTTATACTGGTGGCGAAACAGTGATTCAACAACGTAAGATTGATCAGATGAAATTAACCTCTTATTTCGAATCCCGTATCTTTATTCGTCAACACAAAAATATTCATGCGCTCGAAGAAATTATTAATTCTCATGTACTTCCACGTCAGGATACTTGGATGATCGGTAATTCTTTACGTTCTGATGTTCAGCCTGCTCTACATGCTTCATTGAATACGATCTATCTCAAACAATCTCATGAATGGGCTTATGACGTTGTTCAACTTCAGCATGAAGATGATCTTCCGTTCTATACCATATCGCAATTGATTGAAGTACCTCAAGTTATTCATGACAGCTTGACTCAACAGCAAAAGAAACGGACTTCGGGTTAACTCCCGGTCCGTTTTTTTATGTGTACATAGCTTATTCCTACAAAATAAATCTTAGATTTATTTCACAGCTTCTACAATTAATTTGCCTGATTCTTGATCCACTAACTTGATCCGTCCTTTATGTGTTTCATCGCCTTTTTTGAAAGCAAGTGCTTGAGTCTCACCTTTTTGCAATAACGTTTTGAGCATAGATACCGATATTTTTTTACCGGCAAATTCTTTCCAGATCACAAAAGTACATCCTTTTTTGAAATGCGAGCAACCGTACCCTTTGCGTCCTTCAATAATTTGTCCACCACAATTAGCATTAGGGCATGTCCCCAGTGCGGTATGTTCTCCAGCTGCTCCCATCGATACAGTTGCTGTCGCTGAACGTGCTGTTGATGGAACTTTATTAGACGCTGACTTGGTAGTGGCTTGGTTAGCAGCACTACTTTTACTACGATTGGTTGTACCTGTACTTCCTTTACTTGAAGCCGTCTTTGTCGATGTTGATGAACGTTTACCTTTACTGTTAGAACGGGAATCATCGCCAAACCGCCCAGCAATCGCAGGGGTCTGTGTTTTTACTTTTTCAATCACAGAAGCGGCAAATTTCTTAACACTTTCCAAAAACCGATCAGAATCTGCTTCTCCACGTGAAATCTGGTTCAGTCGACGTTCCCATTGACCTGTCATTTCTGGAGAAGTCAGTAGTTCCACTCCAGCAGCACGAATCAATTCAATAGCGGCTCGACCTTTCAATGTTAACTCCATCTTTTTGCCTTGTGTGTTGATATATCCAACTTGCTTTAATCGTTCAATCGTTGCCGCTCGCGTTGCGGGTGTACCCAGACCCGATTCTTTCATCGCATCACGCAATTCTTCATTTTCAATCTGCTTCCCCGCACTTTCCATCGCTTTGAGCAATGTACCTTCGGTATAGTGCTTGGGCGGTTGAGTTGCTTTCTCTTTCACTTCTGCTTTGCTACATTGCACAGATTGCTGATCATTGATGACAAATGGCTCTTGAACTTCTTCTTCAGGTTCTTCTTCTTTACCATTTTCACCTTTGCTTGCAGACTTGCTTGAAGATTTGGATTTATCTTTATCCGGCAATGTGGCTTTCCAACCTAGAAATAGTAGTTCTTTTACCGCCGTTTTGAATGTTTCCTGTTCTACCGTTGTCATTACAGTATGATGCTTGTATTCAGCAGGTGGATAAAATTGAGCTAGAAAACGACGTACAATCAGATCATACAATTGCTGTTCTTCTTTGCTAAGGGTGCCCGGCTTTTTTAATGTCGGCAAAATAGCATGGTGATCTTCCACTTTGGATGGATTACAGACTGCTTTATTGTTTATATGCACTCGTTTACCTTCTGCGCCTTCTGCTAATTGTTCATACGTTGTATTTTTGAGCATACCGAGCACTTTATGCATCCCATCAATATTCTGCTCTGTTACATAGTTAGAGTTGGTACGTGGATAGCTGATCACTTTATGTTTTTCATATAGAGCTTGCGCGGTATCCAATGTTTTTTTAGCAGAGTAACCAAACTTGGCATTCGCATCCCGTTGTAACAACGTTAGATCATACAATTTGTATGGGTACTCTTTACTTTCACGAATATCGTATTTGGTGATACGACCTTCTTTACCTTTTACTTTATCTACAATCGATTGTCCCTTAGCTTGATCGGTAATACGATCGCCTTGCCAGACTCCAGTGTAACTTTTATCTGCTTGCTTAAACGTAGCGCGTACTTCATAAAACGTTTGCGAATCAAACGCTTCGATTTCTTTTTGCCGATCATAGATTAGCGCTAATACAGGCGTCTGTACACGTCCAACAGATAATAGATTATTATGCTTAATCGTAAATGCACGTGAAGCATTCATGCCGATCAACCAGTCTGCTTCACTACGTGCTCTGGCTGCACGAGTTAAATTGTCAAACTCTTGTCCATCTTTTAATTCAACAAACCCTTTACGAATACTTTCTGGTGTCAGATCAGATATCCATAAGCGCTTGACAGGCTGTGTAAGCTTCAATTGACGCTGGATTAACGCAAATATATGTTGCCCTTCCCGTCCGGCATCACAGGCGTTTACAATGCGGTCACAGCGCTTGGCTAATTCTCCGATCGTATTCAATTGATCTTTGGTTCTTGGGTTAGGTACTATTTTGAATTGTTCTGGAATAATAGGCAGATCGCCGAAGTTCCACTTTTTATATTTGGGATCATACGCATCCGGTTCGGCTAGCCCTATTAAATGACCGATTGCCCATGTAATAATATATTGTTCCCCTTCCAGATATGTACGGTGATTGCGTGCTTTAGGCTCCATCACAGCAGCAATATTCCGTCCCATATCTGGTTTTTCTGCTACGATTAATATTTTCATTTCGTTCATTCCTTTCCGGGAATGGATTGCATCTTAGCGGCAAAAAGGGACCACACCCTGGAGTGTAGCCCCCTTGCCCACGTACTTGCTATTGCTATTTATTATACCATAGCCTTATTGAAATTTCGATTGAAGTTTTAGACTTCTCTTTTGAGCTTAGACCGATATTTGAAATCAAGATTGGCAAGTTAAATACAATAAAAGCTAGGGTACGCCAGCAATATCTTTGGCACACCCTAGCTTTTATTATGATCTATAACGAGGATATTAATCGATTGTGACCATGCTAATAGTACATATCACTTTATCGATTCTAATTAGACCAGAACTGTAGAACCCATCAAATATTTATCCACTTCACGTGCAGCTTCGCGTCCTTCATTGATCGCCCATACCACTAGACTTTGACCACGACGCATATCACCAGCAGCAAATACTTTCTCTACATTGGTATTGTATTTACCATAACGTGCTTTAACATTTGTCCAGCGATCTGTTGCCAGACCCAGCTGTTCAGGCAATGTTTGTTCAGGACCATCAAATCCGATAGCAATAAGCGCAAGTTCCGCAGGGAATACTTTTTCAGTACCCGGGATAGGTTGATAGATTTTGCGACCTGTTTCATCTACAATCCGTTGAATTTGAATCGTGTGTAACTCTTTCAAGTTACCATTTTCGTCTCCAACAAATTTAGTCGTCATGATTGAGAATTCGCGTGGATCACTACCAAATATCGCTTTTGCTTCTTCTTGTGCATAATCCAGTGTGTATACATTAGGGAACTGTGGCCAAGGATTGCTAATTGGATCACGTTCGAGTGGTGCTTTATCATGAGTACCGAACTGAGTTACTGTACTGCAACCATGACGGACAGAAGTAGCCACACAGTCAGAACCTGTATCACCACCACCGATTACAATCACGTTTTTATCTTGAGCGGATAAGTAATTACCATCTTCAAGATTGCTATCAAGGAAACTTTTGATTGAACCGTTTAGAAAATCCATTGCATAGACAACGCCATTGAGTTCGCTACCTTCAATATTGAATTCACGCGGTTTCGTTGCACCGCCGCAAAGTATCACTGCATCATACTCATCAACTAATTGTTGTGCAGGAATATCTTTCCCGATTTCAGTACCTGTAATAAATTCAATACCTTCTGCTATCAAGAGATCCACACGACGTTGAACAATACCTTTATCTAATTTCATCGTTGGAATACCATAAGTCAATAATCCACCGACACGATCAGAACGCTCATAGACGGTTACCGAATGACCTGCTTTGTTTAATTGTGCTGCACATGCCAGACCGGCTGGACCTGATCCGATAACCGCTACACGACGACCTGTACGTTTTTCAGGTGGTTGTGGAACAACCCAACCTTCTTCAAAACCTTTTTCGATAATCGCTTCTTCAATCGTTTTGATCGTTACCGGTTGTCCGATCAGACCTACCGTACAAGAGCCTTCGCACGGTGCTGGACAGATACGCCCTGTAAATTCAGGAAAATTATTTGTTTTGTGTAGACGCTCTAATGCTTCTCTCCACAATCCACGATACACCAAGTTATTCCATTCAGGAATCAAGTTATGAACCGGACAACCAAAAGTTCCACCTGCCATATCCATTCCTGTGTGACAGTAAGGTGTCCCACAATCCATACATCTAGCTCCTTGTGTACGAAGCTCATCTTCTGCCATATGTTTGTGGAACTCTTGCCAATCTTTTACGCGTTCAAGCGGATTGCGATCCGCGGGAATTTGTCTTTTGTATTCCATGAATCCAGTTGGTGTAGACATTTTAACATTTCCCCCATCCGTTCTGTCACTGCTGAGCCTGTGTTACAGATATTGTATGATATTCAAAGCTGGTTTCTTTCTGTATTTAGCTTACCTTGGATACATCTACAATCTTTGGAATGCTACATTTTACTTACAATAAGTTTATTTTCTAGATTATCATTCACACAAATGAATACCAAATGGATTATGCGCATGATTGTTTGTACTTTTTACATAGAGATTACACCGTGATGAAACATCTTGCAAGCATATTTCTGTTATTTTCCTACTTTTTCAAGCTTATATTTATACTGTTTGCTAACATTTAAGCTAAAAATAAGTACTCATTCCTATGCTATACGTATACTTGTAAAGATAACTGATTTTTATTTTCGCATAAATATCTCATAAAATGATTAAATATGCAAATATTCTTCAAATCGGTAATCGTAATCATTTTTCTCATCACGAATACCTTCAGTGATTGAGGCTTGTTGCCACTGAGACCAATCCACTTCTGGAAAATAAGTATCCCCTGCAAAATCATAATCAATTTTTGTCACCAGCAGACGATCTGCATACTGCAAAAACTGCTCATAGATCGTGGAGCCACCAATCACCATCAATTCATTGTCTTGTCCTGCCAGTTGTATCGCTTCTTCTACAGAATAAACTACTTCAGCATCTGTAGCTGTAAACTCCTGACTACGTGTAATAATAATATTGCGACGATTAGGTAACGGCTTTCCACCAAACGATTCCCACGTTTTACGACCCATAACGACTGTCTTATGCTGGGTTTGTTGTTTAAAATAAGCCATATCACGAGGCAATCGCCATGGCAAATCATTATCTTTTCCAATCACTCCGTTACTTGCTTGTGCCCATATCATTGTAATTGTCATCGCTTGTGCATCCTCCATTTATCCAGAATACTATTCAGACCAATTTATACTGTATCATATCATCAAAATGAATCATTGGCATCACATTATTATTCAATCCCGAACTATTCATTGGCTTCTATACTCAATCATTTGTAAAAAAGCAATATATAAAATGTTCTTTGGTTCCTTATTTATAAATTTGATCACTTATTTGATCACTTTGTACTCTTACCTAGAATTTTACGATAACCTTTTACAAATACACCCTTTATATACAAAAAACTCTTACTATCTTTTCTCGTTACAGAAAAGATAATAAGAGTTCTATTCAAACGATATATCGTCTTATAGATATCAAAAGCTCATCATTCTATAGCTGATCTACGCTTAAACCGAGATCGGTGCTTTGATACCTGGATGATATTCATAATTTTCAAAAACAAAATCATCAAAATGATAATCAAAAATTGACTCCGGCTTGCGAGCTAGACGAAGCTGTGGCAATGGATAAGGCTCTCTTGTCAGCTGTAATTTTGCTTGCTCCATATGATTAGCATAGATATGAACATCTCCGCCTGTCCATACTAGATCTCCAACTTCAAGATCACACTGCTGAGCCACCATATGAGTGAGAAGCGCATACGAAGCCAAATTGAACGGCAATCCAAGGAATGTATCGACCGAACGCATCTGGAACATACAAGATAATTTTCCATTCGCTACATAAAATTGGAAAGCATAATGACACGGGGGTAAAGCCATTGAATCCACTTCTGCCGCATTCCAAGCATTCACGATATGACGACGTGAGTCCGGGTTGTGCTTGATACTTTCGATCACCGATGTAATCTGATCAATCACTTCGCCACCCGGTCCACGCCATGTTCTCCATTGTGCTCCATATACGCGTCCTAGATTGCCTTCTGCATCTGCCCATTCATCCCAGATCGTAACGCCATTATCCTGTAAATATTTGATATTAGTACTACCACTGAGAAACCATAACAATTCATGTATAATCGAACGAGTATGTAACCTCTTCGTTGTTAATAAAGGGAATCCTTTTTGTAAATCGATACGCATTTGTCTACCAAAAACAGAAGTCGTTCCTGTTCCTGTGCGATCTGATTTCTCCACGCCTTCATCTAAAATATCTTGTAATAGCTCTAAATATGCTTTCATAATTCACCTCATTATAAGACTTCGCTAAACGTTCAATATAGAATATACTCATATCCGTATCTATTTAGCTTCTTATTATGATACCAAAATCAGATGATTATTCATATAGACATTTATACCAAGAAATGATGCTAAATATTCAATCTACGTTTATATGTAATACAATCTAATAACAAAAAATAAACTATAATCTCACCTTTATCCTAAAAATCCTAAAGCAAACTGCCATTAAAAAACATCTTCAAAAACACAAACACCCATCTGCATAAACAGATGGGCGAACGTTTAGACGTTAATAAATATTAACGAGTTTCACGATGGATCGTGTATTTTTTTAGACGTGGGCAATATTTTTTCAACTCAAGACGTTCTGGATGATTTCTTTTGTTCTTGGTTGTAGTATAATTACGGTCGCCAGTCTCTGTGCATGCCATAGTTACGATAACGCGCATGTGAATTCACCTCACTTCACTAATTAATAGACAAAAATATTCAACTATACTAATGTACCCTAATTGTGAGAAATGTTCAACTTCAATTTTCAGAAAAACACTATATTCACTAAATGATATGTTAAATCTTTTCTCAATCTGTTCAATAACCCACAGATTTGATGTCCAACAGCCTTTTCTATTATATCATAGATTGTTCAATATTTATATTGAGTACGCTTAATTTTTGAAAAGAAAATGCGTTGAATCTTTGAGTTACATTTCTACTACGATTACCCTAGTAAATGTTGTATCGCTTCATTCACATGATTCTCTTCCGGTTTTAACCATGGTAAAGGATTATAAAATGTTGACCAATCCTGTTGCATTTCATAATCAGTAAGTAGACATTGATCCAAATTAGACTCTATCTGTTTTTGATTTAATCCTATACCGATAAAAACAACTTCTGTCATACGATCTCCCCACTCTTGATCCCATTGTTCCAATAGTTCAGGTTCTTCCTCCAGAATCTGCTGGCGTTCTTGCTGAGGTAATGCTGCTACCCAATTGCCAGCGGGTCCAAATTGTACTGATGGGCCTGCTTGACCTAATGTAGCTGCAACATCTTCACCTGTAGCTAGCCAGACGAGACCTTTTGCCCGTACAATCTGTTCAGGCCATTCTTCCATAAAATCGTATAATCGTTGCGGTTCAAACGGACGTCTACGGCGATAAACAAATGATTGAATACCATATTCTTCACTTTCAGGAGTATGATGATCTTTTTGCAATTCCTGCATCCACCCTGCTGAAGTGGCTGCTTTTTCCATATCAAATAATTGAGTGTTTAGAATCTCTTTAGGATCAACCTCTCCTTTTGTTGTACGAATAATGCGTGCACTTGGTTGAAGCTTATGAATAACTGCTTCTAATTTATTTAACTCAGATTCGGTAACCAGATCACATTTATTCAAAATCAAAACATCACAAGTCTCTATCTGATCTATCAATAGATCTACCACATCGCGTGTATCGTCTTCACCTACAGCTTCTCCTCGTTCTAATAATGTTTCACTCGACTCATAATCATGCCAGAAGCGATTACTATCGACTACTGTAACTAAACAATCCAAACGTGTAAGTGTCGTTAAATCAAAAGCTAGCGAGTCATCTGCATAGCTAAATGTTTGAGCTATAGGAATAGGTTCACTAATTCCTGACGATTCAATAAGTATATAATCAAATCTTCCTTCTTCTGCTAACTGCTTCACTTCTAATAATAGATCATCTCGTAGTGTACAACAGATACATCCATTCGAAATTTCAACCAATTTTTCTTCGGTTCGTGATAATGTACTGCCTGACTTGATCAGGTTAGCATCAATATTCACTTCACTCATATCATTTACGATTACAGCTACTTTTAAACCTTCTCGATTATTAAGTATATGATTGAGAACGGTTGTTTTACCTGAACCTAAATAACCGCTTAATACAGTTACTGGAATTCTGGACTGTTGATTGTTTATCATTAAAATTTCCCCCATCACACTTTAATCGTAATAATTACTATTAAAGTATTATATACTGATGGATATACCTATTGTCAATTATTTTATAATCTATCTTTGATATACAAGTATTTATCAACAACAATACAGGATATTTATGAACAGCAAAAAGCCGCCAGAAGTATATTCTGACGGCTTGGAGTAACCACTCATGTTAGCACAATCCTATAGATAAACTTAATGATTATACATAACACTGATATTTATTTATTATTTTTTGCGTGGAGCGATAACATGGATAGGGTGACCCATAACCAATTCAGCAGCTTCCATCACGATTTCACCCAATGTTGGGTGCGCATGGATAGTCAATGCCAAATCTTCAAGAGTTGCGCCCATTTCGATTGCAAGACCCATTTCAGCGATCATGTTAGAAGCTTCCAAACCTACGATTTGAGAACCAAGAACAAGACCTGTTTCTTCGTCTGCTACGATTTTCACGAAACCTTCTGTGTTGTTCAAAGAAGTTGCGCGACCGTTACCTGCATAAGGGAATTTACCAGCAGATACTTTGTATCCTTTTTCTTTTGCTTCAGTCTCAGTGTAACCAACACTAGAGCATTCTGGATCTGTAAATACAACAGCCGGAACACATTTATAATCGATTACAGATGATTCACCAGCAATAACTTCAGCAACCACTTTAGCTTCATAAGAAGCTTTGTGTGCTAGAGCAGGACCAGCAACGATATCACCGATAGCAAAGATGTGAGGAATATTTGTACGTCCTTGGTGATCAATTTTGATCAATCCACGCTCGTCCAATTCCATTTCAATAAGATCTAGACCCAACTCACCATCAGTGTTAGGACGACGACCAACGGTTACTAGCAAGTAATCTGCTGTAACTTCTTTAGATTCGCCACCAACGCTGAATTTAACAGTTACGTCTTTATCTGTTTGCTCTGCGCTTTCCGCTTTCGCGTTCGTGAAGATTTCCATACCGGATTTCTTCATGTTTTTAGCAACAAGGCTAGTCATATCTTTATCGAAGCCTGGCAATACTGTATCCAGACCTTCAATGATTGTAATTTTAGTACCGAATTTAGCATACATTTGGCTAAGCTCAGCGCCGATGTAACCACCGCCGATAACAACCATGCTTTTCGGAATTTCAGGTAAATTCAATGCTTCCGTAGAAGAAAGAATGCGTCCACCGAATGGGAATGGTTTAAGTTCGATTGGACGAGAACCTGTTGCAATAATACAGTTTTTGAAACGGTAACGAGGAGATTCATGATCGTTGAATACACGTGCTTCATTTTGGTTAATGAACATGCACTCGCCTTGGAATACTTCCACTTTGTTACCTTTCAACAATCCAGCTACACCAGAAGTCATTTTTTTAACAACGCCTGATTTGAATTCTTGAGTTTTGGAGAAATCCACTTTAACATTTTCAGCTGTAATACCAAAAGCTTCGCCATGTTGTGCAGCTTCAAATTGATGAGCTGCGGAGATTAGCGCTTTAGAAGGAATACAACCACGGTTCAAACAGACGCCGCCTAGTTCGGATTTATCTACGATCAAAACTTTTTGACCCAATTGAGCTGCACGAATAGCAGCTACATATCCACCAGGTCCTGCACCAATAACTAAAGTATCAATATCGAGTGAAGCATCGCCTACTACCATTGATTACACCTCCATAACCAGCAACTCGGGATTAGCGAGAAGTGATTTGATAAAGTTCATAAAGTTCTGTGCTGTTGCACCATCGATAATACGGTGGTCAAAGCTTAGGGATAGAGCCATTACAGGTGCTGCTACGATTTCGCCATTTTTAACAACAGCTTTCTCGCTGATACGTCCAGTTCCCAAGATAGCAACTTCTGGGAAGTTGATGATTGGAGTAAAGAACATACCGCCAGCAGAACCAATGTTAGAGATTGAAATTGTGCTTCCACGCATTTCATTAGCAGACAATTTACCTTCGCGACCACGTACAGCCAAATCATTGATTGTGCTTGCGATCATGAAGATACTCTTACGATCTGCATCTTTAACAACAGGAACGATTAGACCGTTATCTGTGTCTGTAGCAATACCTACATCATAATGTTTTTTGTATACAATTTCGTTAGAAGCTTCGTCGATAGAAGCGTTCAATGCTGGGAATTCACGTGTAGCAGCAACTAGTGCTTTTACGATGAATGGCAAGTAAGTTACTTTGATGCCTTTTTTCTCAGCAAGTGGTTTCATACGCGTACGGAAAGCAACCAATTCTGTAACGTCTACTTCGTCCATAATCGTTACGTGTGGAGCTGTGTATGCAGATTTAACCATAGCGTTAGAGATCGCTTTACGAATACCTTTGAATGGTACGCGCTCTTCGTCTCCACCTGTTGCGATAGCTGTAGGAGCTGCCGCTGGTGCAACTGGAGCAGATGTTTTCTCTTCTGCTGCAACTTCTGCAGTTTGGGAAGAAACTTGTCCGCCACCTTGTTTGAAAGATTCTACATCTTCACGTGTAATTTTACCGTTGTTGCCAGTGCCACTAACTTGCGCTAGATCAACACCTTGCTCACGAGCAAATTTACGAACGCTTGGAGTAGCTAAAACATCTTTGTTAGGTGCTGCTGGTGTAGAAGCATTTGTTTCTTTGCCTTCTTTTGCATCAGCAGGGCTATCAGAAGCAGGAGAAGAAGTTGTGTCTACTCCGCCTTGAACGGATTCTTGTTCTTGACCGCTCTTTTGTTCTGGAGCTGTTTCTTCTTCGTCTTGATCTGGAATGTCACCTTCAGCTTCGATAATTGCTACCGTTTCGCCTACATGACAAACTTGACCATCTTTAGTCAATACTTCAAGTACTGTTCCGTCAACCGGACAAGGTACTTCAACTACTGCTTTATCATTTTGTACTTCCATAATGATGCTATCGTCTGTTACTTTATCACCTGGTTTGATATGCATTTTGATGATTTCGCCTTCATGCAAACCTTCACCAAGCTCTGGAAATTTATAAATAAATTTTGCCACTTGCAAAACCTCCCTATTTAGATTGCTGAACAATTGATTCCACTCCTATCATTCAGCAATATCTCTTTACATAATCTATTTAGTGCATATTTCAAAGCCAAAAGGCGTCCGCAAAATTATATTCTTCGATTTAACGAGTATCCAAAGGACGATCATCAAACTGAATGAATATGCTCATGTACCCGCCTTTTGACAATAAAAACTATTTTAGAATTGTACTACTTTTTTAACAGCATCGATCACGCGTTTAGGTGATGGCAACCAAGAATCTTCAATTTGTGCAAATGGATAAACAGTATCCGGTCCTGCTACACGCAGTACTGGAGCTTCCAAGTGCAAGATTGCTTTTTCATTGATTTGTGCAATAACTTCTGCTGCTACGCCAGCACTTTTTTGTGCTTCTTGAACAACGATTGCACGGTTTGTTTTTTGGATAGAAGCTACGATTGTATCAATATCAATCGGGCTTACTGTACGAAGGTCAATGATTTCTGCTTTGATTCCTTCTTCAGCCAATTGATCAGCCGCTTTAGTTGCTGTATGAACCATCATGCCGTAAGCGATGATTGTTACATCAGAACCTTCACGTACTACGTTTGCTTTACCCAATTCTACTGTATAAGCTTCTTCTGGTACTTCTGCACGGAATGCATGGTACAAGTTCAAATGTTCCATAAAGAAGACAGGATCATTATCACGGATAGAAGCAATCATAAGTCCTTTAGCATCATAAGGGTTAGACGGAATAACCACTTTGATACCAGGAGTTTGTGCAAGTAAACCTTCTAATGAATCAGTATGCAATTCTGCCGCTTTTACACCGCCACCGAAAGGTGTACGGAAAACGATTGGAGAATTGTATTTGCCACCAGAACGGAAACGCATACGAGCTGCTTGAACAACCATTTGGTCAAGTGCTTCAAAAATAAAACCTACGAATTGGATCTCAGCGATAGGACGGAATCCTTGGATACCCAAACCTACTGCCAAACCACCGATAGCTGACTCAGCAAGAGGTGTATCAAATACACGATCTTCACCAAATTCTGCTTGCAAACCTTCTGTTGCGCGGAATACGCCGCCAACATGACCTACGTCTTCTCCGAAAAGGATCACATTAGGATCATTTTTCAATTCAACGCGAAGCGCATCACGGATCGCTTCTTTCATATTCATTTGTGCCATTTGCTTCATTTCCTCCTTAAACATTTCACTGTTCATGTTCACGCATCAAGGATCTAGATTAACGCTCTATTGTTAGAAACCTCTTATTCGAAATCAGCTTTTTGCTCTTCCAAGTGTTGAGGTGTTTGTTCAAACATGCTATCAATCAAGCCAGAAACAGTCATTTTCTCTGTTTTCTCTGCTTTTTTGATTTCTTCATTTACTTTAGCTTTAGCTTCTTCTCTTACGCGCTCTGTATCTTCATCAGTCCAGAGACCTTTTTCAGCCAAGTATTTAGCAAGACGAGCGATTGGATCTTTTTCACTCCAGATACCTTCTTCGTCTTTAGTACGATATTTACTTGTATCATCTGACATGGAGTGAGGACGGAAACGATAAGTAACCGCTTCGATCAATGTAGCACCTTCACCATTACGTCCGCGTTCAGCAGCATCTTGGACCGCTTTGATAACAGCAAGAACGTCCATACCGTCTACTTTTACGCCTTTGATACCTGCTGCAACCGCTTTGTGAGCGATAGACAATGCAGCTGTTTGTTTTGCAAAAGGAGTTGTAATAGCATAACCATTGTTTTGTACAAAGAAAATAACAGGCAATTTGTATACACCAGCATAGTTAAGACCTTCATAGAAGTCACCTTCAGAAGAACCACCATCACCTGTGTAAGCAATAACAACTTGCTTTTGTTTTTTCAATTTGTAAGCCATAGCAATTCCCATTGCATGCAAGATTTGTGCACCAATGATGATTTGCGGCATCAAAACGTTAACGCCATCAGGAATTTGTCCACCGTGTTGATGTCCACGAGAGTACAAGAATGCTTGATAAAGTGGTAATCCGTGCCATACCAACTGAGGAATATCACGGTATCCCGGGCATACGAAATCTTCTTTTTGCAAAGCGAATTCGCTACCAACCATTGTAGCTTCTTGACCAGATACTGGTGCATAGAAACCAAGACGACCTTGACGACCTAAGTTAACTGCACGATCATCCCAACTACGTGTGAAGACCATACGATACATAATTTCTTTCAATTGATCATCGTTAAGATCAGGTAATAAATCTTTGTTGACGATTTTGCCTTCAGGAGAAAGAACGGAAAGAGCTTCCACGTCCTCCGTATAAACTTCATAAGGAACCTTGCTCATTTTATTCACCTCAATAAAAAATTTGAATATCATGTCCCGCTGTTATAGAATTATTATACACCTGTTCTACTCCATTCGTCAAAACATACATTGAAATTTAGTAGATATGTGTATTATTGTATGTATAACAGCAGGTTAATATTTGTATAACAGTTTTACGATCTTGGTATTCAAAGACTTCACGACCGCACGAAACAATCTTAACGCATTGTGATACGCAATGCAAAAAATATTCCCGAAAAAGGTGATCACTGTGACAGATTCCCGTTATCTTAAACGGACAATACTGAAAGAACAGATCGAAAGCAGCCATCTTGGTGAAAGTCGTACATTACGGATTTACTTGCCGCCAGGCTATAATGAAGTATTAAGTTACCCTGTCGTGTATTGTCAGGATGGTGAAGAGTTTTTCAACTTTGGTCGCATTGCTACGTATGCCAACCAATTAATCCTTGATGAAAATATCGAACCTTTTATTATTGTAGGTGTAGAAGTAAATACGAAGATTCGAACACAAGAATATGCTCCATTTGGTGATCGCTTCGAAAAATACACCGCTTGTTTTGCTGAAGAAATCATTCCTTATATTGAACAAAAATATCCTGTACGACGTACGCCAGATCAGCGTATTTTGGCAGGTGACTCCCTTGGCGGCAGCGTTTCGATCCATCTGTCCCTGTTATATCCTGAACTGTTCCAGCAGGTGATTAGTCTATCCGGTGCTTACTATAAGCAAAGTCAGGATATTATCGCACAAGCTCAAAATCTTACAGATTTGAATGTATATATGATTGTAGGTCTGCAAGAAACTGATTTTGAGAGCGATACAGGTATTTACGATTTTGTACAATTAAACCGTGAGACTCGTGACCTTTTACAAGAACGCGGAGCCACTGTACAATATAGCGAAAAAGATGGTAAACATTTGTGGGGCTTCTGGCAAAAAGAACTTCCTGCTGCATTAAAATACTTTTTACCAGAAATCTAAAATTTGTAGCTCTTTATTACTTACAGTAGAAATCGAACTTTCAAACGGGTTATATTGATGTTTACGCTTTCACATCCAAAAAAATCTATAATTCGTTTGATTGCTCGTCTTTTCTATTGTATCTGTGTGATAGAAAGTTATGCAACTACAATTTCAATATATCTTCTTTTATTTGATGAAACGAGGGCTGATTCATGTCGATGAAGCGTGCTATTATTTTCTCGGGTGGTCAATTACATCCTGATTTTGTACAACAGATTCAAGAAGACGATTTGATTATCGGTGCAGATCGTGGAGCCTTATTTTTAATTGAACACGGTATTCACCCTCATGTCGCTGTAGGGGATTTCGATTCATTGACCAATCGTGAACATGATCTAGAGAATATCAAAGCTAATAGTGATCAGTTGATTGTCTATGACTCGGTGGAAAAAGATTGGTCTGATACTGAAGCTGCCTTTGAAATTGCGATGGAACGTCATATTCGGGAAATTTTAATTTTGGGAGCGCTTGGTACACGATTTGATCATACGTTAGCCAATGTACAACTGCTAGTCCGTGCTGTTCAGCATCAAGTGAATTGCAGCATTATGGATATGAATAATTATATTTCACTTACTAGTACTCAAGCGGTTATCGAAAATCGTGGTTTTCCTTATATTTCATTGTTGCCTATTACTTCTGAGGTGACCGGTATTAATCTCACCGGATTTCAATATCCGTTAGAACATGCTACTTTACGTATGGGTCAATCCCGTGGTATTAGTAATCATTTGATTAATGAAGAAGGTACAGTGAGTATTGAAGGTGGTTTACTACTTATTATTCAAAGTAGAGATTAATCGCTCTATTTTAATCATATAGGTTGTAATCGTGCTTATGATCAGTTCATAGTATTACATACAAAAATCCATGTATGAAGAGAATATTCTCTTTGTACATGGATTTTTGTATACCTCTGTAAAGTTATTGATCGCTATAGAATCTGTTTAGTCATGATAAGCTTTCTTGTACGCATAATAAGATTAAGTTAATGAGACCGTTCTTAATGATGACCTAGTACTTTTTGTACAAAATCTGTTTTGGCTTGCGTATAGGCTTCTCGATCATCTTTGTTATCTACAGCCAACTTTTGCTTTAATTGAGCATATTGCTCTGCCCATTCTGGATGTGCGATTAAGCGATCACGAAACAACAGTTGATTTTTCCATTGTTCTCCTTGTTGCAATACGATATGCAAATGAGCAACACGCTTATCATTGATTACTTTCACAAAAAATCTACGATGTTCTTTACCATCCAATTCAGGCGGTACATAATTCCAGTTTTCTTTTTCCAATACAGAAATGATCGCTGGTAATGAATCAAAAGAATCTGTGATTGCCATCATATCAATAATAGGTTTGGCTGGTAGATGTGGTATCGCTGTACTACCAAAATGTTGAATATCATTTATCGCAAACGGAGTTAATAATATCGTTAATTCATTTTTGTACATCTGCCCCTGTTCTACCCATTGTGGATCAGGTTGAGCAATTTCAATAGCTTCTGTTGCCCAGACAGGCCAAGTTGATTCATTGTGAATATCAGTCAATATGATCCTCTCCTTTTTAACCAAAATATCTGTGATATAAAGTACGCGCTTCTGCAATATCTTTAGTACCGTGCACCATTACACGTCCATCACGGAAAATAACAAGACGTTGTCCACTTTGCATCGTCATAGATACCAAAAAAGGAGTAACACTGACTTGATGTTCTTCCAATTTAGCTAAGCGCTGAGCGGTTTCTTGCAAGTCTACGGTTACTTTTTGTGCAGGACGAATCTGTACCGTGTCTCGACCGCATAATACTTCGGTTTTACTTTGACCGGCTTTTGTCAAATAAGGATACGTGGGTTCACTGCCACAAGAAGGACAATGAGGTTTGCGTGCGCTGCTCATTTTGATCGAAACTTGTTCATTGTTCCATAGGTCAAACGATAACAATGTACCTCGCAATTGATCTACATTACCACTAAGTAACTTAATTGCTTCTGTACATTGATGAGCTACAACCATCTGCACAGCTGGAGGAATAATACCTGAAGTATCACATGTATCTCCGCCAAGTGGTGCAGATTCCATTAAGCATTGCAGACAAGGAGTAACTCCCGGAATAATCGTAAATGTAATACCATAGCTACCTACACAACCACCATATATCCACGGAATATTATATTTTTGTGAAATGTCATTAATCATAAGTCTTGTCTCAAAGTTATCGGTTGCATCCATAATAAGATCTACACCTTTAGCTAGATCTTTCATTTCATCAGCAGTAACATCTGCAATATGTGCCTGTATATCTACTTCAGAATTGATCTGTTGTAGACGACGTTGAGCAGCGATCGCTTTGGGCATACGCTCTTGAGCATCTTGCTCTGTAAAAAGTTGTTGCCGTTGCAAATTGCTCCATTCCACATAATCACGGTCTGCAATAATGACTTTACCTACGCCTGCTCGCACTAACGTTTCTGCTGAACTCGACCCTAAAGCTCCAGCGCCTACAATAAGTACAGTAGCTTCTGCTAAATGTTGCTGACCTTTTTGCCCTAATGGAGCAAATCGTTCTTGTCTGGAGTACCGATTTTGTTGTTCAGGTTGTTGCTCTATGTTGGTAGTATTCACGTTCAAGTGGTAATCATCCCTTCTGCTGGGCTACTTGCCACAGCATACTCACGTACAGGAATCATGCCTGCTTCCCTTCCTAATCGACCTGCTTCTACCCCCAGCTTCATTGCTGTTGCCATTTGGACAGGATTGGTTGCACCTGAGACTGCACTATTTAGCAGTACTGCATCCGCACCTAATTCCATTGCATAAGCAGCATCTTTAGGAGAACGTATACCTGCATCTACAATCACAGGTACAGTCGCTTGATCGATAATCCATTGTAAAGCAGATGGATTGAGTATTCCTTTACCCGAACCGATCGGTGAAGCACCCGGCATAATCGCATGTACACCAAGTTGCTGTAGACGTTTGGCTAACATGTAATCATCAGAGATATACGGCAGCACAATAAATCCTTCTGCTAGCAAGACTTCGCAAGCTTTTACAGTCTCCAAAGGATCAGGTAAAAGCAACGTATCATCTCCGATAACTTCTACTTTTATCATATCACATAATCCAGAAGCTTTTGCTAAGCGAGCGATACGGATCGCTTCTTCTGCTGTTTTGGCTCCTGCGGTATTTGGAAGTAATTTGTATTTTTTGAGATCTAACATTTCCAGAAAGTTCGGTTCATTCACTTGATCTAAATTCAATCGTCTGACAGCAAAAGTTAGCACTTCTGTACCTGAAGCTTCAACAGCTTGATTCTGAATCTGTAAATCTGTAAATTTCCCTGTTCCTAATAATAGCCGTGATGTAAATGTATGTGTACCTATCGTTAACAAATCAGCCACCTCCTACAAAATGTACAATCTCTAATATATCTTTGTCTGCCAGTGTAATATGCGGATGTTCTTCTTTTTGCAAAATTTGTTGATTATGCTCTACAATGACTGTTTTTTGACCAAGCGATAATGATTCTAGTAGTTTGGATACGGTATTGTATTCAGGTTCTACATATTTCCGATTGCCATTAATTATTAATTCCATATAGACACTCCTTCGATTGTAGATAAAGATTTAGTTGATAGAGATTTCGACTTTCGTAAAGCTCGTTCTGGTGAAAAACAATCGGGAATATGACCTGTATGATTGTTTATGAGTGCCTCTGCTATCCATTTTGCTGTGCCAGCAGCCAACAACATTCCATTGCGATAATGACCGGATGCTGTCCATAATCCAGCGAGCGGTTGAATTTGCCCCAAGTAAGGTAATTCATCCGGTGTTCCAGGTCGTATGCCTGACCAACAACGTTCAAACGTAGCTGATCCCACCGCAGGTAGAAATTGCTCCGCTCCAGACAACAACTGAGCAATTGCAGAAATATCTACTGTTGTATCTGTACGTTCTGGTTTACTCGTAGCTCCGATCCAGATTCGATGATCGCTTTTGGGAATCATATAAATGCCTTTTCCATAGATCGTATGTCCAAGATACTGAGAAGGCGTACTAACTTCGATTAATTCTCCTTTGACCGGCACAAAAGGCAAATGATACTGCTCTGTTGCTAACAATTGTTGTGTACACAAGCCTGTTGTTAAAACTACTTGTTCAGCATAGATCTCCCCTTGGTTAGTGATTACACCTGTAATATGATCTTTCTTTTGCGAATGTAGTAAGCGATATACTTCAGTCTCTGGATAAAAATCAACATGATATTGAATCGCTGCTTGAACAAGGGCTTGATTGAGCAAAGCTGGAATTAATTGCGGTTCATCTGGATTGTAGATCATGCCAGAAGGAGCATAAATATATGGCTCCACTTGTGCTAAATGTGAAGGACTCCACCACTCTTTGCGATCTACTTGGGAATCAGTATGTGTAGGAACAGCAGTCATGGGTAGCAAAAATCCTTCTGTTCGCAGTCCAATATCAATCCCTGTCTGCTCCAATAGATCAGTAGCCAGCTTGCTATAGAGCGATTGACTGTATAATGCCAATTGATACAACTCTTGATGAGCGAAATGTTCTGAATGAGCCGCTAACATTCCACCTGCTGCCCCTGACGCACCAGAAGCGGGTTGATTTTTTTCCAGCAAAGCGACTTTGACTCCTTGTTGTACCAGTTCATAAGCAAGCGCAGCACCGATAACGCCAGCGCCTACAACGATCACGTCATAATGATTAGTCTTACCATTCGATAGATGAACCATCCGCCGATTCACTTCTTTCCTAATGATTGTGATTGTAGATCGGTAAAAGTAACTTGTTGAATA
Source organism: Paenibacillus sp. CFBP13512 (assembly GCF_005233705.1). Taxonomy (NCBI): domain Bacteria; kingdom Bacillati; phylum Bacillota; class Bacilli; order Caryophanales; family Paenibacillaceae; genus Paenibacillus; species Paenibacillus sp. CFBP13512. The sequence goes on along the minus strand of NZ_QGAD01000003.1, from coordinate 92,641 downwards.
CTTTCGTTATATAACCGACAGACATGCTGTGGATGTTCCGCTTCAAAAATACCCGACATGACAGCTATTCCTGTAGCACCTGCTTGATGAATGTCTTGGCAATGTTCGGGTTGAATACCACCTATAGCAATCACAGGTATAGATACAGCATGACAAAGCTTTTCTAATTGATCTAATCCTCGTGGACTCAGATCTGGCTTAGAAGTAGTCGCATAAATATGTCCATAAAAAAGATAATCTACCCCTTCATCTTGAGCTTGTAATGCTTGCTCTATGCTATGAACAGATCGCCCGACTTTCCATCTTGAAAGAGGATCATCTGTAGTTATATAAGACATATGTTCACTTAAATGCACACCACCTATATTCAGATCCACTGCTAATTGAGATCGGCTATTGATCCTGATTTTGGATCGTGGCACTCCTGTATGAATCAACTGCTGGACAGCATCAATGATCTGAGAATCAGACCACTTTTTTTCACGAATATGAATAGCGGTTGTCCATGAATAGATCTGGGAAGCTATCTTTACAAGCTGATCGATCGATTGTTGACCTGTACTGATGGCATGAAGCTCCATAAGATATATGCTCTCCTTCCCTCAAAATATGTATAAGTGAACGCAAAAAAGCCACTTCTTATGAATAAAGAAGTGGCTAGTATAAACTTAGAAAATAATGATTCTTGTCTGAGATCAAACAAGATTATTATTAGAATAACGGACAACATATCGACAATCCTCATAAGCTAATTCTGTATAAAATAATTTCTGCTCCATACAGTCAATGACTTAATCGTACATGCAATATGATCTAACATTTCCGTAACTCTGCTACCACTTCCCTACGCTGGTATGATCCAGATCAGGTACAAAGGGTCCGAAAGCAATATCTACTTTCATCTCAGCCTCAAGCGGCCCCCCTAGTGCATTCAAGCTATTCGATTTGTTATTCATCTTAGCAAACAGATTTCGATAAAGCAAATCATTATAGAAATATAATATACAAATAATGTAAATCAAAAGCAAATATACATCCAAAATTATTATAAATAAATGATATTGTTAGCTTTATTTATAAAAATATTTATACATCTATTATTTTGCTTTAGCTTCAGACCATTGCTCAACATCCCAAATTTTAGTGACCCAATCTTCATAAAATTCAGGTTCATGAGAAACAAGCAAGATCGTACCTTTGTATGCTTTTAAAGCACGTTTCAGTTCGTTTTTAGCATGAACATCCAAGTGATTGGTAGGCTCATCGAAAAGTACCCAGTTGCTTTCACGTAATAAAAGTTTGCATAAGCGTACTTTCGCTTGCTCTCCACCACTTAACATACGCATAGGACGTGTAATATGCTCATTTTTCAATCCACAACGTGCTAGGTGACCTCGAACTTCATTTTGACTCAAATGAGAAAATTCATTCCATACTTCATCAATCGGTGTCAATTGATCCGGGCGTACTTCTTGCTCAAAATAAGCCGAATGTAAATAATCGCCAAGATACGTTTTACCACTAACCGGTTGAAGTTTACCTAGAATTGTTTTGAGCAAAGTTGATTTACCTACACCATTACAACCTACGATAGCAATTTTCTCGCCACGTTCAATATTCATAGTCATTTTAGGCAATAAAGCGTGAGTATAACCGATCTCGAAGTCTTTACCTTCAAATACCGTTTTACTACTTGCACGTGCTTCTTTGAAATTAAATGTCGGCTTTGCAAATTCTTCCGGTTTGTCGATTCGCTCGATCCGATTTAATTGCTTTTCACGACTTTTCGCACGTCCTGATGTCGATGCACGTGCTTTATTTTTTTGAATAAATTCTTCTTGTTTTTTGATAAAATCTTGCTGTTTTTCAAACGCTTCAATATGTTGATGCTTTTGAATATCTGCCATTTCCAAAAACTTAGCATAATCAGCTGTATACCTATTTAATTTGGCAAATTCCAAATGATAAATAACATTAACAACTTGATTCATGAAATCCGTATCATGCGAAATCAATACAAAAGCATGTGGATAGTCTTGTAGATAACGTGTTAACCATTGAATGTGTTCTACATCCAGATAGTTGGTAGGCTCATCTAATAACAATACATTAGGCTTTTCAAGTAGTAATTTGGCAAGTAATACTTTGGTACGTTGTCCACCACTTAATGCTGTTACATCTTTATCAAGTCCGATTACATTCAGACCCAGACCATAAGCCATATCTTCAACTTTGGTATCTAGTAAATAGAAATCTCCAATTTCCAGTTGTTCTTGGATATCACCCATTTGCTCTAACAATACTTCCAATTGTTCAGGTGAAGCATCTGCCATCTGGTTAGTGACTTCGTTTAGTTGTTGTTCTAATTCCAGTAAAGGAAGAAAAGCATCTTTAAGTACATCGCGTACTGTTTTTCCTTCAGTTAGCTTCGTATGTTGATCCAAATAACCATAACGTACACGCGGAGCCCATTCGACTTTACCGCTATCTTTTAACAGTTTACCTGTCATAATATTCATTAGTGTTGATTTGCCAGCGCCATTCGCACCGACTAAGCCTACATGCTCTCCAGCAAGCAGACGAAAAGATACATCCCGAAATAATGTCCGGTCTCCAAAATTATGCGTTACATTTTCTACTGATAACAAACTCATGTTAAATAATGCTCCTGTCTATATTAAATATCTCTTTTTTAAATATGCACCGTTACAAAATTGCTACAGAGTGTATTGTAACATAAGCAGAAGCTGTCTAGAACTGAAAATTTTCATTTTTTTACATTCATTTTCTGATCAAGCAAATATATTTACTACTTTTTGAATAAATTTGAACACCGTTGTAAGTGAATTTATTACGAACAAATGAATAAAAACGATTAATAAAGCTTGTAAATAGGTAGCCATTCGCTTGAGCGATTCTTATTTATTGTCGCTCTCCAATTAGTAAATGATTAATGTATTAAAGGATTACGACAATCATGTAGAAAATATCCTGATTTCGCTGCTTCTTTGGCATCGGTGAATAAATCTTGAGCAGGCGCAGGTAACTTACAGCCATTAGGATATGCATATTTAATACCTGAATCAGGATCGACTGTTCCTAACCAAGAAGTCTTTTTCACTAATCGTCCTCCACCTAGAGCATAATTGTTGTAGTAACCGCTACCTGTAGGAATCCCCTGTAAAAAAGATAAAATACCGATATCATTGATACTATTATTCCATTCCTCTTGCGAGATCGTTGGCAACGTAAATGTATAAGAAATCCCGTAACGAGAAGCATATTCATTATGCTTGTTAATATAATAAGCCAAATCTTTTTGTATCGAACTCACGATAGCTGTACGTCTAACTTGCTCAAAGGTATCCATTTGGTCTAAAAGTGCGATATCTGTCTCATTAGCTAACTGCTCTGCTTGTCCATCTAATACTTTGCCGGTATTTGCTTCTGTCACATGAACAGTATGATCTAATGTAAATTGTATACTGTTACCTTGCGCATCTGAATACGCATACGGCTTTTTGGGATGCCATGTATGTCTGGCATTGGATGATCCATCTGCACCTATGTAATTTTCGGTGGCATAAATATAATACCCATCATAATCTATCACAACAATAGCAGGAATATAATGCAAAAGGTTTTGCTGAGCCGATTCATCACCACGAATACCAAAGTTCAAATAAAGTGTATTCAGAAATGTCTGTAAAGCTAGTTCTTTGTCTGCTCGAAAAAACTTCTCAGAAGAATATCCTGCTTCATATTGTTGCTGTTCATTAGTACTCATAACCTGACCTGCGTCTTGAGAAGCGGTCCGAAGTGCTGTAGTGTACGAAATTTGTAGACTGGATGCTTGTGACTGTTCATCGGTATGTAGTCCACTTAGCCAAAATAATGGAAAGAAAATAATTACGAATAAAATTGCAAAATCAGTAATCTTCATTGAGCACCATGCCTCCATAACGTGCAAGTACAGCAGAACGATTCTGATTTCCTTCAATTCCCAGCATCCCACGTAAGATCGCTGCCATGGTTCGATTGGTACTTTCTACTTTTACGGTGAAATAATCACCATTTTGTAAACGATATTGTCTGCTTGGATCATCTTTAGCCATACTATTTTCTGGATACAATACAGGGAGTATCGCATTCTCATAATACCCTTCATATACAGTAGTAAATTTATTTTTAAACGTATTCGGATTCGCAGAATCTGTATATTCAGGATGATACGTTTTGTGCAAATGTTCTAATTGAATAGTGTACTGATTCCCTGTAGCGTTCATTTCACGTGTAAAATCATTGTACATTGTTGGAGTCACATATCCTTTGGTACGTACAGCATCGGTAAATTGAACAACTGCATTATAAACCATCATCTGAGAAAGATCGTCTTGCCGCTCTGCCGCCTGCATCGTCGGAAATACATATAATAAAGCTACCGCAAGAAAAGCGGCAAATACTTTGGACATCGAATTCATAGCGTTCTCCTTGATCCTTCTTAGCTAAATTGAATAGTCACTATATTCCCTTGCTGATCGGTCTGGTAAGTGACCTGATACGTACGCTGTACGTCTATTTTCAGTAATGTAGATGGTTCAGGTTGTATATGATGAGGATAAAGAGAATGATCTATTTGCATATCGACACCGATCTCTTGAATCTGAGCTATCGACTGCCTGACCTGTGCGCCTGTATATGTCAGCGGTTCTGAAATGCCAATATACTGCTGAACACTTTGTTTTTGACCCTGCATCACGGGTTCTGATAATTGAGTGACTTTCTGCATTCCACCGCTCAAGTAAAGCGCCGCTAGGCAAGCTGTTCCAAACAAAAATAATTGAACAGCCAGCCATAGCATACTTTTTGTACTATTATCCATAGATCATTCCTTACTGTTGTGTGAAAACAAGACCGCGAACTACATTAGAACGATCTTTGATAATCGCTGCTTTGAATTTACCACTTGGATTAACATACTCGGCACTTGATTCGGCCATTGTATTATTCATATCCCCATTAGCTTTAGCGGTTACGGATCCATACGAATCTGAAGTTAATTCTCCGCTTGTATTTAACGTATTGCCATACCATTGTCCGTTAGACCCTTTGTTTTTACCCGTTGTTACCTGAACACCAAACTGTTCTTTGCCGCTGAACTTACGTAAAGCATTCGTTACTTGAGAACCACTAATAGTTGTACCATCATATACAGTGTAAGAAGCTTGAGATAATTCAGTTTGGATATCCGCAAAGTTATTTTGTGCAGTTTTGGTAGCTTCTTGAGCAGAAATAAATAAAATAACAACTATCGTAATCAAAGCAATCGTTAAAAATATTCCTGCGGCTACTTTCAAAGCAGTTGAAGCATTATTCATTGTAAAATCCCCCGTTATTGGTTTTGTAGTTTATACGTTAATAGTTTATGAATAGCTATATTTTCTGAATCTGATCATAATACACTTCCATCTGGCTAAAGCTCATACCGATTAACGGTAATACCAGATAAAGGAATATCAAAGCATACATAGGCGTAAAGCCAATCATTTTTCCCCATGTTGCTTTCGTTTCGATCATTTTTTCATATTCTTGACGACGCTGTTCAAAGTAATAAGACATATCACTTTCTAGATCATCAAATGCTTGTGGAATCGGAATTTTATCTACGGCTAGATGAAGTTTGTCGACTAGCTTACCGAATTCAGGAAAAGAGACTTCATCTTTGAGCTGTTCCAATGCATCTTCAGGTCCATGTTCATAATGAAGTAAGCATTTCTGTAACGGTAATTTGAAGATAACGGCGAATCGATTCATCCATTCCAAAATCACTTCGACAGACATACGATCCATTCCACTGAGCATGGAGATCACGGTATGAAATTGATATACTTCGTGCTTCATATCCATACTTCGTGCTTTTTTCTGGAAATACAGCATCCATACAGGGACTTGATAAGCAATCAAAGCCATCATAAGGGCAATCAGCAACTCCCACCAGCGAAAATATTCACTATCATATGCTTTGAGCTTGAGCAAAATGCGATCCGTTGTGGTATTGATCTGCTCTTGATCTCGAAACTTGCCAGAGTTGTTCACCTGTATTGCAATCTGCTCATAAGTCACTTGACTAGACAATCCGACAGAAAGCATAATTTGACGATCCAAATCAGCTAATTCCTGTGCGTTTTTTTGTTCATCTATAGACATAGAGCCAAATAACATATCGTTTTTGACAGGTGCATATAGAATCATTTCTTTGGATTGATGATGTAGAATCATTCCTGCTGATAAAGTAACGACGAAACATAAAATGCAAAGTACTAATCTGCGTACTTGTAACCACTCCACTGTAATTCTGGCATTTGCATCATTCAATAATTTGTCTAAACGATACTTATGAAGTGGATTTTCTCCTGCTGATGCTAGAAAAACAATTTTGCTAAACCATTTCCATTTCAACAATGCTTGTTCCCAGGAACGATAATCTTTCCCAGCTCGATACGTTGTCTCATCGTAAGTTTGTAATTTTTGAAGTAACAGATAACTAATGAGAATCAAGATGAAAATAAAAATACGTGCGATAAATCCTAATTTACTGGTATAAAAATCATCCATTGCTGGAAAATTACTACGTGCCCATTGTTCGATTGGATTGGTAAAAAAGATCGGCACAAGCACAATAATGTTTAGACTTTTAAGCAGATAATCCAGCTTATCTCTTCGTAAAATCTCTAAATGAATCTCTTTAGTGAGATTACTGAGTCCTCTAAGATACATAGAACCATCTTGTCTTACTTTATCCCCATATTCCATCACCATACCGGATATACCGGCAAAAGCCTTCAGAAAGCGGTTAGGAGCTGTCTCATAATACTGTTCTAATCGTTCTTCTGGATGTTGGTCGGTTAATGCTTCTACGATCAAGTTCGCATGGAGCGCAATCTCAGGAGCGGCATATTCTGACGCTTCATATAGAGATTCATCCACCATTCCATGACGGTGATAATGATGTCTGACATCTGCTAGCAAATCGACCATTTGACGCAGCAATCTTCGTTCTAATCGACCGGCATAAGCTTCGATAAACATGCTATTGAGTACTACAGCAGCAATACAAAGCATAATAAAGAACAAAGGGTCAGGATTACGGATCATAAGGATCACTATCGATCCACCTAGTATGCCTATAATCATCCATGTTACTGCCATCGTACGACGACGTAATTCCCATTCTTCATAAGCATGAATACTGGTAAGCCGTTTGCGGATCCGAAGCACATAACTTCCTAATAATGGAACTTTCATTGCTACCATATACGATTGCTGTAGCGTCTGATAATGCCATGCTTGCCATCGTTTGCGCAGATCATGATTTTTCTCAGAAGGCATCATTGCTGTTAAATGACGACTACGATTATGCTGTATCCGGTAAAGTATGATAACAACTGCCATTCCAACTGCACATATAATCAATACAGCGATAAGCAAATGCTTGATACTCATACCGCTTGCCCCCAATACGTATGTACAAAACGTTCAAACGAAACACGATCTTGTGTTGTCATTTGCTCTTGCATTTCGATCTGATTTTTTGTAGATAACGGATGAACAGCTACATATACACCATCATGGTATTCAATAATATTACGTGCAATAAACGTATAACGCTGGTTATGACCTTCTTCTTCACTTAGATCTGCTACAGGTACACATTCAGTGATACGTTCAATATAACGTTGTCCTTCTGCATCTCTTTTCAAATGAATATCAAAGTTAATGACACTAACGACTTGCTCTTCAGCAATCACTTCATTTTGGAAAACCCCTGTTTTGAGCAATGAGTTACGAAGCGAATAGATCAGATCACGAAATGTTTTGGCATGATGAGTGAAAATAGTGAATAAGCTGGCCACCTGTGCCATCTGAATCATCCATGCAGCGACTTCATCGGTAGCAACTTCTCCCAGAATATTAACTGTTCCATCGGTTTTTTTCTGCACATCTAGACCTTGTTGACCAGATACATTTTCAGTTTCACGGAAGCTCAAAATATTACGTCGACTATAGATTTCACGCAAATGAAGTTCTGACGCCATTTCTTGTACACGCAATGTATATGAAGCGTAGATATGCTTCACCAGTGCCATCAACAATGTTGTTTTACCAGAACCTTGAGCACCTGTTATCGATGTGATGCGTGCTCCTTTCATCAAGTAAACCAGCATTTCAATCACCATTGCCGATTGATCGCCACGAATCAATTGTTCTAAAGTAGCATTTTGCACATCAAATTTACGTACAAAAAATGCCCATGATTCTGCAAAAGGAGGACGTACAACGACGATCCGTGAACCATCTTTCATTTCATTTACTTTGTATCCATTAGCTTCAGACAATTGCCCTGGATGATTGTATTTATAGATATTTTGACAGACCCGTTTTAATTCGCGCACAGACCCAAAGCTTAAAAAAGATAAGTGAATAGATTTACCTTTATAAAATAGCCATACGCTTTCCCATCCTTTAGCAGGTGGTTCAACAACTTCATCTTTAGGATTAGGCATATACCGTGGTGTCAGTTGCCCTGAGTCTTCCAATACACCACTGACCCCGCCACTTACTCCATCCACTCGTTGATCTCTAATTTCATCAATAACAGAAAATCCTTTATAATGCTGATAGACTTTTTGCGTTACAATATCTAACTTTTCTTCAAAAGTTAAAGGACGATATTCCTGTCTAAAAATCTGCTGAATATCATGATCTGTTATAGCATAAGATAAGCTATCTCCATCGGTTTCGATTAATTTAGGCGCTGCTAGATCATATGTATCAATCAGCATCGATAATCCATCACGTCCATATTCGCGAATATAGCGATATAACAAAATATCGAACTGTTCACCTGTTGTTAATCGTTCTTCTTGATCAAACGGAATAATCTGATTGATATTGGTTTCATTTAGCCCGTATCCTTTGTGTAAAAGACCTGCAATAAAATCTTTGACATAGCGCTTATCCATTACATCTCCAGAAATACAGCCTTTTAACGCTTGACGTAATTCGGTACGCTTTGCAATTCTACGTCTATACTCTTCTTCATTCAGACCATAATCTGATAAACGACTATGGCTCATATCATGCAATTGATCTTTAACATATTGAATCAATGCAGACAATGTATGCTCCTGACTATGATTGATAGCGATATCATTACCTGCAAGGGCTGCACGACGATGGCGTGCAAACAAAAGTACACCCAGAATCAGCAGAACGATAATAATCAAAGTCATATTGATTCCATTTTCAAATAGCATGAAGCTTCCCCTCTCCAAGCCGCTTATGATCATGTCCCTCATTTAACTGTTCGAGTACATGTTCTGTTAACATAGTCGCTTGCTTAAAGAGTTCCACATATTTACGCGGCTGAGCCACTCCCAGATTCCGACGAACAAAAGGAAGCAGTGTCTGTACATTCCATGCATCTCTAAATTGAGCATCATTTTCAATAGCGAATATATTTTGCTTCAAACTGTATTTGCGACGAATATTGGATATCGTGCATTTGGAATCTGGATCATAAGCACCCAATACAGTTGTCCATGGTTGCTGATGAATCGATGCCCATTGCTTGCTAGTAGTAAAAAAGGATTCTAAATGATTGATATTCTGGCTCATATTGACGACTACACCATCTGCATACTTCAACAATTCCACTTTATCCATACCTGAACCTATATCTACCATCACAAGATCATAATACTCATTCGCAATATTCAAAATATCATGCCAATCTGAATCTTTATCTGGCACTGTCTGGTTGGATTGAATCATTGTGCCCGGTAGTAGGTCTAATCGATCTTTTAATAAAGGAATCGTGTAATCAGATATATTATTTTTGTTCAGCTTGCGTGAAGATAACAATCGACGCACACTATCAATACCAATATCTGATTCCTGATAAGCGGTAGATACGAGAGTACCATGAGCCATTAATCCGCTCTCTATACTTTCGCCTTGAGCTTGATTATGGCAGACCAATATGCGTAAGCGATATTGTAGTGCTGCTGTTAATGTAACTAATGCGGTATGTGAAGATGTTTTACCATGACCTGCTTGCGGACTCCAAAACATTACTGTACTCATGCTCTTTTCCTTTCTGCTTGTTTAAGCGCTTTTTTAATTTCTTTATTTTCCATTCCGCTGATCTGACCTGTAAGTTCACACAATCCTTTTTTGAACAAACGGGATAATGGACGAATACGTAACTTTTCTGCATATTCATTTTCTAACTTCAGAGCCATATCCGATTCTGTCCATGGAATAGTAACAATCTCTGTATTCCAAGCAATCGGTAAATGATCTAAATGACTGCGGATATATTGCGATTCTAATGAACAATCTATTGTATGAATAAACGTTAAATGAAATGAAGGGACAAAAGTGGCTTTATCTTGAGCTTGCATCTGTTGATACCACTGTTCGAACCAGTTAATACTTTTGTCGATTGTCAGTCGATCATAATCGCTTACCCAGACATGTTCCTCGGCACTAATCCATTGCTCACGATTATAAAAAGTAGTCTGTTCTACATCACAAAGAATATAATCGTAGTGCATACAATCTTCACCTGTATGGGATAACTGTGTATTAATATGTTCAAAAGCTTCAAACCCTGTCGCTAAATCAAATCCGGCAAATTCAGTAATAGTCTTTCTATAATCCGAATTGCCACTGTAGTAGCGATAACGATATTCTAAAGTCGCATCGATTAATAATACTTTTTGCCCGGCTGAGGTCATCAAAGCACAAAGGGATAACATTAAATCTCGCTTATCGCACAATCCTGTAAATATCCAGGTTTTCAAACTGCTCAATCCTTTCTTTTTGTAAAGGGTATCGTTTCTATTTTCGATCTATTGAGATGTAAAGGCTTCAGATGCGTTGTTTTTATATATTGAATTCTCAGTATTGGTAGAACTATTATCTGTAGTTGTCTGTTCGTTGTTAGATGTATTGTTTTCCTGATTAGAATTGTTGTTATATGAACTTGCTCCACCTGACTGATTATAGGATTGTCTTGTAGATACAGCGGATTCTGCTGCCGATTGAGCAGACTGCGCAATATTGAGTCGTTGTTCATCGGATAGAGCTTTAAGATCTAATTCTAATTGCTTCCGTACATTGTCTAATAAATAACGTTCTGCTGTGCCTACGATATTAGGATCTGCTTTCATTAAATTTAATACTTCAGCGTTAGAAGGGTACGTAGGAATAGCTTCTTTTTGTAATTCTGGTTCTACATAACTAACAGCGTACAATGATGCTTTATGCAATAACGCATCTACGGTTGCACTGGATAATGCTAACATTTCGTCTTCTTTTAAAGTGGTCCATATGGTTGGATAATCTAAATTATTTAATTTCTTTTTGGTTAACACAATATAATCTTGCCCGGTAGGAAATTGAATCCTAATATCAATCGTATCTCCTTTTTTGATATCTGTAGGCATTAAGATGGTGTTTAGTTCACGATTACGCATATCATCTGTAGTCGGCTGTTCTTCATAGATCATCGAAGTGGTGATCGGCATATTACGGGTTAAATTAATTTTAGTTGTTTTACCGACTAACTCATTGACTGTAGGTAAGAGATGATCTGGCAAAGATTGCTTAGGCAAATTGATGCTAACTAGATCTTTTTTAGTGATTTCTTTGCCTGCTGTTACTTCTTGTGAAGGTACAAATACAGTTACACGTTCTGTGCCTTCTTCTAATGTGCGTATCTGCTGTTCATAGCGTGCTCTAAGTTCATTCTGATCATGCTTGAACTGAATACTAGAGTAAATCACATATCCTGCAAAACAAAGACCAATCGCCCCTGCTCCGCATAAACCTGCATATATTAAATGCTTGGTGCGTTGTCTGATTTTAGACAATGTTATAATCTCCTTCATTTCTGCTTTTTAACGTAGACTAAAGCGAAATTTTTTTCTTTTGATAGGTGCTGGGATAATACTATTGAAAATAGTTTGTAGAGCGGTATCCATCTGCGCATGTTGATCAAAAGGATCAGGTTGCCATGGTAACGCATAGACTTGCTGAGTCTCCATCTCTTTGCTTATCCGCTGTGTCACTTCTTGTGTAGCCAAAGGTAAACAATAATGCCATTTGTTTTGCGGATGACGTTGCAATTGTTCTGCAAACTTCAAAATATCTTGATAACGCCATTCAGCTCCCGATCCTACTACAATCGGAATATCGGCTCTTAAAAACTCTTCTAAGCGCTCATTGTCTTTGTAGCAACCGAGATCAAGTACGAGAAAGCGATAACTTCCACCCAACAAATTCACTACTTCTGCACGTGCTGATTCTCGCCAATAATCTACATGTTGTATTTGAAATTTACGATCAAGCGGGTTGGAGCTTCCTCCTGCAACCGATTGAATTCTTGCAAATGTTCCAGGTACTCCATTCATTTCTGCTAGGGCAACGCCGCCTCCATGACGGGCAAGATAATGGGCGATTGCTATAGCTGTATGTGTTGTTCCTGTACCTGATGCTGTGCCAATTACAGCCACTACCATCGTCGCTTGTTGCATATTTACAGCGCTAGAAAGTGAATTCGGATAGATAGACGCTGTATTTTCTTGCACCGCTCTTCGTATTGCTTCACGAGCTTCAGTAGCATTTTGAAAACGATCGATTGGACGATGCTGTAACATTTTGCGTAATACAGGGATAATTCCACGAGGAAGATCGCTACGAATAAATTTCTCCATACCGGGCATCCATTCGCTATAATGACCTCCTGTAGCTAGATACAGAATTAATGCTCCTAATCCATACAAATCAGAACGACTATCCGTTTGTCCACTACCATATTGTTCGGGTGCAGCGAATCCAACCGTTCCTAATTTCACTGTATCTTCTGTTTCTTCTGGCTTAAAGTTGCGTGCAATTCCGAAATCGATCAACCTCATATCTTGCATCGGTGTGACCATCACATTAGAAGGCTTCATATCTCGAAAAACAATCGGTGGTTCACGATCATGTAAATACTCTAGTACTTCGCACAATTGATCTGCACAGCGCATAATAAAAGATGCTGTAATATATTCAGGATGTTTTTTGAATTGTTGATCCAATGTAATACCTTCAATATAATCCATAACTAAGTATGTAAATCCTTCAGCATCAGGCTCAAAAAAATCTACAATTCTTGGTAAAGAAGGATGACTCAATGTAATTAACATCTGTGCTTCATCGGCTACATTTACAAATTGTGATGGCGCAGAGACACTTTCTTTGATCGCCCACGATCGTCCGGGTAACTTCAAGTCATGAGCTAGATAGACATGACTCATACCACCACTGCCTAACTTTTGCTCAATCCGATAGCGATCTCCTAGTACCATGCCATATGCTAATTTGGATGAGTAAATCATAGATATACCTCCTTGATTACAGTTTGTTATTCAGTCATATCGTCTCCATATCAAAAAATGCAACAAAAAAGGGAAAGCTACCGTCACACTGAAAATAACCCTGTTAGGATTAGTTGTTTCAGTGGACGGGATGCTTTCCCTGTCCGTTGCACTTCAATTTGAATTTATTATAAATGATAAAGTCGGGATTTGTAAAGAGTTTTTATAAGACTATTTTCCTACATAGTTCAATATGATCATTTTTGAGCAGCATAAGCGTCTCGATTACGTTGCACTTGTTTGACATGCAATTCTAAATGAGATACACAAAGTTTCTCTGCAATCATACGTGCAGACAGTGTTCCATCTTCTGTATGCTCACCTGTACGTTCCCAATCTTCATCACGAATCTGCTCCAAAACAGGTGCAAAAGCCCTACGCATTGCGATCAATGCTTGCAGGTGATGTTCCATATTAAGTGAACTATACTTTAGATTTTGTGCCCATAGATCTTGATCAAATGCTCTAATCACAGGATTTTCTTCAGCCAAGACTGATTTCAATCGGGATTGAAGCATAATTTCTACATCAAATAGATGAACAACGATCTCATGAATGCTCCATGCTTCTGGTGCTGGTTTAAAATCAATTTCTGCTTCAGGAATCGCGCGAATCTGTTCTACAAAATGCTCCATATCCGGTAAATAACGATAAATTGCGTTTTGCATAAGTACACATCCTTCTCCACATTGATCTTTATATTGATATATCCAATGATCTGATCAACTCTATTTTATCAGTATTTGACCATATAGAGCGTAATCTCGTCACGGTTATGAAATAATTGCTTCGCACGTTGAACCTGCATACGCGCTTCTTCAAAGGTGCTGATGACTTCTTTGATCAAAGCCAGTGGCTTTTTGTTCATTAACTTCACTGTAACAATCACAGTTCCGCCCGGCACAACAGCATCTAACATACCAATAACCAATTTAGCTGTTAACTTAGGGCTCCAACTCATATCACAAACCAGTAGATCGAATTCATTCGGTTTGAATTTGACATCAGCTGCATTTTTTTTGACTACTTTAAGATTAGGAATATTTTGTAGAGAAGGATCCATTTTAGCTGGATCTACTGCTGTCACTTGCAATCCTTTATCCAGTAGAAAAGAAGTCCAGCCTCCCGGCGCAGCACCTACATCAACCGCAGAACGAAACGCAGTAAAGTCGATTCCAAATACACGTTCTGCTTCAAGTAATTTGAATTTGGCACGTGAAATCTGACCTTCTTCTCGTTGGAAACGAACGGCTCCACCATTCCAATCCGACAGATTATCTGTTGGTACAGAAATACCTGCATACAGCCGTTCTGCTGTCCAAAATACAGAGACTACTTTGTCTGCATCCTGTACTGCAAAATCAGACTGCAAGCCCATTAGACGTTGTTCAAGCAGATGCCGTAATTCAGACGCATTTTCTTCTGGTGCAGCATCAGCTGTTTTGCGAATATGCACAGCTAGACGAATACCTTTCAATTCATCACGTTTCAATAGTAAATCGGCTAATACATCAAATGGATGTTGCGCTGCATCGATCTGATCCAATACCAGATCATAATGAACCGGTTGAATATGACGTAAGAACATAGGCGGTTCTGCTAATAAACGTTGTACCACTTGCTCACTAGCTACAGGTAAAGTTAATAAAAGCACTTCAGAAGCAACTAAAACAGAACTTTTTACAGCTCCGAAAGTCCTTTTTAATTCTTCTTGTGCATAAGGAGCAAAACCGTGATTAGCTGTTCCGATCCAGCGAGAATCGCTTTGTTGCTCTTGTTCTTGCGTATTGTTTTCTTGGTCATTCATGAGTTAATGTTCAGCCTCCAATAATTTATGCGATTGCACTACGGATATGTTCAAGTATACGTGGAACAGATTCCATACGGTATAAAAAACGTGGAGTTTTTTCTCTCCACGCTTCAAATACAATCAGACACGGTATACTGCTAATTTCGTAAGCTTGTACAAATGTAGGTGCAAAGTTAACATTTAAAGCATATACCGTTTGTTCTGGTAAAAGAGGTAACGTAATTTCTAACATCCGTCGCCCCATTTTACAAGTACCACAAAGCGGTGTATACGCATATATAGCTACTGCTTGTCCTGATGTGGTCGCCATAGCTAGCGCTTGTTGTTCTGTCAGTTCTTCGATCATAACCATCACCCTTGCCCTTGTGAAGCTTGGTTAGCGATATCACTCAGAAGTTCCGCAGGCATAGCACCATCATGCAGAATCACATGTTCAGGTTTTGCTTGATATAAGAGTTCGTACATTCGCTTGCGACCTGACATACTTGAAGTATGCAAATAAATTTCATTAGCAAATAGACCTTCATGCACCATCGCTTTGACTACATCTGTTCCATCCATTTGCCCAAAACCAAGCTCATGATCTAGCGAAAGAATATGGACTTCACTCTCTCTGAGCATCATCAGACATTCTTCTCCGTCTCTCGCTAGAGCAAAACCTTTGGGGCAAGGACGATAATCATCCAAATAAAGATTGATCATAAATACTGCCTCCTCGGTTCCTATGGCTTGATTTTATTTTTCAAATTGTGTAGCTGGACAATAATATGCTTTTTTACCTGAGACTTCGGTTTTGACAATTAAGTCTTTCGCAGAACGTACAGAAGGTTCACCTTCACGCTCATATACACGACGAAGTTCATGGAATCCACCTGTTAACGAATCCGTTACTGTTAACGGTTGACCTGCAAGATGTCCACCTGTTTGAATCGCTTCTTCTAGTACAGTCTGCATAGCGACATAAAGACGAGATAATGCTTCATCTTCTAGTTCTTGTACTTTGGCAGATGGTAATAATCCAGCTGTAAATGCGATCTCATCCGCGTAGTAGCTTCCAATACCTGCTACTAGATTTTGATTGGTCAATGCCGTTTTAAGAGAACTCCGACGACCTTTATATAGTTTGATGAACTGTTCTTCCGTTAATTTGCGATCCGTTGCTTCAGGACCTAAATCTTTTAATTTAGCGCCTGCTTCTTTGGCAGTATACACATAGAACATCCCTTGACGTGCACCGGTAAAGTAAAGAGAATTGTGATCTTCGAATTGAATTTCAACATCAGATACACGATCTGCATTGTCTTGTGTTTTGCCATAAAATAAAGAACCACCTGTTGCAATACTTAAAAGCAGACGTTGTCCATTATTAGTATGCAAATTTAAATATTTACCGCGACGTTCGATAAAAGCAATTCGTTCGCCTACGATTTGACGATTTACTTGTTCGGATTCGAGATTAACAGCTTTGGCACGCTTAACCTCAATTTGAGTAATCGGTACATTTAAAATGTAATTGCTTAATTGCACTTTATAGTTTTCTAATTCTGGCAATTCTGGCATAAGAATTCTTCCTCTCTCTATATCAATTAATGGGATAATGACTGGAATCCAAGTGCCGCACTGACTTCGGCAAGATTCTGACATATGATATCTGCTTTGACCCCTGCTTTGGCTTCATGTATAGACATATTCGCTGTTGTTGTAATACCGCTTAAGACCAGTACTGTTACACAACCGGCTGCCGCACCAGCAGCAATATCTGTTAATAGATTATCACCTACTACAATCGCATCGCTTGCAGGTAGTCCTAAGCGTTCTAATGCATATTCCATCAAGATAGCTGATGGTTTACCTATCACAACAGGTTCTACACCTGTAGCGGCAGCAATGGATGCGCCAATCGTACCTGCTCCTGGCAACAAACCATCATGTGAAGGAAGCTGAAGATCGGGGTTCGTCAGAATAAACTGAGCTCCACTTGCGATCAGGCGTAATGCCTTGGTCAGCTTTTCATATGTAAATTGACGATCGATCCCTTGAAGGACATAATCCGGTTGTTCCTCTGTTAATTGTAATCCGTGTGCTGTTACGGCTTGCTTCAATCCATCTTCTCCAATGACATATACACTGGAATCAGGTGACTGCTCTGCAATATAATGAGCAGCTGCCATAGCCGAAGTACATACTTGTTCAGCACTAGCAGGTATGCCTAGATGAGTCAGATGATCTGCGACTCCTTGCGGCGTACGTGAAGAGTTATTGGTAACAAATAAATAAGGAATCTGCTTCGACTTTAAATCTTCTATCCAAGCACTTGCTCCTTCGATCACGGTATCACCATGATACAATGTACCATCCAGATCAATTAGCAATCCTTTACGATTTGTTGTCATATAGACACCCTTTCTATCACTCACAATCTTCATTGTAAAAAAAGTTGCGGCATAAGGCAAACGGTATCCTTATATTGCCGCAACAAAAATACTTCAAACCGACTTAGAAGTGATCGGAAATAGTACATGTTCTTCTGCTAACAAAGTATTTTCAAACACGCTTTTGGCTTCTTGAAGCAAAGGCTCAAGCTGCTCACGATCTTTATAACGGGAGCTGAAATGAGTCAAAATCAATTCGTGTGCATTCGCTTCTTTAGCTGCATGTGCTGCTTGTAATGTAGTGCTGTGATAATAATTATGAGCAGTTTCTTCCATATCTTGCAAGAAAGTAGCTTCATGCACCAATACATCTGCATCTTGCGCCAGCAGACTTACATTAGGACAAGGTCTTGTATCTCCTAGAATCGTAATTATTTTTCCTTTTTTCGGTTTACCTACGACTTGATGAGAGTGTAATGTTTGTCCATCTGCTAACTGGATACTTCCTCCGTTTTTCAACTGCCCGTAGAGAGGTCCTGGCTTAATTCCATGATGTTTTAATATTTCAAAATTCAATTGTCCCGGGCGATCTTTTTCAATAATACGATACCCGTAACTATCAATACGATGCTCTAATAATGCAGACTCTACGCGAAACATTTCGTCTTCAAAGACTACGCCGCCTTCGTGTTCCACAATATTCAACTCATATTCAATACGTGATTGACTGAGTTCGAGTGTGGTGCGAATATATCGCTCTAATCCTACAGGACCATACACTGTCAGCGGAGTCACTCCTCCTTGATAAGCACGACTGGATAATAATCCTGGAAGACCGAATAAATGATCACCATGTAAATGAGTAATAAAAATCTTTTCTAATTTACTTAATTTGAGTAAAGAACGTAATACTTGATGCTGAGTACCTTCTCCACAATCAAATAACCATAAGGCACGACGTTCTTCATACATTCGCAATCCAATAGAGGTCACATTACGTTGAAGTGTAGGGACCCCTGCATTGGTTCCCAAAAAATACAATTCCATCTCTCTCTACCTTCCTTCTGTGTTCGCCAAGTTCCGTAACAAAAATCCCCCGATGGGTCGGAGGATTCTGCAATAATAACAGATGATACAACTCAATCTATAGTTACGCCTTATCGACATTAAAATAACGAGCCTGTGGATGGCTGAATACCATCGCTGATACTGAAGCTTCTGGCTCCATCATAAATCCTTCGGTTAATTCAACACCGATATCTTCAGGTTTTAATAAAGCAAATAAAGGACCTTGATCTTCCAAATCAGGGCACGCCGGATAACCAAACGATACCCGAATCCCTTGATAACGTGCGCCTAAGCGTTGCTTCATCGTCATGGTGGCTGGATCAGAGAATCCCCAACTATCACGCATCATATGATGAACACGTTCTGCAAGTCCTTCTGCGGTCTCTAGAGCTACAGCCTGAAGAACATGGGAACGTAGATAATCGCCTTTGTCTTTCCACTCTGAAGCAAGTGCACTAATCCCCTGACCGGCAGTGACTACCATAAATCCTACATAATCCATCATACCACTTTCTACAGACTTCAAAAAGTCAGCGAGACAGAGATAAGGTTCTACTTGTTGGCGAGGGAAAGTAAATGTATGCAAGATTCGGCTGTGATCTTCTGGATCATAGACGATGACATCATTTCCACTGGATTGAGCAGGAAAAAAGCGATACATACCGTGAGCCTGAATAATATGCTCGGTCAATGCTTTTTGCAATATTTCGTCTACTACCGATTTGAGCTGTACTGCTTTCGGATCTTCCTTCGCTAACAATTGCTCTACAGAACCTTTAAGCCCTAAATGATGTCCTAGAAGCATCTGCATATTCACATACGGCAAAATGTGACCAAGCGGATAATTACGCAATACATGACGATCTAGATCAGGCGGAATATAGATCTGTACATTAGGATCAATATCTGATTTTACCGCACGAGTCAGTACAGGTAATGGCGCAACTTCTACCGCTACTGCTGTATCAATCTCATTTTCAGCGGCAACTTCAGCTTCGATCACTGCCCGTTTTTCAGGATTCATCAGACGGTTGGCTATATCAAGACCATCCATTGCATCTTTGGCGTATAATACCAATCCATCGTATTCAGGTCGTATACGGTTTTTGGTAAATTTACGAGTTAAAGCAGCTCCACCGACTAGAATCGGAATCGCAATACCTGCACTACGCAGATCTTGAGCTGTCGTGATCATTTGTTGAGCTGATTTGACCAATAGCCCTGATAACCCGATAGCATCTGCTTTTTCATTACGGTATGCTTCGATAATACGTTCAGGTGGTACTTTAATGCCTAGATTAATAATTTTATAACCATTATTGGATAAAATGATCTCTACTAAATTTTTACCGATATCATGTACATCGCCTTTAACAGTTGCCAGCAAAATCTTACCTTTTACAGACGATTCATTTTTCTCCATAAACTGTTCAAGATAAGCAACAGACGCTTTCATCACTTCAGCACTTTGCAACACTTCAGCTACAATCAGTTCATTGTTATTGAACAATCGTCCGACTTCTTCCATCCCAGCCATAAGCGGGCCATTGATAACTTCTAACGAGGAATACTTTTGAAGTGCCTTTTCCAAATCTGGAAGTAAGCCTTCTTTGGTTCCTTCAACTACATAAGAAGCCAATCGTTCTTCAACAGTAAGATTAGAATCGAGAACTTTCTTTTCTACCTTCTTATTCCGAAAAGCAGCAACAAATTCAGCCAGTGTTGCATCATTGGTATTGTAAAGTAATTCTTCTGCAAGATGACGCTCATGATCAGGAATAGAAGCATACCGCTCTAATTTCTCCGTATTCACAATCGCATAATCTAATCCTGCTTTGGTACATTCATATAAAAATACAGAATTCAATACTTCCCGTCCTGCTTCAGGTAATCCGAACGATATATTACTGATACCTAGAATCGTATGACAGCCTGGAACCTGTTGCTTAATTAAGCGAATCCCATCAATCGTTTCTTTAGCAGAGCCGATATATTGTTCGTCTCCTGTACCCACTGGAAAAACAAGCGGATCGAAAATTAAATCTTCTGTTTTGAGCCCATATTTATCAACAAGCAATTGTTGTGAACGCTTAGCCACTTCTAATTTGTCTTGCGCGGTTATTGCCTGTCCTCGTTCGTCAATTGTACCTACCACTACAGCAGCACCGTATTTATGAATCAGTGGTGTGACATCTTCGAACTTTTCTTCACCATCTTCTAAATTGATCGAATTGATAATCGCTTTACCTTGCGAATAACGAAGAGCAATATCAATCACCGCAACATCGGTTGTATCGATCATTAATGGAGCTTTTACTTTTTTGACAACCAAATCTAAAAATTTCTCCATATCATAGGTTTCATCTCGATCGGGATCCTGTACACAAATATCTATCACTTGTGCACCATTTTTAACTTGAGCACGAGCAATCTCAGAAGCTTCTTCGTATTTGCCTTCTACAATCAGTCGTTTGAACTTACGTGACCCCAGCACATTGGTACGCTCACCAACCATATAAGGACGATTATCTTGTTCAATATAAACAGGTTCGATTCCAGATAAAGCAGGAGGATGTGTACCGATCATAGGACGAGGTGGATACTGGGATAATAATTCATCCATCACTCGAATATGTTCTGGTGTTGTTCCGCAACAGCCACCTGCGATATTGAGCCAACCTTGTTCAGCAAAAGCTGCCATTTTGCGTCCTAGTGATTCTGGAGATTCATGATAATTCCCATTTTCATCCGGCAAACCCGCATTAGGATAACAACTTACTGCGGCTCCTGCAATTTCAGATAAAGAACGAATATGATCACGCATAAATTCAGGCCCTGTCGCACAATTTAGCCCTACTGAAATCGGATTCAAATGTTCTAAAGAAATATAAAAAGATTCTATATTCTGTCCGGCAAGTGTCGTACCCATGGGCTCAATTGTACCGGATATCATTAGAGGGAGATGAATACCGGTCTGTTCAAACGCATTACGGATACCGATACTCCCTGCTTTCACGTTCAATGTATCTTGCGAGGTTTCTAATAGAAGTACATCTGAACCGCCTTCTATCAAAGCAACAGCCTGTTCCTGATAACTATCCACCAGCTCATCAAAAGTCACTCCGCCAGTAACCGATAATGTTTTGGTAGTGGGCCCCATAGCGCCTACAACATAGCGTGGGCGTTCAGCAGTGCTGTATTTATCAACAGCAGCTTTGGCAAGCTTTACTGCTGCTAGATTCAATTCTCGTGCTTGATCCTGAATATCATATTCAGCTAAAACGACTGATGTTGCACCAAATGTATTCGTTTCGATCAAATCTGCACCTGCAGCTAAATATTGTTCATGGATTTCTTGAATAACATCGGGACGTGTTAAAACCAATATTTCATTACAACCGTCCAGATCATCGCTCCCAAAATCATCAGCTGTTAGATCTCTTTGTTGAATCATAGTACCCATAGCGCCATCCAAAATCAGAATACGCTGTTCAAGTCTTTCTTGTAGGTCAGGCTTCTTCATCTATTCGATCCTCCCCGCAAAACGTTAGGCTTTAGTTTAACAGAAACCTTTTAACTAGAAAAGAATCTTATTTGTCATGTATCGATATAGTATGCTTATAATGAGAGGGAACAACTTTATCTACACACAGGATGAAGTTTCTATGAAAGTATCGACAAAAAATGCTTTTTCTTTTATAATACAACATAAAAACATTGAAAGAAGGGTAATCCGATGGCTGAAATCAGAATTAGAAATACCAACGAACGAATTGCTGGAGATGACAAGGTTCTGGAGTTTTTGAACAAACATGAAGTGGTATATGAAAAATGGGATGCTTCCAAATTAGCTCCTGAATTGCAAGATAACTTCACTTTAACAGATGAGCAAAAACAAGCGGTTTTGGATACGTATGCTGAAGAAATCAAAGACCTTTCAGCACGTCGTGGTTACCGTACTTGGGACGTGATTACATTATCTGAGTCTACACCTGATCTTGAAGCAAAGTTAGCTAAATTCGAAGAGATTCATACACATACAGAAGATGAAATTCGTGCGATCGTATCGGGGAACGGTATTTTTATTATCAAAAGCCCTGAGCATGGATATTTCGATGTTGAGTTAGAACCAGGCGATGTTATTTCTGTACCTGAGAATACACCTCACTTCTTTACACTTGTTGACAATCGTAAAATTGTAGCTGTTCGTTTGTTTGTCGAAACAGACGGTTGGATTGCTGTTCCGTTTGAAGATAGCTCTTTCCAAAAAGCATAAGTATACACATACAAAATCCCTTACCGCTTTGATCGGGTAAGGGATTTTTGTGATGTGTTTGATACTATTGGTACGTAACCGATCAGTCTATTACACCAACTGAGCTGTAATCTGATGGATCTCAGTTAAGCTTTTAATTTCATAATCAGGCTTGATCTCACTATCATTGACTTTACCATTACGATTCACCCAGACAGACTTAATACCTGCTGCAAGTGCGCCTTTGATATCTGTAGTAAGCTTATCCCCGATCATCAGTGCATGCTCAGGTTGTACTTCCAACAAACCAAGCGCATGCTCAAAGATCTCAGCATTCGGTTTCCCTTTGCCAAATGCACCCGATACAACCACCTGATCAAAATAAGGAGCTAATTTGGGCACACCGTCTAACTTTTCTTGTTGCAAAGCAGGGCAACCGTTGGTCAGTAACAATAGCTTCACTTTACCTTGTAATTCATCCAAAATCTGAAATGTTTCTTCATAGATATGAGGACGGTTACGTCGTTCTTGAACGAATCGATCAGACAGTTGTAGTGCCAAAGCTTCATCTTCGATCCCCATTGCACTTAGACCGTTACGCCATGATTCTTTGCGATAAGTCGGTGCAATTGCTTGCAATTGACGGAATTCTGGTTGTTCACCTGCGGAAAATTGAGCCCACAAGCCTTCAAACGGATTAATTCCTATCCATTGTGTAAATGGAAAAGTCTCATAGGATTCATAAAGTGCTCTTGCTTCTCTACGTACAGCTTCTTCCAAAGCGATAGGATCTACCCCTGTCGCTTCCTGAGCCACACGGCAAGTCTCTGCAAAAGCTTCTTCTATACTGCGTTCATCCCATAATAACGTATCATCTAGATCAAACAACACGGCTTCAATACTCACTGCCTGTACCTCCTCAACGATAATGATTACTTTGACTATACTAGAACTAGAATGCTTGCTCAGATATAGATGCTATATGCCAATCATTCTCCAAAAAGCTTACGCTTTTTCTTGAATCGTAATTTTGTGTTGTGCTGCAAATGTACGCAAATGCTCGCTCATTGCATCTGTATCATAACGGTTTAGAGTACGAGAGAATACCCAGCTTCCACCTTTGGAGCTATGTTCAATAACAACATATCCTTTTTGAAGACGGATACTTTTCACTTGAGATGAAGAAATCAGACGATCACGATTAAATTTGGTTGTAATCAGTGAATCTCTACCAATTTTCAAGTACGGTTTGCGGAAATAAAGCATAACACCCAGTAAGATATACAATGCGACAGTAATGATAAAGATCGCACTAAATCCATCAGCTGTTGGATACATAATACCCATAACAGCATAAATAATTCCCAATATCACTAGAGCAGCTGGAAAAACAATATTTCTTCCTTTATATGCCGTATATTCGGAAATACTGGTTTTGCCACCGATAGAAGTCTGACCTTGTTTTCTACGTGTAGCATTGACTTGCTTTGAGTTACGTCGAACTTGCCTTTCCCAGGAACGGGACATACTTTGTTTCCCCCTAATAGATAATGTAAGCCTTACAATAAAAGCAGAAGACTTCCTTCTATCTTATCATGCCAGAACAAGCCCCAAATTTCTATAGCAAAATAGGATGCTCTGTTCTAGATCGGCCAGAGCACCCTTATTATCGTTCATTTTTCTTTTGTGGATTGAAGCTATTATATGTTCTTATTTCTGACTATTTTTGGTGTTATCCGATGATTCAGTATCTTCTACAAATTCAATTGTATCTAATTGTTGACGGAAATTACTGCGAATATTATTCAAATAAACAGCACGTAATTCATCACGTTCTATCGTTTCTTCTGCTGTAAGACCTGAACTTTTCTTTTTACGAGCTAATTCATTGATGCGTGTAATCAGTGTATCGATATCCATAATTAACCTCCATGTGATCGGTGTGCTTTTTGCCCCACTAACTTTGACATGTAAAAAAAAGCTTGTCAAGATCTATAGATCTCAACAAACTTTGACGATATTGATCGTTCGATCACAATATTCCTAACCGGATGACATTATCCCATACACAAACTACCTGCGATACATGTATCCATAAGTCATGTATATTTAAGTTCAGTATAGTGTATTAATCGTAAGGAATAACCAACACATCTCCTGCTTGGATTTCGCTTGAATCCAATTGATTCTCACTACGAATCTGAGCAATATAATCTCGCGTATCTGTCTGTACAGATTTGTATTCTTTCGCAATACTCCATAGACTGTCTCCTGCATGTACCACTACTTTTTGTGTAGGGCCTTCTACCTTGTCTGCAACTACGAAATTATGAATGACTCCACCGTATAACAATACGCCTGCAAAAACAAAACATACCATCAAACGTCCGCCTGATTTCCATTTTACTTTTTGCGCTGTGCTTTGGATAAGATGAAGTGTTTTTTGACGTAACGTCTTTTTGCCTTTTGGTTGAATCGGCTTGCGGATCTTCTGTACGGTAGGTACGTAAGTCCACTCATCCACAACTACATCTTTGTCCGCCCGTGTAGCATGAATAGCTTCTTGTTGTGCTTGCTTTTCCGAATAACCTGTTGATGTATGATGTATATCTGATCCTGATGTATCAATCTGTTGTTCATCCTCTTCAGACTGATTGTGGATGCTACGATATGTAGTATATTTTAACATTTTCATCACGCTCCAAACATTTGTTCTTGTTTTCTCAAATTCACTATAACACGAACATATGTTTTACTCAATAGTTTTTTACGAACTTTCGTTCGTGTTTTTTATCGCAACTTTTGGACTATAGATAATGCTATTTAGATGATGAATAGACTACGAAAATAAGCAAATAACAAATAAATATACAAATTTTAGAACTTATGTTTGTACGAACGGTAGTTCTATGTTATAATTTTGCCAAACGTTACTAGCATTGGGGTTGATAAGGTATGTCAAAAGTTTCAAGTCGCCAACAGGCCATTTTGGAATTTATCCGAAATGAAGTCAAACTTAAAGGTTACCCGCCATCTGTACGTGAAATTGGTGAAGCTGTAGGTCTTGCTTCTAGTTCTACTGTACATGGTCATCTGGATCGTTTGGAGAAAAAAGGACTGATTCGACGCGACCCGACCAAACCTCGTGCCATCGAGTTGTTGGGTCAAGAAGAGTCTGAAAGTAATATTCTTTTCGCTCAAACGGTATCTCGTGTTCCTATTATTGGAAAAGTAACCGCCGGTGTTCCGATTACAGCTACAGAACATATTGAAGATTACTTCCCTCTACCACAGAATTTTACAGGTGAAGGACAAGTATTTATGCTTTCTGTAGTTGGAGACAGTATGATTGAAGCAGGAATTTATAATGGTGATTACGTGATCGTACGTCAACAACAAACCGCTGATAATGGCGATATTGTTGTCGCTATGACAGAAGACGATGAAGCAACGGTCAAAACTTTTTATAAAGAAAAAGACCATATTCGTCTACAACCTGAAAATCCTATGTATCAGCCACTACGTCTGACGCATGTTACGATTTTGGGTAAAGTTGTAGGTTTGTTCCGTAATCTGCACTAAATCATATGTATCATAAGAAAAGACCACTATCTTAATCGATAGTGGTCTTTTTTGTAGTTTATTACTATTACATATTTATTGTATATATTTCCATAGAGCTGTTTTAATAACATCTTCAGCTTCGATCTCACTAAAAGGAACATCTACTTCTTTTCCATTCTGCTCCATTTTATACATCCACACAGGATGATCGATTGGATTTAAATATAATGATTCTACAGCAAGTTGAGGTTTTCCTGGATTGTGTGAGCAACTATATTCTATATAAGCTTCTCCATGATAGTGCTCAGTCAGATTTTTTTTAACAGCATTGATCGTAATAACAACGAGAGCGATTGTAATGACTAATTGAGTTCCATCTTTTTTTTGAACACTACAATCTTCTTTGAAATTTTCTTGGATCTCTTCTAAAATCGTAGAAAACTTCATCCATAAATCTTCGCAGTGTTCTAAAAAATGTTCGTGGATTTCTAAAGAATAGGTATGAGCTTTTTCCTTCTCTACTTTCTCTTCTCGCGCACGTATTGCCGCAGACTCAATCCAACCCATAACCTCACCTCTCTCATAAGTTAAATTACCCTTTCATCATAACCTAATCTGAGAGAATGAATACCTTTTATTTCCTCTTACTATTATATTTTTTCAACTAATATCTTGTTCTACCTTATCCAAAAAGCTTAGTATCCATTAATTTAGCTAATAATGCTTTGAAATCTTTACTTTCTGCTTTTTCTGCTAATTGAGATTCTAATATATTGAATTTTTCTGCTACAAAATAAGCATTCAAAAATACGCTCAGATGATCTTTGGCAATCGCTTCTGCATTCTCTTTATCTGATGAATAACTTGAAATCACAGTGTATGCAAATTTTTGGGGATCAATTTTCATTTTGGATTTCATTGTGTATTCTCCTTTCTGAATGTTTATTAAGCTTTATTAAGCCATACACGCATTTCGCCTATTTGTCGGTTCGCCCAGCAGTAATAAGGAATTAGACGTAACGCTGTAGACGTATACGTTTGAGGAGCTTTAGAAGCATATAATACATCTTCCCACTCTGGTTCTATATTTCTTTTTCGAGCTTCTACTTTAATCGTGCCTACTCCACCTAATAATTGTTCATCAAATTCATACTCATATGTCTGATCTTGCGTTAACTGAACCAAATGCAAATGCTCTCCATTATCAACCTCTTCTGCACAATATATAAATGGCCCTCGACCTATAGCAACTTTGCCTATATCCGCCCGTACTAATGGATGAGCGGTATATTCTTTAATCTCCATCGGTAACTTCAATTCTAGCTTGTCATTACTATGCCAGATTCGATCAATGTGTATATATCCGTTGATGGGGTCTGCATCTATAGGATTACCATTTAACAATAAAGAATAATGTTCAGCCCAGTATGGCAATCTAATGGCTAATGTAAACGAAGTGGATTGCTTCATCTGTGTGACTATAGAAACATCACCTTCCCATGGCAAATTAGTAATTTGCTCCAATTGCACAGGATGATCATTGATCTCTAACTCTGTTGTATGGGTCATAAATAAATGAGTGTATATCGTATTTGTGTCTGCTTGAACAGTATAAATATATTTGTGAAGTGATGTTAATAAGCGAGCTAGATTCGGCGGACAACAAGCACAACCGAACCATTCTGGTCTTGTAAATTTCACATGACTTTTCCCCGGATCATGACGGCTACTTTCTGGATGCACTTCTAGCGGATTGACATAAAAGAAATGCTTACCATCCAGCGCCATACCACCAATAGCAGTATTGTATAAGGCACGTTCTAGCACATCTGCATATTCAGATCTCGCTTCATTTTTGAGCATATTAAAGGCAAAAAAGATTAATCCGATCGAAGCACAAGTCTCACAATACATCGTATCATTAGGTAAATCATAATCGAGTGTAAATGCTTCTCCATCTACTGTTGATCCTATTCCTCCTGTAATATACATGCGTTTGTTGATTATATTTTTCCAAAGACGACGACAAGCTTCTAACATCGCGTTATCCCCTGCTAATAAAGCAACATCTGCCATAGCAGTACACATATAGACTAATCTTACGGCATGACCTTCTGCGGTCTGCTGTTCTAAAATAGGTTGATGTGCTTGATAGTACTCCAAAGGACGATGATTCATACCTTCAATTACAGCTTTGTGACCATTATCTGCTGCTTGTTGTCTGGCAAAAAATGTTGTATCCGTTCCACGCTCATACAGAAAATAACGGCTAAGCTCCAGATAACGTTGCTCTCCAGTCAATGAATACAGTTTGGTTAATGCTAGCTCTATTTCTTCATGACCATCATAGCCTTGAATCTGGTGTTCTTCTTTGCCAAAATGAACATCTATACAGTCTGCTAATCGACAAGCGATCGTTAATGCTTTTTCATTGTGAGTCGATTCATAATAAGCAACAGCTGCTTCAATAAAATGACCTGCACAATACAATTCATGACTTTCTGCTAATTTTTTAAATCTACGCTCTGGTTCTTCGATTGAGAAATACGTATTGAGGTATCCATCTTCCTCTTGTGCTAAAGCAATCAGATCTATCACGCCATCTGCTAATTCTTGTAACTCTGTATCCGCATGAATCGATAAAGAGTAAGCAACCGCTTCAAGCCATTTGTACACATCACTATCTTGGAAAACCCAACCATAATGATTACCCTGCTTCAATCCAGCAGCAATTTTGAAATTCTCTATTGCATGACTTTTTTCAGAAGGAATACTATTATCGTTTCTTTCTTTTTCAATCGTAATATTCGCATTATCGTTCAATACATTCCATTGATAAGGAATCATTTCTGTACGTACAAGTTCTCGATAATGAGCCCAGAATGGATCAGTAATCGTAAGTGATTTTAATTGTAAAGACATCGTATGTCTCCTCTCATGTTGTACATTATTGATAGTGATCGACCTATCCATCATTTTGTATTTAAGTATTAGTATGATGTTCTTTAATTAATAATTGTCTGCGGATATAACCTTCATTTTTTTCAAAGCGTCGGTAAAATAACATCGGAATAATACCTAAAGCAAATACGATAGCGGGTAACCAGATAAAGACGAACTGAATACCGGATAATGATTGTGTACTTTGAGCAACATTCGGTACATACCCAAACGAGGACATAAATTGTGTAGGAATAAATCCACCTAGCCCTGAGCCAGCTTTGATACAAAAAGCACTACCTATCGCTGTCAATATGCCACTTCCACGTAGACCTGATTTCCACTCGCCATAATCTACTGTGTCTGACAACATAGCAAACGGCATAGAACAAGCAATTCCTGAACCTATACAAGCTACAATCCAGCCTACAATCAATATGCTAATATGATCCCCTGCAAAAAAGAGAACCACTTGTCCGCAGACTGCTAATATAAATCCAAAAATCATCGTTGAATATTTATTCGAAACCTTTACAATAAACGGAATCATAATCATACCAATCACTTGAATAATCGAAATTCCGTTGATCAAAGGAACCAAATCTTTATGACCAATATTGTATTCAAAATAATAAACCAGTGTAGATGTACGAATCGTTAATGCAATCCAAAACAATAGATTAGCAATCACTAAAATAATCCATGGCCAGTTGCCTTTCATTGCTTTAAAGCTTGATTTGAAAGGAATCGTTTTGATTTTTTCCGTATTTATTTCTTTGAGATCCGCAAAAGCGATCAAAAACATAATAATAGAAACGATTCCAAATACACACAGCGTCCAAAAAAACCCTTTCTGATCATTACCTGCTCCGAAAAAAGCCACTAACGGTAAAGTAAATGTTACGGCTGCAAAGTTACCTACATTTCCGCCCACCATTCGAAACGAATTCAAAACAACTCGTTCATCTGGATTTCTACTTAAGTTAGGCAAAATAGAAGTGATCGGCGTTGAAATTCCGGTATAGGCTATCCCTGCTAAAATATAAGTGACTGCCGCATAGATCACTTTCGATGTTCCATCCAGATTAGGCGTTGTAAACGTCAATATGGTAAACACAGCAAATGGGAAACATAACCACAAAAAGTAAGGTCGACTTTGTCCATATTTGGATTTTGTTCGGTCTACGATAATGCCCCAAAGCGGAGCATCTACCGCATCGACTAACCGAGTAACTAATAATAATGTTCCTGCTATGCCTACAGATAAACCAAACACATCGGTATAGAAATAAAGTAAGTAGGCACCTATAATGCTGTACAACAAATTACCGCCTGTATCTGTGAGCGCATAACTGATTCTACGATGAAAAGGAACTTTATCATCTAGAAGAGTAGACTGATGCTCTGGCGAAGATTGGGAAGTAGATTCCATAATATAGCCTCCTGAGTCAAATCAAATAACAACGATTTCCTTCTCTAATAGTAAGCGCTTACGTATGTAAGATAAACTTATGATTTCGTAGGAAAGGTATCTATTTCCGACTTTATATTATATTTTAAAAATTAGGTATTTGTATACATAGTTGTGCTATACTACCCTAAAAGTACAAAGTATTTAGTAAACACATGAAATAAGTATACAAATCCGACTTTTAATATCCAAAACTGACTTTTGAATAAGGAGTGTTTACATATGTTAGTAAAACCGATCTCCAAAATAAATATTGAACGGCCGCTTGCTTATTTTAAATGTGGGCAGTTTGTAAGCGATGAAGGTTGGAAACATAAACGAATGAAGCTAGAAAAAGATTATGAAGTGATTATTGGCTTAAAAGAAGTGATCTACCTTCAAGTAGGAGACACACAGTATGAAATCAAGCACGGCGATGTATTACTTATTAAGCCTGACGTGGAATACTTTGGTTATACCGCTTCCAAAGCAGGGGCTAGCTTCTTCTGGCTACATTTCTTCCCTCGTGATCTAACTCAAACAGAATCAGGCGATGAGTTTATCAGTCATCTATTTAGTACCCTACTGACAGAACAGAAAAATGAGATTAATCGTTATGTATGCTTACCTGATTTCTTCTCACTACCGTATCTCGATAAACCTATTATCTTGATGAAGCAGATTTTGGATACGTCTAACACTTCTTACTACAGCACGTACGCAGTAGATTATCTAGTAACTGAACTGATGATTGAACTGACTGACAAGTACTTGCAACCTCTTATTCATAATGAGCTTCTACACAAAGAATACAATCAGAAATTTATGCAGATTTTAGAATGGATTCGAGTCAATATTTATCATGATCTTACTGTACAGAAAGTAGCAGATACATTTTGTTTTAACGCCGATCATTTAACTCGTTTATTTAAGAAAAATCTAGGAATGAGTACGATCCGTTATATTAATACACTCAAGTTAAGTCTGGTCAAAGAGTTATTATGCACCAGCAATGCGTCGATCAAAGAGATTGCGTATCAATTGCATTTTCGGGATGAAAAGTACTTGATGAAGTTGTTTAAAAATTATGTTGGGATGACGCCTACTCAGTTCCGTGACACTTATACTAATACCTACATGAATACTGTAACCGTAGACCCTGATATTCCTATTCCAAAGCATCTTTTAACAGAATAAATATAACTTACAGACAAAAACGTGCTCACCCTTATTCTACATTCGAATATGGGAAGCACGTTTTTTATGAATGTAAGATTAGACTATTTAACTTCAATATAATCTAGTTCTGCATATCCTGTACCTTTATTGAATGCAATTGTATTTTCGCCTTGTTTCAACGTTACAGGAACAGTGATAATTTTGCGTGTTCCTATATTCGGAATATTAGCGATCCATCCTCCTGTTTTTGGATACGTAATGGTAGTGGATGCTTGATTATTAACAGATATATTTTGCGTAGAATCGCCTGTTGTTCCATTACCATAACCTACTTCCATCTTATACGTTCCACCTTTTGGAGCATATACAGAGAAAGTCACCGAACTATTTGGATTATCTATATTTCCTACAAACTGGCGATTAGAAGCAAAGGAACTTCTTGCCACTCTAGCATCATTGATTTTGGCATCTTCTGCTTCTACTCTTACTTTAAAATCGCCTACAGGCTGTAATTGAATATAATCTAGCTCCGCAGAACCTACTGTGCCTTTATTGAGTTTCAATACATTACTTCCTGCTTGCAAAGAAACTTGAGTCTGAGCTGTATTACTATTTCCTTCAGATAACCAACCACCTGTTGTTGGATATTGAACAGTTGTGTTCGCTTGATTATTTACAGTTAATTGCTGCGTGGATACAGCTTGAGTTCCGTTGGCATACCCAATATTCAGGCGATAATTACCTGCTGCTGGAACATTTACTTTAAATTGAACATAGCTATCCGGGTTGTCTATTTGACCTACATATTTGCTATCTGAAGCATTAACATTATTAAATACATTGGCTCCATGAACATCTGCATTTTCAGCTTCATATCGGCTAATAGAAGATTGATTTCCTGGAGTAATCACCAATCGATAAGCAGAAGATTCTTTCAAATTGCTTACGGGTACCGAGATCTGACCATTTTTGATCGTAAAGTTACCTTCAAATTCATTTGTTGGTTGACTTACTGCGGTATCTACTCCATACCACGGTGTACTTTCTACTTTGACATGAGCTGTACCTGAGAAGTAAGGGAGCGCTTGGAATCCTTTAACAACTACATTACGATTGCCATTTCCCCCACCCAATACTACATCTGCTTCTTGCTTCGTATGATCTACACTGGCAATACCATCCAAATCTAAAGCTGTTGGATTAGCAGGTGTAGTCATCGCCATCTGACCAGACATATCACCATACCATTTATACATCCACCATGCTCCATTGGCAGCACCTGTATCTGTAATTAGGTTACTGAGACGACCTGGACGGAACCAAAATGCAATATTAGCTGTATCTACATCAGAACGTTCAAATTCAGCGATATACCGCAACATATTGCCTGGAACTGCTTGTTCTGAAACTACACCATATTCATTAATGCTAATAGGCACATGCTTAATCCCTAGCTCTGTTTCCAAAGCACGATAAGCTTTCATATGATTCGAAATGTACTGTGGTGCAGGTCCATCTAGATATTCGCCTTCAGGTGCTCCCAATTCATGCCAAGATATAATATCTGGTAATACATTGTTATCTCGTGCATAAGTTAAAAAGTCTCTCAGCCAACTTTCATTATAATTAGTAATACTTGGCCCTATAATTTTGGTGTTTTTGTCTTTAGCTTTGACGCGTAGATATGTTTTTTTCCAACCTTCATTAAATGATCCTGCGGCTGCTGTATTCCATGTTCCATCTGGTTCATTCCATAATTCATAGCCGTATATGTTCTTCGCACCTGACTTCAATCTAGCATCTACGATACTATCTACTTTCTTATACCAATCGTCCCAACCTACCCATTTATAAGGGAAATTCGGATAAATATCTGGCATTCGTATCGTCACTTGTGCTCCATTCCGTTCAGCGATCGGAGCGACTTTTAAGGCATCACCGATAGGTGTTGTTTCTCCATTCGGCAATTGTCCTCCATTTGGAGCCATTTGTGTAAACATTTTAGGCTTTGTGGGAGCAATAAGATGATCAGCCGGTCTACCTTCTTCTGCTAATCCATACAATGAACCCGAAGCCACATGGGTCACCGGTCTATATTGATTAGCCAAATCTACAGTAAATGATGCAGGTACGGCAGCAGTAGCTGGCGCAGGGGTAACAGGAAAAACAGTAAGTAATAATGCTCCACTCAATAAAACAGCTAACTTTTTCAAATGTCATCACCTTTTCTAGTTGTATTTTGAAATCTAGTCATCAAATAGAGCGCTTTCAAAATACGGTGGCCACCGTGGTATCGTTTTGATACAAGTTATAACTTATACTCTAAGGTTATTGGTTTTCCACAAATGAGTAAACTCAAAAAAACGTAGGAAGAGTGTCAATTACCGACTTGTTGAGTGAGGTGAGACCTATCATTTTGTGGGTGTTTTGTGGGCATTGCTCGAAAATGGTTAACATAATTTTATTCTTCCACAAAATAAAAAAAGCCCTTAACGCTTAGAGCGCCAAGGGCTTACTTATCTTAATACATCGTCAAGTATTGGTCACGTTCCCATTGGTGCACTTGAGTCCGATACATATCCCATTCAATTTCTTTTAATTCATAGAAATGAGCAAGAGCATGTTCGCCTAGTGCAGAGACAACGATCTCGTCACGTAATAATTCGTGTAATGCTTCTTTCAAGTCGCCTGGAAGACTAGGAATACCTTCGTCAATACGCTCGTCTTCAGACATTACATAGATATTACGATCTACTGGCTTCGGCAAGTTCAACTTACGCTCGATACCATCAAGACCTGCTTTCAACATTACCGCTAATACTAGGTAAGGGTTAGCTGTTGGATCTGGATTACGTACTTCGATACGTGTGCTTAGACCGCGTGAAGCCGGGATACGGATCATCGGGCTACGGTTACTTGCTGACCAAGCTACATAGCAAGGTGCTTCATAACCAGGCACAAGACGTTTGTAAGAGTTAACTGTAGGATTCGTGATCGCTGCCATAGAACGAGCATGCTTCAGAATACCTGCCATGTAATAACGTGCAGTTTGGCTTAAGCCCAACTCATCACTTTCTTCATAAAAGGCATTAACATCACCTTGGAACAAGGATTGGTGACAGTGCATACCTGATCCATTCATACCAAACAAAGGCTTAGGCATAAATGTAGCATGTAGTCCATGTTGACGAGCGATCGTTTTAACAACTAATTTGAACGTTTGAATTTGATCTGCTGCTTGAAGAGCATTGGTATATTTGAAATCAATCTCATGTTGTCCTGGAGCCACTTCATGATGAGATGCTTCAACTTCAAATCCCATTTCTTCAAGAGTAATAACGATCTCACGACGGCAGTTTTCTCCTAGATCCATTGGAGCCAAGTCAAAATATCCACCTTGGTCATTCAATTCGTCTGTAGGATTACCATTCGCATCGGTACGGAACAAGAAAAATTCAGGTTCTGGTCCAACGTTCATTGCTGTAAAACCAAGTGCATCTGCTTCTTTTAGATTGCGTTTCAAAATACCACGCGGATCTCCTGCGAATGGTGTACCATCTGGCATGTATACATCACAAATCAGACGAGCTACACGATTTTCAGTCACCCAAGGGAAAATAACCCAAGTGTCTAGATCAGGATACAGATACATATCTGATTCTTCAATACGTACATAACCTTCGATTGAAGAACCATCAAACATCATTTTGTTATCCAATGCTTTTTCCAATTGACTCACTGGAATTTCCACGTTTTTGATTGTGCCCATCAAATCGGTGAATTGCAGACGGATAAATCGTACATTTTCCTCTTTCGCTATGCGCGAAATGTCTTCTCTTGTATAACTTTTGTAACTCACGCTACCCTCTCCTCTTTACGCTATTTATTTTTTGTTAAAGAATCGGGATAATTCCCCTTGGATAAGCGATACTTGTCCCGGGCGTTTGCCTGTGACAAGCTGCTGCTTAAGCATACGATGAAGTTGGGAATCTGACAATTCCCTACGACGTTCTTCTGTATCGGCTGTGATCACAGTTGCTTCTTCCGATTCTTTCGATACCGGATTCATCACTTGCTTGATCCCAGCGATATTCACGCCTTTTTCAATTAAAGCTTTAATTTCAAGTAACCGTTCTACATCGTTAAAAGAAAATAAACGCTGATTACCCGAAGTACGTGCAGGTACGATCAAATTATGCTGTTCATAATAGCGAATCTGTCTTGCCGACAAATCCGTCAATTTCATAACAATCCCTATAGGGAACAGCGCCATATTTCTCCGAATTTCATCACCCATATATTCATCAACCTTCCACTAATCTATTCACTATTCTGTTACCTATTGTACATATCCTGATATAAAGCGTCAATAACATGTTAACTTAACTTACAATAATTTTATAAAACACTAACATCTCCATGATAATAGCACTTTGCAGACACTATATTTTACAAACTTCTTGAATAACATGTCTCTTTTTTACACGGTATCAATATAAGTTATTTTATAATAATCCACGCTCATGCATTGTCTGTAACGCCATAAGTACCCCTAGCTTCACATGAGAAAAGGTCAGTCCACCTTGCATATATCCGATATAAGGAGCACGAATTGGAGCATCTGCTGACAATTCTAAGCTACCCCCTTGAATAAAGGTTCCTGCCGCCATAATAACGGGATGATCATATCCTGGCATATCCCACGGTTCAGGCACGACATGACTATCTACAGCTGCTGCACGTTGAATCCCTTGTACAAAAGCAATCAATTGATGTTTGTCTTTAAAAGAAACGGCTTGAATAAGATCGGTACGTTTCTCTTGCCATGCAGGTTTGCTATTAAAGCCAGCCAATTCAAACATCGCTGCGGCATAGATACTCCCTTTAACGGCTTGTCCTACAATCGTAGGCGCCATATACAATCCCTGATATATACTGCGAGTCGTACCCAGCATTGCGCCTACTTCGCCGCCAATACCGGGTGCAGTCAGACGATAAGCTGCCAGATCAACATACTTTTGCTTGCCACAGATATAACCACCTGTTTCAGCTAAGCCACCACCTGGATTTTTGATCAACGAACCTGCCATGAGATCGACTCCAACATCAGTCGGTTCACGAGTCTCTGTAAATTCACCATAACAGTTATCTACAAAAATAACGGCTTGCGGACAAATCTTACGAATCTGAACAACCATATCTGCAATCTCTTCTATAGTAAAAGAAGCACGCCAATCGTAGCCACGTGAGCGCTGAATCCCAATCATTTTGGTTTTATTATGCACCAGTGATTGAACGGTGTTCCAATCCACTTGTCCTGATTCATCCAATGCTGCTTCTTGATAAGTAATTCCAAAATCAGCTAAAGACCCTGTACCATCTCCCGGCTTGCCAATGACTTTATGTAACGTATCATAAGGTCTACCTGTAATGTAAAGTAGTTCATCGCCCGGACGTAAAATACCGAACATTGCTGTAGCTATCGTATGCGTTCCAGAAGCAAAATGAGGTCTAACTAAAGCAGCTTCACTACCAAATACTTCAGCATACACACTTTCTAGAACTTCCCTACCTCTATCATTGTACGCATAGCCTGTCGAACCTGCAAAGTGATAATCACTAACCCGATATTTTTGAAAAGCTTCTATAACTTTCCATTGGTTGGCATCTACGATATGATCCACCGCTTGGATCGCCGATCCAATCATTTGTTGTGCTTGTTCTGACCACGCTTGAATCTGTGTATCAAAAACTGCCATACGTTGTCTCTCCCCATAGTGATAGCCCGCCGTATTAAGCGCTGGCGGGCTTCCACAAATTCATATCTAATTATTCATAATGATATCAAAGCTCACTTTATATTCAATATCAACAATATTAGTGTTTAAAATATAAACTTTCGCGCTTCATATTTTACACGTAACGGTAGGATGAAGGGAAGTCTATTATACAATTGTCGTAATTTTGTCACTTTATTTCATATTCTTGTAAGCGATAACCGTACTTTTCATAATCAGCAGCATTGATTTCTACTTTGATGATGGCTTCATTTTCTTCATACTCTTGTTCCAATACACTACTGAATTGGTAGAGCTGTGAAATAAGATCACCACGATCTGCCGGAATACGATACGTTTTGATACCACCAGCTAATTGATCTTGGATGATATTCAAAATACGCTCCAAATCACTTTCTTTATAAGCACTAATCCGCATATGGGTTTCATCGTCTGGTAACATTTCTAACTGTTCCGGTGTACACAGATCCGTTTTATTATATAAAACAACTTGCTGCTTATCACTTGAACCTAATTCTTGTAGCAGATCATCGACTACTTTCATCTGCTCATCTCGCATATCAGAAGAAGCATCAACCACATGTAAGATGAGGTCTGCTTCATTCACCTCTTCTAACGTTGCTCGGA
Source organism: Paenibacillus sp. CFBP13512 (assembly GCF_005233705.1). Lineage (NCBI taxonomy): Bacteria > Bacillati > Bacillota > Bacilli > Caryophanales > Paenibacillaceae > Paenibacillus > Paenibacillus sp. CFBP13512. The sequence continues at coordinate 54,091 of NZ_QGAD01000003.1, read as the reverse complement.
AAGCTGCTATAAGATTATGAGGCAAGTTTTGAATAAAACCGACGGTGTCTGTTAACACTACTGTTTTACCGCCTGGAAGATCTAGATTGCGTGATGTTGGATCGAGTGTAGCAAATAACTGATCTTGAACATATATATCTGCACCGGTTAACTGCTTGAGTAGTGTAGACTTCCCTGTATTGGTATAACCTACTAATGCAACTTGTACAGCACCCGCTTTTTTACGACGTTCACGATACAATGTACGATGACGTGTTACTTCTTCAAGTTGATGCTTCAAGTCGGTAATGCGTGTACGAATATGACGCCGATCTGTCTCTAGTTTGGTCTCACCTGGACCTCTTGCCCCGATACCCCCACCTAGACGGGATAAGTTACTACCCTGTCCAGACAAACGAGGTAATAAGTAACTATGCTGGGCAAGTTCCACTTGAATAATTCCTTCACGTGTTTTGGCACGTTGCGCAAAAATATCCAAAATCAGTTGCGTACGATCAATAATTTTGGCATCAAGTGCGGCTTCTAAATTACGTACTTGAGCACCTGATAATTCCTGATCAAAAATAACACTATTTCCGCCTAAAGAATCCATCAAAATACGAATTTCTTCTACTTTACCTTTACCGATAAACCATCTAAAATCAGGTTTCTCTTTATTCTGAATCACTTGTTCTAGCACTTCGACTCCTGCTGTCTTAGCAAGGCTAACTAGCTCTTGCATAGAACCATCTGCATTAACACCTGCACGCTTATCATTCTGTGTCACTAAGCTTACGAGAACAGCTCTCGGTTGAATCTCTATTTCTACACCATGGGTTTCATTTTTCATTTGTATATCCCGCTCCTTGTAATCTTACCTACTTCTTGCTTGTATCGTGAAGTCTTATACTTGTCATGTTAACATACTTCTCACACTTTTTGATATTGAATCATGAATTACTATCTTTACCAAATAAACTTTGGCGGTGTTTAATCGATAATGTGAATAATGGAAAAGCATGAGCATCAATTTGTACCAGTAACTTTTGCGCGGTATGCTGTGCTAATTCATAATCTTGGTCTGTAATGATCTGTCTACGCAGAGCATCATCTAACTCATCTTCATCGAGCAAAAAGACTTGTCCATCTTTCATAACGACGATATCTAGATAAAGATCATCAAACCATGGTACGCCTTGATCGGTTAATCCTTGTGTTTTACAAATATCAATATACCACTCTATAATTTCACGTTTATCATCAAACATTGCAGTGACTACATAGTTCGCATGTTCTGGATAATACTGCATCCACGAATAACCTGCTGCTGCAATACAGAACCGCCGTCCTCCATATATTTTATATAAAGGTTCACGTAAACGATTCATACGGTAGAGAGTGACATACCCTGTAAATAAACTATTGTTTACATAGCGTCTTGAATAATTACGTTGAATTACTCTACGCCAGTTCGCTCGATCCGCAAATTTACGTTTCATGGAAGTATCCCTTTCCCAACAAAGTAACTTCAGAATAGCATATTTGCGCCATGCACTCAAAAAAAAGCCTCCAATGAATCACTGGAGGCTTTTTTGAGCGCCTATTTACGGTGTAGTAGGTGGTGTTGTTGTCTGTGGTGCAGTTGTTGTACCTTCGGTTGTTCCTGCTGCTGGATCTGTTGTTGTTCCCGGTGTTGTTGGTTCAGGAGTGGTTGGCGTTGTTGCTCCATTTTGTCCACTATTTGTACCACTATCTGGTGGTGTTGTTCCCGTATCAGGTGGAACGGTGCCTTGATCTGTATTCGGATCTGTAAGTGTTGTTCCTGTTCCTTGGTCAGTTCCTGTATCGGTACCCGGTACTTCTTCCCCTGTTGGTGGAGTTGTCGGTTCACCTTCTGGTGGAACCACACCATCCTCAGGATTTTCTTCCGGCTCTACAGGAGTCTCTGTAGCTTCATCGACTGTAATCTGAACCGTATCTGAAGCATCAGATTGCGATCCATCTTTCATCGTTGCTGTTACATAATACTCGTAAGTCTGTCCAGGTGCTGCTGCGCTATCTTGTGCAGAAGTGTCGCTTAATCCACTAGATATCGCAGTAAATTGACCATCTGTACTGCCTTTACGATAAACCGTATATGAACTTGCATTTGCTAAAGCTTTCCAGGATAAAGCGACCACTTGATTGTCTTTATCGTAAGAAGCAGACATGCCTGTTACCGCAGATACTTCCGGTTCCGGTTCTTCCTCTACCGGCTGTTCTACAGAAGCACTTGGTGTAGGAGCTTCAAACTGTTGTACAGGATATCCTTCAAGCGAAGGTCCCATTACAGCTGCAAACATAGCTGCTGCCATACCACTACTTTGATTCAACAAATGCGTACGGTCTGGCTTGTCATAACCCATCCATACCGCAGCTGTCCATTCTTTGGTGTATCCTACAAACCAAGCATCGCGGTTCGCACTGCTTCTGAACCCATCAATACCATGCTGAGTTGTACCGGTTTTACCTGCTACAGGACGGTTAATTTGAGCACGTTTACCTGTACCGTCATTAACAACATCTTGCAACATTTGAGTCATTTCATTCGCTGTCTGCTTGCTCATCACTTGAGAAGAATCAGCTTTGTTTTTATAAATTTCATCGCCGCCACTATCGACTATACTTTTCACAGCGTACGCAGGAGTGTATGTTCCTCCGTCTGCAAATGTACGATAAGCTTGAGCCATTTCTAACGTATTCGTTCCTGTACTTAGTCCACCTAATGCCAGTGCTAAGTTACGATCCTGATCGGTCAACGAGAATCCAACCGATTTGGCAAAAGAGAGCCCTTTATCGATACCGATCTGATTCAGTGTCCATACCGCAGGGATATTAATCGAATCTTGAATCGCTTCATCCATCGTTACTGTAGATGTGTATCCATGTAAGTTGGTTGGGCAATAATTTCCAAAACACTGCTTTTCATTACTAAGCAATGAATTCGGTGTAAATGTACCCGATTCTAGCGCAGGAGCATACGAAATAATCGGTTTGAATGCCGAACCCGGCTGTCTACGGCTAGTAACACGACTGAAGTTACCTGTATTGTAGTTACGTCCACCTAATAAAGCGACAATACCTGCGGTATCGTTATTGACGATAACCATCGATCCTTGTACAGGTACATCATCTGCACTTTTTTCGAAGAGCTCGTTATTTTTGAAAGAGGTCTCCAAATTCTGTTGAGCTTTAGCATCCATCGTTGTGTAGATTTTATATCCACCACGGTTCAGATCATCCGATGTTAAGCCTGTTACATCTTCTGCTTCTTGCATCGCATATTCAATAAATGCTTCATAGTTTTTGTCTTTATCTTTGTTTTGAGAATTGTACGCATAATCTACTGCTGCGGCTTCTTTGGCTTCAGCTTGCGTAATATACCCTTGATCTGCCATCAATTGAAGTACCACTCCACGACGTTCCTTGGATAGATCAGGATTCGATTGTGGGTTGTAACGTGATGGAGCTTTAGGTAAACCTGCCAGCGTAGCAATCTGCCACACTTTTAATTTATTCAGATCGGTCACACCAAAATAAGTCTCTGATGCTTCTTTGATCCCATATGCACCTTTACCAAAGAATATACGATTAAGATACGTTGTAATAATTTCTTCTTTAGTCATTTTGCGCTCAATCGCTAAAGCAATCGATAATTCAGTTGCTTTACGGAAAAACGTTTTGTCATCATTCAAAAATACGTTTTTAGCTAATTGCTGTGTAATCGTACTTCCGCCTTCTACAGCAGAGCGTGCCACGATATCACGAACAGCTGCACGACCAATTGACCAGATGTCTACACCCTGATGTTCAAAAAAGCGACGATCTTCTGTTGCTACAAAAGCATCCACAAGCAACTTCGGAATTTCATCGTATTTTACAGGGTCACCTGTCCTTACAGAGCGTTCTTGAATCAATGTGCCGTTACGATCAAAGATTTGTGTAGGGCCGTTTATAGCCAATTTATTGATGTTTTGTTGATAGATTTTTTCGCCACTCACCATAATAAACATATAACCGGCTAGTGCACAAAATACGCCTAAAGCAGCGACAATAAACAATGTCCAAAAGACACGTTTACCTGTTATTTTCTTCTTTTTCTTTTTGGGTGTTGGCTTGGACTGTCCCGGTCTTGTTCTTGTTTCCGGCTTACTTTTGTCACTGCGGGATAGCTGCTGTCTTGGCATTTTTCGTTCTGACTCCCTTTCAGTAAAACAATTTGCATCATTTATCAATCAAATGATTTGAAATACAGATAGCTTGCTGTGGTGTCTAACCTTAGAAAGAAAAGAACAACCTATAGAACAGGTTGTCCGATTCTTTGTCCTATAGTTAGACGATGTTTGAGCATAAAAAGTTTCATTTAAATGTTAGTTATCGCTTTGATTATCCGGCATTAGGGATACGTTACGTGATGGTGTAAATGTAGATACAGCATGTTTATAAATCATTTGCTGACGTCCATCGCTATCCACCATAATGGTAAAGTTATCAAAAGCTTTGATCGTACCACGAATTTGAAAACCATTGACCAGATAAACAGTCACTGGAATATTTTCCTTACGCAATTGATTTAGAAACGTATCTTGAATATTAATAGACTTATTCATTAGCCGTACCCCCAAGTGATTATTAATTCAGCATTGATAAATGCTCAATTCATGTAAGAATGTAATCTCAGTGTAATCAATGATATTAGGTTGTTGATGTATATTCCATATCCGCAGGGAATGTTCCTGCTATGATATTCTGAACTTCACGGGTGTGTTCGTCGCTTCTGTCCACATCGCTAACATCAACCCAATGAATATTATTCATATGACGGAACCAGGAAAGCTGTCTTTTTGCAAAACGGCGTGTATCCCGTTTGAGCAGTACCACTGCTTCTTGAAGCGATACATGACCTGCAAGATGAGCAGCAATCTCTTTGTATCCTAGCCCCTGCATTGCGACCATTCCGGGGGTATACCCTTGATTCAAAAGGTTTCTTACCTCTTCAACCAGCCCTTCTTCTAGCATCTGGTCTATACGGGCTTCAATACGTTTATATAGCATTTCCCTATCCATTGTCAAACCTACAAAGCATAACTCATAAGGAGATTGCTTATTTTGTCCCGATAATTGATCGGAAAGTTTGACTCCTGTCATATGATACACTTCCAGAGCGCGAATAACACGTCTTTGGTCGTTGGGATGCAATCGTTTGGCAGAGGGAGGATCAATCTCTGCTAGACGGTCATGGAGCGCTTGAGCACCATGTTCTTCAGCATACGCCGCTTGTTCTTGACGGAATGCTTCATCTGCGCCATTTTCACTAAATTCAAATTCAAAACACACAGACTCGATATACAATCCTGTTCCGCCCACGATAAAAGGAAGATTTCCGCGGGCTGTAATTTCTGGAATCAATTTTCGGCAACGTTGCTGAAATTCTGCTACTGAAAATGATTCTTGTGGATCATGAATATTAATTAAATGGTGAGGAATACCTTGCATTTCTTCCGGTTTGATTTTGGCTGTCCCAATATCCATACCACGGTAGACCTGCATGGAATCACCTGAAATAATTTCACAGCCAAATAATTTGGCAATTTCTATACTGATTCCAGTTTTGCCAACAGCTGTTGGACCCATTAGGACCAGTAACCTTGGCTTTTTAACCGCTTGGGTCATGGATAAATCACTCCGTATTCAATTTTTGATGTTTTGCGTTGTATTCGTTTAAATCCAAGTCGTTCATATTCCGGACTATCCCATTTTTCTTTAAGCAAAACCGATTTACGAGCAACACGAATCGCTTGTTGAACGGCTTCTTCACTCAGCGCATTATTGTTGGAAAATCCTCTTAAAGGTGCAATCGCAGCTGACTGCTGAACTGCTTCACGAAACATAGGATCAAAATAGATCACATCTACACTTTTGTCAGGTTGCTCTCTCAGATACGTTAGATGCTCTTGCGGAATCACTTCGATTCTACGCATGGCTTCATTCACAGGTTCTAACGCTGTGACATGACTACGCAATCCTTCGGTTAACAATGCTGCAAGAGGTAACGAGCTTTCTAATGATACTACTTTGCCTTTCTCACCTGCATACATGGAAAAGACAAGTGAATCGGAACCCAATCCAGCCGTACAATCGATCACCTGATCTCCAGGCTCAATCAGCGAGTGAGTGATCATAGGATCTGCTTCCCCTTTAAGCAATCGTTTGGCTCTGACATAAGCCATACTGGGGTGAAACTGCATAATAGGTTCCCCTGGACGCATAATTCTCACTTCTTGCTCGACCAGTACAATAAATTCAGTCTCCTTGTACTTAGCCGCAAGCTTGGGAATAGAATGTCCAGCTCGTTCAATATAAGGAACAGCGAATTCTGCTGCCAGCTGTTTGGCACGCTGGATCGTATAGTTTGCAGCATCATCGCCAGTTGTAATCATCATTCGGTTATTCTCCATTCTATTGCTTCCCTGTAAAGCGCGACTTCTTCTAGATAAATAGAAGAATGATTTTGCCAAGCAAAATATCTTACACTAACATACATACTCTATCTATTATTTGGATAAAGGTATTTCTAGTTATTGTATGCCATAATACCATAACTCTGTGTTACATCACACGTTTGAACATTTTTTCCAGGTCATACGATGAAAAAGAAACAACGATAGGACGCCCGTGTGGACAGGTATACGGCTGACGACATGTAGCCAGACGATCCAATAACGATTGTGCTTCTGCTTCCGTTAATTTTTGATTGGCTTTGATCGAAGCTTTGCATGAACAGAGGGTAGAAGCTTGCTCTCGTAACTTCGCTAGATCAATCGCTCGTTCACTAAGCACCCATTCTGCCATTTCTTCAATCACTTGTTGCTCTTCGCCTTTTGGTAACCAATAAGGATACGCAGTTACACGAAAAGTCTGACCCCCAAAATGCTCTAAATAGACACCTACCCGTTCAAACCAGTGCAACCGATCTTTAAGCTTGTTCGCTTCTGCTAACGTAAATTCAAGTGTAATCGGTAATAGTAATTCTTGCGATACTTCTTCAGGACGACCGAATTTCTCATAATAAAATTCATAATTAATCCGTTCATGTGCCGCATGCTGATCAATTAGAAATAATCCTTCATCATTTTGTGCAACCAGATAAGTACCATGATGCTGACCAATCAAGTTCATATCTGGAAATTGAGGAATCTCTGGTTCTTCAGCAGTGCCATACAGCATTTCAGCATTAAATGGACGTTGGTTAGTATTGTTATAGTTGCTTCGTTGCTGTGGCGATCTTGCAGACGAACCAGAAGTATTTTTAGATGGTGCCGCAGTACTTTTAGCATATTGAGCAGTCTGAATTTGTTCCTGAATTTGTGGAGCCGATTCAGCATGTACCGGAGCTGTATAAGCAGGTAATGGATGAGACGGCTGAACAGGATCAGACTGAACATCTTTAGGCTGCGTTGTAGAGTCATTAGGACTCGCTGGTACTTTTTGCGCTTCTGTTACAGGTGATGTGATAGGTTGTTCCTTTTTCTTATACGTTATCTGTTGTTCATTTGAAACAGCAGGTAAATGAGTTGTCGATTCTGGTGGCAAATCTGCATCTGTAAATGGCGGAATATACGGTGCATCCAGATCGCCTAATTCACTTGAAAGTTGATTGGTTTTTTCCGGTTCAAGATATTCTACAGGTGCTTTGCTGAAATTAAATTGCTCTTGAATAATCGATTCACTATTACCACGCTTAATCGTCTGCTTGGTCGCATGTGGAATCAATATTTCTTTACGCAACGTCTGCCGAATCGCTTCTTCGACAAACAACATTAATTCCGCTTCTTTACTAAAACGCACTTCCATTTTGGAAGGATGCACATTCACATCTACTAATGAAGGATGCATCGTCAATTGTAACACTGCTAACGGATAACGATTGATAGGTAGCAATGTATGATAAGCACGCAAAATAGCTTGATTGACAGCATAATTACGAATATAACGACCATTTACTACAATCGACATTGCATTACGACTTGATTTAGCAATTTCAGGTCGCCCAATATATCCGCCAATCTGATAATCTAGATTTTCACCTTCTAATGGCAAAACCATTTTGGCGGCTGAAGTCCCATAGACTGCCGCAATCACCTGAAGCATATCGCCTGTTCCGGGCGTCTGAAGCAACAGATTGCCATTGTGCCGAAACGTAAACGCAATCTCTGGATGAGCTAAAGACATCCGGTACATTACATCTGAGATATGTCCAAGTTCCGTCTGAACAGTTTTCATATATTTTAATCGTGCTGGCGTATTATAAAATAACGAATTCACACGAAAATCAGTTCCACGTGGCGCAGCTTCGTCTTCGTTGACTTTAAGTGTCCCACCTTCAATCAATAGACGTCTGCCTGCACCATCATCTGTAGCGCTTGATAACAATTCGACTTTGGATACAGCAGCAATACTCGGTAAAGCTTCACCACGGAAGCCTAGACTTGTGATTTGATAGAGATCACGATCATCAACAAGTTTACTTGTAGCATGGCGGTAAAAAGCCGTCTCACAGTCGTCTGCGGCGATCCCTTGCCCGTTATCTTGTACACGAATATATTCAAGTCCACCTTCACCAATATGCACATCGATCCGACTAGACTGAGCATCTATTGCATTTTCAACCAACTCTTTAACCACTGAAGCTGGACGTTCGACCACTTCACCTGCGGCAATCTGGTTAGCGATATGTTCATCCAATACACGAATTTGACCCATGTTTATTTCCTCCTTCCATATTCCATTTCTTATCCATTATCGTTACTCCATTACATTAATAGGTTGCTTTCACTTTGAGATCATTTAGCAATTGCATCGCTTGTAAAGGAGTCATATTCATAATGTCTGTATTTTGAATCAACTCAACGATTTGTTTGGCTACAGGGTCTTCTTTGATTATCGTCTGAGTCGTTTCTTCTTCATCTCCAAAAATAGACATCTGTACAACATCTTGTGCTTTATTTTTAGAGGTAGGCTTAGTATATTGATCTTCCATTTGTTGCGTATCTATTGCAGTAAATGAAGTATCTGGCGAAAGCGCAGCACTCTTTTCAGCAATAGGAGAAGATGACTCTTTATAGTTAGACGAGTAATGAGACGTCGTCTGATGCTGTTCCGTATGTGCAGGTCTAGTTGCTGATGATATAGTCGATTGATCGGCTACAACTGTGCTACTTGCTTGTTCCATCCGACTCAGTATGCCATTGGCGCGATCAATAATACTTTCTGGCAAACCTGCTAATTGCGCACAATAAATACCATAACTGGTACTTGCTGCACCTGGAACAAGTTTACGTAGAAAATGAACTTTATCTCCGCTTTCTTTCACTGCCATCGAGAAGTTTTGTAAATGTTCTAACGTTTCTTCCAGATGCGCTAATTCATGAAAATGAGTAGATACCAGCGCTTTACATCCAATCTCATGATGTACATATTCAATCACCGCTTGTGCAATCGACATGCCTTCACTGGTCGATGTTCCTCGACCTAATTCATCAATAATAATCAGACTTCGTGGTGTTGCTCGTTCTGTCATCACTTGAATATCAGCCATTTCGACCATAAATGTACTTTGTCCACCGATCAGGTCATCTGCGGCTCCAATACGGGTGAAAATACGATCGATCATCGGAATCTCAGCATGTTGCGCCGGTACAAAACATCCAATTTGTGCCATAATCGATACCAAAGCCACTTGACGCATATAAGTACTTTTGCCCGCCATATTAGGACCTGTTATCAGTAAAATGTTCGCTTTGTCTTCGGTAATTTCGGTGCTATTTGATATAAAAGAAGTATTGTTCATCACTGCTTCTACAACAGGATGGCGACCTTCTTTCACAATCAGATCATATCGATCTGTTAATACAGGTTTGACAAAAGCACGTTCTGCACTTATCGCTGCAAACGACTGATAAACGTCGATTTCTGCTACTTTTTCAGCTAACTGTTTTAACCGTGGAATCTCGTTAGCTACTTGAGTTCGCAGATCCGCAAATAATTCATATTCAATATCAACCATTTTTTCTTGAGCTTCCAGAATCAATGCTTCTTTGGCTTTTAATTCAGGGGTAACATAACGTTCTGCATTGGCTAATGTCTGTTTGCGCTCGTATCTGCCTTCTGGTAAAGCATTTAAGTTAGAGCGTGTCACTTCTATATAATAGCCGAAAATTTTGTTATACCCGATTTTGAGCGATTTGATACCTGTTGCTAATCGTTCTGCTGCTTCAAGCTCAGCGATCCAACGCTTGCCATTTACACTAGCTTCGCGCAATTCATCCAGATGAGCATGATACCCTTCTCGAATCAAGCCTCCATCTTTAACTGATACAGGAGGATCATCTACGATCGCTGTACTGATTGCATCTGTTAAGTCTGTACATTCATCCATCAATTGCGAGATTTGTTGAAGCGTCGAAGAAGAAGAATCGGTACATTGACGACGCAATTCAGGAATTTGAGCCAGTGAATCACGTAACGCTAACATATCGCGTCCATTGGCTGTTCCAAAAGCGATTCGTCCTACTAACCGTTCCAAATCATAAATACCTTTAAGCTGAGATCGCAAGTCTTCACGCAAAATTAATCCATGATGAAGCTTCTCTACTGCTTCTAAGCGCTCTTCGACTAATTTCCGGGATAACAGTGGCTTATCGATCCAACGACGAAGCAGTCGCCCACCCATCGGTGTCTCTGTACGATCAAGTAACCAGAGCAAAGAACCTTTACGAGAACGCTCACGAACCGTCTCGATCAACTCTAAATTACGACGTGTAAATGGATCAAGAATCATATAATGTTCAGGTTCATAGGCACTGATATGTGTTAGCTGTCCTAATGAACGTTTTTGCGTTTCACTCAAGTACCCAATCAGAATCGAAATACATAATTGGCGCTCTTCATCCAACCTTGCCCATGCTGCTTCTCCAAATTGACGACGTGCTAATTCCTCACGTGCTTTGTCCCAAGGCGTATAGAGTACTTTACGTCCTAACTGAAGTGCTTGGCGATATGGCTCATCTATAAGATCAATTTGTCCAATAATTTCAGATGGTTCATACAGACCTAATTCATCACGTAGCCATTGCTGCGAGGACAATGCTGAAGTCACATGCAGTTCGCCTGTAGACAAATCGCAAGCCGCTAACGCCATTTTGCCTTCGCGCTCTGTCAGACAGATCATATAGTTGTTCGCTTTATCGGTTAATCCTTTACTTTCCATCATCGTACCCGGTGTCACGACACGAATAATTTCACGTTTCACAATGCCTTTGCTTGCTCCTGCTTCTTCTACTTGTTCACAGATCGCGACTTTGTATCCTTTTTCGATTAAGCGATGAATATAATTTTCTGCGGAATGATAAGGAACACCGCACATGGGAATGCGTTCAGGTGCACCTGCGACTTTGCCAGTAAGTGTAATTTCTAATTCTTTAGATGCTAAAATTGCATCATCAAAAAACAGTTCGTAAAAATCCCCCAATCGGAAAAATAAAAAAGCATCTTGTGCTTGTTCTTTTATTTTGAGATACTGCATCATCATCGGTGTATACGTAGTCATGTTTCCCCTCCAAAAAAGCATTCCAGAATATCGTTAAGCATAGATGTAACATGCTTGTTTTTTATCGAAATATTATCGTACTCATACTTGTTGTCATATGCAATCCCTTTTCGAAATGCAAATACGTGTTCGTCTCTTTATTATAACGAAAGAGCTTAAAAAGTGCTATGGATCAAAAAAGAAGTGCGAACCCCATATTAACGGTTCGCACTTCTTTTATTCTACTTTACAGTCATTTCTTATTGTTGTACTTCAGGTTTATCCGAAGTCAATTCAATTTCAGCTAGTGAATCATAGCTACCACCATAAGAAATATCATAATTTTTGATACGTTTGTTTACAGCTTGAACTTCATAACGGTAAAGACTTGGAATGACAGGTGCTTGGTCGATCATCAACTGCTGCCATTGATTGTAAATATCTTTACGATACGCCATATCAAATGATTTAGCAGATGCACCTTCTGTTAATAACTTGTCATTCTCTGCACTTACGAAGCGAGAGTAGTTAAATGAAGCTTTACTACCATACAATCCAGCAGGGTTAATATCTGTACCTGTTCCCCATGCTGCGCCATACACATCGATGTCTGGATCATCTTTTTCAATACGATCGTAGAAAGAGTTAAATTCTTGTAGACGGCCATCTAGCAATTGAACATTCAGACCTACATCTTTCCAATTTTGCAAATAGAACTGAGCACGAGCTTCTGAGATAGTGTCTCCACTCATAGCTGCATAGTTAATTGTTAATTTATTTCCTTTAGGATCTTCACGCAATCCGTCGCCATCTTTATCTACATAACCTGCTTGATCCAGCAATTGTTTTGCTTTTTCAGGATCATAGTTATATCCTTTGATGCTATCATCATGATATTGCGCAAATGCAGGAATAATCAATGAAGTAGCAGGTGTACGAAGTCCGTGATACAACTGTGTACCTACTTGTTCATTATTCAAAGCATAACCCATCGCTTGACGCAATTCTTTATTCGCCATCTTAGCATCTGGATTCATAATGCTTTCGCCTTTAGCTTTATCAAATTTACCTAGTTTGAAACCAATATAATCATAAGACAATTCTTGTCTACCTAAGAACTCAACATTCGTCGGAACATTTTTACCATCGTACAGACTGTTCGGGAATGAAGCTAAATCAATATCGCCTTTTTTCAACGATTCAATCACTACATTAGGGTTCACTACTTTTAGATTAACACCGGCTAATTTAGGTGCACCGTGGAAGTAATCTTTATTTGCTTCAAATTGTACAGACTCACCTGTAACCATCGCTTTGATTTTGTACGGGCCATAACCGATAGGGTTTTTACGTACAGGATCAGAAGAAGACATATCTGCTACAGGAATATCTCCAAATACTTTTTTCTCTAAAGGATAAGACCATAAACCTGATTTTACAGAAGGATCTGCTTCTTTAAAGTCAATTTGTACTTCTTTATCATTTACGATTTTGATACCTGAGATTGTTTTTGCTTTACCTGCATGGTAATCTTCCATACCAACAATATTCATAAAGCTTGTATCATAACGTACACCATCATAGTCTTTGTTACCAATCACTTCAAAAGCAAAAGCATAATCTTCTGCTGTTACAGGATTGCCATCAGACCAGTTTAATTTGTCATCAATTTTGACATTAACTGTTTTGTTGTCGTTAGAGAAGCTAATGTTAGCAGCTCCGCCATCTTTTACATCAAAGTTCTCATCAGTAGCAAAGAAAGACGGATAGAAGAATTGAATAACTTCAAAATCCGGGTTACCACTGTAGAAAATAGGATTCAAAATACCTTCAAACGGAGTATCGGAAATCAAACCATAATTCATTGTTCCACCTTCAATTGCAGCAGCTGTGTTCGTTGCTGCTTTTGGAAACTTACCAGACTCTTTAACACTTTCATTGGTTGCTGGTGCATCTTGAGCCGTTGGTGTTGACTTTCCACTTGTACAAGCAGATAACACCAATACAAATGCAATGAACAAAATAGATACGATTTTTTTCTTTGTATTTCCCAACATAAATTTTCCTCCTTTTGATGATCGTACTGTAAATTTATTATCCTAATCGCTGTCTAGCATCTGTCGCACGCTTGAGGGCTTGACCGACAAAGTTAATCGCTAGAATAAGAACCAAAATCAGCAGCGATGCTGGTAACCACATCCACCAATAGTTTTGCAAAATATCAGGGTCTGTTGCATTACTTACAATCGTCCCTAGACTTGGTGTACTTTGAGGTAATCCAAATCCGAGGAAAGATAGCCCTGTCTCAATCCCGATATTACCAGCAAGATTCAATGTCATATTTACGATAACGATTGAACTCAGGTTAGGAAGTATACCAAAAGCGATAATCTTCCAGTTTGGCGTACCTAATGTTTTGGAGGCTTGTACATAATCCAATTCTCGTTCAGCAAGTACTTTGGCTCGAATCAAACGAGCTTTACCTACCCAGAGAAAGGCAGTCATAATGAAAATAAATGACCATATATTATATTTAGGTACAATAGTTACAAATACGATAACTAACATTAAAAAAGGAAGAACAAGAATAAAATCGATAAAACGCATAATAATATTATCTACGATTCCACCAAAGAAACCTGCGATTAATCCTATGCTTAGACCAATAACAGCAGCAAAAATGGTAATTGCAAACGCAATCGTAATCGAATTACGTGCTCCGATCATCACTTGACCGAAAATATCACTACCTGCTCGATCTGTCCCTAACCAATGATCTGCACTAGGTGGAGCCTTGATGGAGGTCAAATCAACTTTGGTCACAGCTTCTTGATCAATAAAGAATATAGACCCATAAATAACAATCAAAAATAATGCTAAAAAGACTAAGGAAATCATCGCCATTTTATCTTTGATTAATTCTTTACCTAAAATCGACCAACTTGAAGGTGATTTTTGAATCGTTTCTTCAGGTGCAAATGTTTGAGCTCTCATTCCCATTACAGGCTTCCTCCGTTCTTATGTCTGATGGTACGTGCCAGATTGTATAATGTGCTTCAGCTTAGCCAATCCGAATACGTGGATCAACCCAACTTAAAATGATATCCGACAATAATGTACCGATAAGAGCAAGTAAGCCGGAAAGCATAACCAGTATGGTAACTACAGAATAATCACGTTGTGTAATGGATTGTAAAAATAACTGTCCTAGTCCTGGATATCCAAAAATAGATTCAATAAACAGATTACCTGCCAATACGCCTGTTAAGTCATAACCAAGAAAAGCAGCGATAGGAAGTAAAGAGTTACGCAAAATGTGTTTTGAATATACTTTAGACTCAGGAACCCCTTTAGAACGAGCTGTTTTCACAAAATCTTTCAATCTTGTATCAATCACTTCATTACGAAGGTATTGAATCGTTGCTGTTGTACTTACTAATGCCCCTGCTATTGCGGGCAAGATCAAATGATAAAACTTATTCGCATAGTACGAACCGGAGCCTGGATCTATCCCTACATCTACACTACCACTTGTTGGGAACCATCCTAGTTGGAATCCAAACACAAATAGTATTAATAGTGCAAATATAAATAGCGGTGTAGCAAAACTGAGATACGTATAACCTGTGATCGTTTTGTCTAATAATGAATTCTGATAGCGACCACTCAAAATCCCCAGTGGAATCGAAATCAAATACGTTAAGACCAGAATTGCAACACCAA
Organism: Paenibacillus sp. CFBP13512; assembly: GCF_005233705.1. Lineage (NCBI taxonomy): Bacteria > Bacillati > Bacillota > Bacilli > Caryophanales > Paenibacillaceae > Paenibacillus > Paenibacillus sp. CFBP13512. The sequence goes on along the minus strand of NZ_QGAD01000003.1, from coordinate 38,763 downwards.
GGTAAAAGGTATTCGCCAGACGACTGCCGATCAGATCAGCAACGCCAATTTTATGTACATATGACTTTCCCAGATCCCCTTGTACTAAATTTCCTACCCAACGTCCATATTGCTGCCATGCTGGATCATTTAGACCTAATTTTTCCCGTTGTTCTGCTAAGACTTGTGGACTCACATTCGGATTGGCTTGCATAGCACCCGTTAACGCATCGCCCGGCATTGCTTTAGCTAAGAGGAAGATCAGCACGCTCAGTACGAACAATTGGGGAATCATGATCAGAATGCGGCGAAGCGTAAATTTCCACATAATTTAATTTCCCCCCTATGGTAATGCGACTTGATGTGACGAGCTGATCGACTTCAATGCCAATGGCTTGCCCTCTGGGTCTAAGAGATTATTAAGATCTTGTTGATATGAAGATAAAATATGTTGACGTGCCTGTGTACTCGCTTGGCGCTGACCTGGATCAATATTCGGAATCGCTGAAATCAATCGCTTGGTATACACATGTTGTGGATTTTCATAAATATCTTCTGTATTCCCCTGTTCTACCAGACGACCACGATACATAATCCCGATCTCATCACACATATGACGCACAATCCCTAGATCATGACTGATAAATAAGTAGGTTAGATTAAATTCTTTCTGAATTTCTTTCATAAAGTTAAGCACTTGTGCTTGCACCGATACATCCAGAGCAGATACCGGTTCATCTGCAATAATCAGCTTCGGATTCAACGTCAATGCTCTGGCGATACCGATCCGCTGACGCTGTCCACCTGAAAATTCATGCGGATATTTAAAAGCCGCTTCTGGATTCAAACCTACTTTTTCAAGCAAATCTTGCACACGTCTACGTTCTTCTTCTTTGGTTAAATTTTCAAAATTACGTAGTGGTTCTGCAATAATATCCAGTACACGCTTTCTACCATTTAGCGAAGAATACGGATCTTGAAAAATCATTTGAATATCCCGGCGTAAAGAATGCTGATTTTTGTGAGCAATTTTGGTTAAATCTTGCCCTTCAAAGGTTACATTTCCTTCTGTTATTTTATTGAGTCCGATAATTGCGCGTCCTGTTGTTGTTTTGCCACATCCGGATTCACCGACAAGCCCGTAAGTTTTACCTGCTTCGATCTGAATCGATAAGCCATCTACTGCTTTGACATGACTGACAACACGCTGGAAAAAGCCACCACGAATCGGATAATGTACTTTTAGGTTATTGAGTTCCAGCAATGCCATTCAATACAATCTCCTTTCCATCTCCCACTTCATCTTCAAAATGAAAATTCTGATAGCATGTACAACGCACCCAATGTTGCGGAGCCACTTCATTCAGCTCAGGATGCTCTGCATGATGCGTCTGTGGAATCCAAGGAATACGTTCTGAGAAGCGACAGGAACCGCGAGGGATATTCTGTAATGAAGGTACACGACCTTCAATCACATGTAAACTCTCCTGCCCTACATTTGCTCCTGGCATTGAAGCCAATAGTGAGCGGGTATACGGATGTTTGGGATTGTTGAATAACTCGTTTACATCAGCAATTTCTACAATTTCGCCTGCATACATCACAACGACACGGTCTGCCATTTCAGCCACAACACCAAGATCATGCGTGATAAGAACAATACCGGCGTCATTTTCAGCTTGCAATTGCTTCAGTAAGTCCAAAATTTGAGATTGAATCGTTACATCTAGAGCTGTTGTTGGTTCATCAGCGATAATTAATGAAGGGCGACATGCAATGGCAATCGCTATCATAATCCGCTGTCTCATCCCACCAGATAACTCATGTGGATATTGGGCATACACCCTTTTTGGATCAACAATATTTACATTTTCCAATAATTCGATAACACGCTTTGTTTTTTCTTTTCGAGATAGCGACGTATGATAATCGAGATTTTCCTCGATTTGTTTGCCGATCGTCATCAAAGGATTCAACGCTGTTAATGGGTCCTGAAAAATCATTCCAATTTCGGAACCACGAATTTTGTTCATCTGTCCAGGTGACAATGTGTTCAAATCCTGCCCTTTAAAAAGCAGTTCACCTTCAATACGTGTGTTTTTGCTATCATGAAGTCGTGTCAGAGAAAGTGCCAAGGCACTTTTACCGCAACCCGATTCACCTACAATAGCCAAAACTTCGTTTTTGTTGATCGTTAAGTTCAGTTGATCGACAGCAGGGTAATACTCGTCTTTGATACGAAAAGCTACTGTCAGGTCTCTGATTTCCAATACCGATTCTGTGTTCAAATTTGGATTGCCTCCTCGCCTTCAATCTTTAACGCAATGTAAACATTTCTTATTAATTGTTATCATTTTATATTTATAATCTTCCAAAGGTCAATAAAATTTAACTTTTTTCCAAATTGGTGAAAAGAAATTAGCATAAAAGCTATCATAACGTGTGACGATATAGATAGCTTCTATGATTAAACTTATATTCTATTTTACCTTATTATCCATACCTAGCAAGGGGTTACGCAATTTATCACGTTTGGATATTTTTAGGTACTGACCCAATTCTCTGCATAATTGTAAGATAGCGGAACGCATTTCAAATTCTTCGCGTGTTGTCGGTAAATCCATATTTCGAAATTCTTCTTCCAATGCTAAAAGCAAATGTTCGGTTTTTCCAGTATAATATGGCGTTTTGACATCTCTAGATAATTGTTCGAACATTTCAGCAGCGGCATCGGCTTGAGGCATTTTACGATACACTTGAGCTACCAATTGCATCATATTCTGAATCGAATCCAAATGCTGTTTTCGCATATAAAAATAGACTGTCCATGACTCATCGGTATGCAACATCTGATTTTCCAATTCACGCTTCGATTCGGTCAGTCCTTGCTCTACTTTGGTATAGGCTTCGATCACTTCTTTTCCGTCCCAAGCAAAAGAAGGACTACGAAGCGTTTTGGCGATCTGCTCACACATTTGAGACAATAGCTCATTGACTTCGCTACGAATTGCATCTAAACGCTGATGAGGATTAGGCATATAGATCAGATTGACAATAGCCGCTGATCCTAGACCGATCAATAACAGTTCAATTTCTACTAACATCGTATGTGCTGTTAAAGTCGCTCCATTAAAAATATGCACGACTACCACAGAACTGGTAACAATACCTGCACTAAACCCAGCCCGTGTAATCAAAGGAAACGCCACTAAAATATATAAGGCAAATACCCAGTGATGAAATCCAAATAATGAAAATAAAACAAAAGCACAAATCATTCCGATCAACGAAGCAAAAAATCGCGCTGAAATCGTTTTGAGACTTCGTTTACGTGTAACATCGACTCCCAGTATAGCTAATAACGCCGCCGACATAGCACTTGGAACTCCTAAAGTGCTGGCTGCAACTACTGCTAATAATGCCGCAATAGCCGTTTTGATCACGCGAAAACCCATGCGTCTTTCTCTCCCTACTCCACTTCTTTTTCTCTATCTGTATTTTGTAATCTCATTTACTCTTTTGAGTATAGCTTTTATCCTACTTGATTTACCGGTATTCGACAATATCATATTCGTCTGTTATTAGATAAAAGAATAGCAAAACAAAAAGCTTTCATCGGCTTAGACTACTCGCAGATGAAAGCTTCTTGCTACATTAATTTGAAGTTTGTAAATGATAAATCTCGTTATATTTTTCTTCTAAATAGTCTGCAAGATAATCCGGGTTCAAGTCTTCACCTGTAATCTGCTGAATCAATTCGGAAGGAGTACGGCTTTTACCATATTTATAAATTTTATCTGTTAGCCATTCTTTGATCGGCAATAGATTACCTTCAGCAATCCACTTTTCAAAGTCAGGCAGTTCTTTGCGCATCGTATGCGTCATTTGCGCTGCATACATATTACCGAGAGAATAGGAAGCGAAATATCCGAAGTCTCCACCTGACCAGTGTACATCTTGCAATACGCCTAGTGCATCATTAGGTGGCGTAATACCGAGATACTCCTGATATTTACTGTTCCATACTTTAGGCAAATCTTTCACATCTAGACCTTCGTTAAATAACATTTTTTCAATTTCATAACGAATAATGATATGAAGGTTGTATGTTAACTCGTCAGCTTCGATACGAATCAATGTATTTTCTACACGGTTTGCTGCACGATAGAACGTATCAAGTGATACTTCTTTAAGCTGTTCAGGGAACAACTGTTGCAGATCACTATAATAACGATCCCAGAATGAACGACTACGTCCTACTACATTTTCCCAGAAACGGGATTGAGATTCATGAATCCCCATCGATGTTCCTGTTGCTAATGGAGTGCCTGCTAGATCGTGTGAAATGTTTTGCTCGTACAGTGCATGTCCGCCTTCATGAAGAGAACTGAAAATCGCACTCATCACATCTTCAGGCATATAATTTGTTGTAATCCGTACATCTCCTGGATTAAGACCTGTAGCAAAAGGATGCACACTTTCGTCTAAGCGTCCTGCATCAAAATCAAAACCCATTTCTTTAAGCAACAAATGTCCTATCTTTTCTTGTTGACCAATATCATACTGTTGCTTCAAAAAATCATTGTCGGGTTGATGTGCAGATTGCTTGATTTTTTCCAATAAAGGAACAAGACGTGCTTTTAATCGATCAAATACCACATCTAACTTGGCGACTGTCAAATCAGGCTCATACATATCGAGCAATGTATCATAACGTGTTTCTTTCACACCCCAGTAATCAATAAAATCACGTTTCATTGCTACAATCTCACTAAGTAATGGCTCAAAGCCTTTAAAATCATCATTATGTTTGGCTTCTTCCCATACCGTTTGTGCATGAGTCGTTAAGCTAGAATATTTTTGAATTTTTTCAGGTGGAATCTTCTCATTTAGTTCATACTCTTTACGAACATCTTGTACAATGCGTTTGTCATTGTCTTCTAATTGTTCAAATACATCTGGACGTGACAAGATTTCAATATACCCGCCCATTTCTTTCGATACAGACAGTTTGAAATGTTCTGTTGCTAGTACACCAATCGTATCTGCACGTAGCTCTGCACCTTTACGTGGGGCTCCTGTACGCAAGTCCCATCCCATCAATGCGAGCGCTTCACCATAACTGCTAATTTTGCGAACCAATTGCCGGAATTGCGTCAACGTATCTTGTACATATTGTTCCATAATAGGGTTCACCTCTCTGCTTACATACACAACACTTGGGCTATGACATGTAATATTGTTATTTTTGTAAAAAGACACCTCTTGATGATACGTTCTTCTAGACGTATAATCAATGGTACACAATTAAATATTATAGACATCATTCATCAGATTGTGCTATACACTTTGATTTATGAGTCTATAAGAATACATTTAACCATTTTTGCTCATATCATAATACCTGTAACTTCTAAGGAGTGAATCGTAATGGTAAAAGTAAATGTAACCCCTCAAGCAGAACAGTATTTAGCACGCAAAATAGGAGATAACAAAGCTGTTATTCGAATTTTCGTAGATAATGAAGATTGCGGATGTACAGGTGGTATCCCGGCACTTCGTTTAATTGATGAGCCTGGCAAACGAGATACCGTTATCGAAAGCAATGTACTAACACTCACCATGCATCAAAGTGGTGAATCGTATTATGATGATGATGAATTGACATTATCAACCGATGATGCAGGTTCTTCACTCAGACTCAGTAGTGCTTCTCAGTACTATAGTAGAAGTATTCGCGTTCTTGATGGACGCAAAGCATTAGCCTAATTTTTTATTATGAATCCGTAAGATGAGCAGGAGGATAATCAATGAATTCGATTACAACTATTATGCAACACAATCAGGAGTTCGTGACAAGTAAAGAGTATGAAGCGTATCTTTCCAGTCCTTTTCCTGAGAAAAAGTTGGTCATTTTGACGTGCATGGATACCCGTTTGACTGAATTATTGCCTAAAGCAATGAATATTCGTAACGGTGATGCCAAAATTCTAAAAAACGCAGGTGCTATTATTTCACAACCATTTGGTAGTGTAATGCGTAGTATTCTTGTCGCTATTTACGAATTAAAAGCAGAAGAAGTGATCGTAGTTGGTCATCATGGATGTGGTATGGCTTCACTGAACTCAGATCATATGATTGAGAAAATCCATGAACGCGGAATTGCGCCAGAAGTACTGACTACACTCGAAAATTCAGGGATTAAACTTAAAAGATGGCTGCAAGGTTTTGATAACGAAAAAGAAGGCGTTATGCGTAGCGTAGACATTATCAAAAACCATCCTTTACTTCCTGCTAGCGTTCCTGTACACGGCATGATTATTGATCCAGCAACAGGACAATTAGAGCTACTTGTCAATGGTTATGATCAGGTTGAAGTCCCTTCTAACTCTTAATTTTTAACCGATTATTCGCTTCAAAATACAGCATAAAAGGCTGTAGATATATCAGACGTGGAGGTCACTGATCCACGTCTTTTTGCTATTTATTTTTATTGAAATGAGCAAAATATCGCTTCATTTCAAAATTTGAACATTCTTTGTCTATCTTTTTTATATTTCAATAACTTTATATAAAATCGCTATGAGCTTCCTTGCGAAAGCATACAGTTGTAGTGTACACTTTATCTTAAATCGGCCAAATGGCTGTTTTAAAAGATAGGAGAGAATGCCCTATGAACACGCTATCTTATGGTTTACTTGCCTTGCTTGCACGCAATAATTCGTCAGGTTACGACTTGATGCTCAAGATTCAACCGTTTTGGCAAGCAAAACATAGTCAAATTTATCCATTGTTATCACGCATGGAAGAACAACATCTGTTATCCGCAGAATGGATTCAACAAACAGACAAGCCAGACAAAAAGATTTACGCAATTACCCCTCTAGGAGAGCAACGTCTCAAAGAATGGATGCAACTTCCTGCGGGTGAACCTGTTAGTCGTGATGAATTGGTTCTCAAAGCATTTTGCTTATGGACAACCGATCGCGAAAACGCTATCTCTTTGTTTAGTACACGATCTATTTATTACCAAGAACGTATTCATTACTTTGAGCAAGCGATTCACAAAATGCCTGAAGAAGTACGTCAATTCGGTACACGCGATTTTGGATTGTATATTTTGCGTCAAAAAGCATTGGCAACAGCTAAAGCGAATTTGGAATGGACAACATGGGTGATCGACATGCTCAAAAATTCCACAACAACAGAAAGTTCCTCACAACCTCAACACCAATGAACAGTTTATACGAAGCCAATGGTTCAAAATAAAGAGAATCAATATTAAAACATTTTGAAACCTAATAATAAGTGCTTCGTATAATAATTATACTGTCATTGAAGACAACTACTAGGAGGATCATGAACACAATGAAAAAAATGCTGATGGTTTTTGTAGCATTCACATTATTCTTCACCTTATTTAGCGGATTTGCTAATGATGCAGATGCAAGACGTGGTGGTGGATTCAAATCTTCACCGAAGTCTTACACAACAACACCTAAAAAATCAACAGATAGCAATAGCAGTACAATGAACAGCACGAACCGTAGTAAAAATACTACAGCCGGTTCAACAGCTAATCGTGGATTTTTCAGCGGTGGTAGCTTTTTCAAAGGATTAATGATTGGTGGTCTTGCCGGTATGTTATTCGGCGGAATGTTCGGTAATATGGGAATGTTCGGAGACTTGTTAGGATTAGTTATCAACTTATTTGCTATTTATATTCTATTTATAGCGGCTCGTGGTATTTACCGTATGATTCGTCAACGTAAAAAATCCGCTGATCCGTACAACAGACGTTAATGCCTATGCGACTCAGTATGGATGAAATCATTAACGCAGTGTGCTTGAATATCGCTGAACGCAAAGGACTCAAACCTACGGATGTAACGGTTCAACTTTCCTGGGAAGAAGACACGGGTTACACCGCAGAAGTGTGGACAGAAGGACGAAGCCAATATTTAGTCGAAAGTAATCTGAACGAAGCGATCTTACGTTATATGTTCAGTGAGTATAATGCACGTGTATTTAAAGAACAGGTAGAATTAGTTATCAACGATGACGAAGAAGAAATTCAAGCGATTATTCGCGATAACTAATCTCTACTCTATTCATTTAATGAAGAATACTTTCCAAAAGCTTGCGATATAGACTATCATTTAGTCGACGATCGCAAGCTTTTTTTGTATCCAATCATACGCATATCGTCCACTAATCTCATGGCTACCTTCAAATAAATCATATGCAAATTGTTCTTCTGCATGATGCTGTAGATAGATCTGTTGTAACTGTGTTATCGCCTGCTCCACACCTTGTAAAGGAAAAATCGGGTCACCCTTTCCCCCTTCTACAAATAAAGGTCGTGGCGCGATCAGACCGATCCATTGAGGCAAGTCGGCATACACTGCCTGACCGGGAATATAATTACAGATACAGTGATGAATATGCAGAATACTGTCCTGATACGTATTGGTGAATCCTGTAAGTACTGTAGCACGTATCCGTTGATCAAGTACCGCTGTCAAATAAGCAATCAATGCTCCTCCTGAAAATCCCATAATCCCAATCCGCTCTGCATCCACTTCTGGCATTTCACTTAGAACATCTACTACTTTCAATAGTTCATGTACTCTAAATCCAGCCAACGTCTTCCCCATTAATAACATTCGACTCGATAAAGAATCACATGAATTAGCAACCTCTGCATTTCTAGCCATATCTTCAGCCAATCGTCTTTCTCCAAAACCAATCACATCAGGAGCTATAGTGATTAGCCCTCGGTTGACCAGTTGTACAGCATAATGTTGATGAATACCCGGTGTATTGAGATCGGTTTCTCCATTTGGCAATAGGCCTACAATCTCACGGCTACCGTAGCCATGACCATGAATAGCAATCACTGCGGGTGCAGGTGTCGTTAGATTTTTGGGAATTAAGACATAAGCAGCAAATGAACTATAAGGAGAAGCGGACAATTCTATCCGCTTGCGAATATATGTACCACAATCAACGGTTTCCAAAAGCTTTACTTCATCACTATCATTTGATGGAAATGTACCGATAAGCTGTTGCAATAACGTCCTTCCTTGAGATCGATCCTGTCCTTCTTCTGCAAAAGACAATGAATGTTGTGCCGCAGTATCTGTATATAACTGCTTTAACAGTGTATCTCCCTGCCAGTCATCCATATTTCTCCTCCTATGCACACGTTATCATTTTGAGTTATATATGCTCTCTTTTTCCATAATGACCTGATAATGCCTTTATTATATCGCTAGTTTATATAAAAACAAGTTAATGATAGCGATATACATCTATCATTAACCTGCTTCTTCTAACAAAACATCAAACTCTAGCAAAATAGATGTTCCTTTTGAACTGGTATGCACCATAATTCGATCTGCTGAGGTGTACATCAATGCAAAGCCTTTACCTAGTGAACGCTTACTACTATATCCTGAGATCAGTATCATTTTGGGCAACTCATGAATAGGAATACCTGAACCATGATCTGTAATATAAATTTGTAACACATTAGGCTTACTATACACAGACAATTTGCCATGTGCAGCATGTTTAATCAGATTGGTAACTCCTTCAGATACAGCGAGTTTAATATGCATCAGTTTTTTCGGTTGATTGATTTTGAGCTCTTCTGGAATATACTCCATCACCAATGAGCGTCCTGAAGATACGTCGCTTTTAGTCATAATATCCATATTAGCTAGTGGACTACCCAGATGTTCTTCAATCTCTTGTTGTTCTAGACAGATATCAATTTTGCTTTTGGAAAGTGTTTCGATCACATCTTTATACGAGCGCATCGTACTTTGATGCAATTGTTCACGGTATTCTAACGCCGGTGTAATATCTGTTAATACAATAGCAACCCAATTATTTTCTGGATAAAAATGAGCTTCAAATGTTTTTTGATTACTCTGGATCACTTCATAGAAATTTTCAGAGACACGTAATGCATGTTCAGCCAGTGGCCCTAATTGATTTTTCAAATGAATGTCTTCCATCTCTTGCAGACTATGATGGTCTTTATATTTAAGCAATACAGTCCCACCAGTGAATCCACTCATTTCTTTGTGTTCATCTACAGATGGAAGTTCTGAATCAATCAGATCCGAACCTTCAAGTAACGGCTTAGTGATCACAAGCTGGCGCAAAGCGATAATAATCTCTAATGTGATCCGTTGTATCAACTTGGGATCTAATACTTTGCCTGAAAGTCGTTGTAATTGGTGTAAGACGTCTACATTATCGGAATGACTACTTAACAAATGTTCCAAATGATTGCAGAGCGCTATAATACGCGATTCATAAGGAATATCTTGACCTTTCAAGCCAGACGGGAATCCTTTGCCATCATAACGTTCATGATGATGAAGTACCCAGGCTGCCGCTTTCTTATCTCCACTAATCGCATAAATAATATTAGAACTTTCAGTAGCGTGAGACTGATACTCTTTTTCTTCTGTTAAAGATAATGCACCACGCTTCGTCAGAATCTCCATCGGTAATAATGATTTACCAATATCATGTAGTGTAGTGTAATTGACTAAATCTGTTCTTCTTTTTTTGGGATACGCCAGTAGTTCCAACATATACTGACAAAGAATCCCTGTGTTCTTACCATGCCCTTCATTACGTTGAGAAATTCTCAATTCGCTTAATCGAATAAACTCTTCTGAAGATTTCATTCGAATCTGTAATTGACGAATAAATCCATGCGACAAAAAAATAATCAGTAGCAAAAACAATAACACATACACCGTTTCGTATACGATATTGCCTAACGAGATATGTCTTAGAAAATGAGGAACGATAATCGTACATAATAATACAGGTACGATCAACTCTTTTAATTTGAGCACCATATCATTAAGAAAAGGTGTGCCGATAATCGTTGTAGAAGCACCTGCTAGTAATAACATATAGACCAGACTAAATACTAGAGCTCCTAGCCCTGCCTGAATATAGGTAGAAAAAGGATTCAAGGCTTCCATCACTTGATACGATAAAAAAATACTAATTACACTTTTGCCTAATGCAGAGCAGATTCGAAAAAGATTCATTTGCCGAATATCAAAATTCTTTTTGCGTGTGTAAGATATAATCGTACTGATGACTATTCCCAAAATAGCAGGATTATACCCAAAAGCAAGCGCAAGAATAAGAAACCCAACCAGACTTCCGCTGTACTCCTCACCGCTTAGTAATCTGACCGGAAACAGATCCAACAAAACGATAAGAAACAGAATCGGCGCAATCGCAAACAATGCAATTGAATGCCATTCGCGGATCATATATACGATACTTGCTACCCCTACAAGGCTGAGCAATATCGTATAACCGTTCTTTTCTTTCATTATCTAAAGATTTCCTTGCCCAGAATCTCATCCAGTTGAAGCAATTCAAAAACTTCCATAACCTCCGGTTGAGTTTGTTCAATATAGACATTACGCCCTAATTCTTGCAACACTTGTACCAGACGAATAATCAGTCCAATCCCAGAAGAATCTACAAAGAATACCTTTTCCAAATTCAATATAATATTCGTATACGGTGCTACAGCCGGTTCGATCTCGTCCTCCAATACATCCCCAGCATCAATATCAATATCACCTTCAAAATAAATTGTAGCTTGTACTTCATCGGTCACGATTTGATATGCAAACATTATTTTTCACTCTCCTACCATACAAATTGGCGATCCTCATTCAAGCGTGCTTTGACATTCAAGGTATCTTCTTTAAAATGGTGCATTTTGGAGCCGATCTGTAAAATCGTTCCGCCTAGTAACTTGTCCACATGAATCACTGCGCCTTCTTTGACGGTTAATTTCGTAGAATTACTGCCTATCGTGCCAGCTTCTTGAATATGCATCCCTTTGGCGGCATAATAATCTCCACCACGTAGAAATCCTGTCACTTCAAGTAATCCTGCACAGCGCAATTGTGTGTTGTAACATCCTTTTTTCACTTGGACTGGCCCACCTACAAGAATTTGACTATTCTGAATATAATGAAATTGTGCAAAAATATGATCCAATTGAGGTAAAACAACTCGGTCTAACAAATAGGCTGTTCGCTTAACAAAACGATCCAAATCCTGTGCTGTTTTAAAATGACTCATTGTTAGATTTAAAAAACCATTTTTGATTTCTTTGATATATTTTTGCCATTCTTCATTGATTAACGCTTTGTGTTCTTCTATAGTACGCATAAACAAAAGTAATTGCTTATGCAACTCTTTAAACCGTCCACGAAATAAAACGTCAAGCAAAGGAGCGAGACCATGCTGATCAATATCTGTGATTTTAAAAGCTGCTGCGCGATTCAATTGCTCGATCGCTGTCGTCAAAAATTCCGTTTGTTCCAAAATCACTTGCAAAATAGGTTCTGCTTGACCATAAAAAAGGAACAATTGTCCAACCGCCACTTCGCTTCCGATCACATTAGCAGTGACCATTAATGACTGAGTTGCTATAATTTCTGCCATATTCACATTGCCTTTAATATGAATATTACCATCTGCTTCGACTTTCATCGTATCTTGAACTGTGCCACTAATTTCAACATCACCTTGAAAATGAATATTGCCTGTCTGAAGAACAACATCTCCACGATGCTCAAGTTTCGGAATAATCGCAACCTTTACATGTCTTCCCTGTATAATCACTTCAGGCATTCCGGTACGTGTAGCAAGAATTTCCAATCCATCTTGAGATAGCTGTGTACCATGACCGGTTAAGACAATCACACCTGTTACCGGTGGTGCTAGAACAGGTTCTCCAAATACATTGACTCCATTTATGCCAATCACAGGTGGATAGATTAGACCAATCAAATCACCAGCATCGACACAAGGAAATTCTTTAATCTCACGATAATCGATTGTTCCATTTTCGCGCATTTTGGGCTGTACTTTACGAGTCTTGGTATCGACTTTAATCTCAAAGTATCCATTCGTACCTGCGATTGCCTGCTCACCTTCTGCAATCAGAAATGTATCATTTACTTCACTCAGGCAAGCTTTTTTGATCTCATCATGGTACAGACCGTAGACTACTTTTTGTTCGATTAATTTTTTGCGTACGGCTATCGGTTCAATCGGTGTATGTTGCTTCTGTTCTTCTGCTTTGAGAACCAATCGCAATGTTGGTGGAGTATCAACAACCTGCCGAATAATGCGATATCCTGCTTCAATTCGTAATTGTACATTCATTGCTTTATCATCAATATGAATGTCCCAGACCGGTTGTACCACTTTATCTTCTACTTCATATCGGACAATATCGCCAGCAGATAATTTTACTGTTTCCCCTGTGAGAATAGGTACTTCGTCAATCCAAAGAGATACCTGTTCAGTTGCACGAATACTAGGTTGATGGTTTCCTTTGGAATGAAAATAGACTTGCCCTGCTTCAATCCATACTTTACCTTCTGTATCATCTATAGAGGGGGTAGTGACTGGATGTTCGATTCTAGAAGGTGGTATATTCACACTGGCTTCAGCTATAGAGATCGGCGGAGAATACTCTGCCATATCCAGCGATTGATCTAGTATTTCTTCTGTTTTGAGTGTTACTTTGACTACAGCTTGCTTGGAATAAAGCCCAAGCATCCCTTTGGCTTCACTTTCCATCACTTCAATATGAACCTGTTGCTTGGTAGCATCTAGCAAAGTTAGAGCTTGCTCCACGGCATCTTGCACTGTTTTGGCTCTAGCAATCACACTACGCTCCATAGTGGGTACCTCCTCCATACCTTTCTCATGTCAATTCAATCGAAATAATGCAGACATCATCTTTACGATGCTGAATCAAACGTTCTAATTTCACTACGAACGCTTCATTTTCCAAATAATGTAGACTTTGAGCATAGTGTTCTAACTTTTCGATTCCTGCATGGATAGAGACGCCAGGCTTTTCTACTAATCCATCGGTGTATAAGACAATGCGTGCAGGTGTCTCGTATGTCACTGTAGCTGTATCTAATTTCATATCATTTTGAATACCAATTGGGACGGTTGTACCTGTTAATTGAGTAGGAAATTGATCTTTCAAAAATAATAAACCCGGTGGATGCCCTGCATTAAAATACTCAATTTGCTTTAACTCTAAGTCGATAAATAGATAAATCGCTGTAAAGTAAGCAGCACGGCGATTTTTACCAAATAGTGCTCTCATCTTTTTGTTCAATTCCTGACAGACCAGTTGAGGCTCTTTCACTACACCTACAATGCCATCAAGCAGAGAACGAATCGACATACTGATCAGTGCAGCCGATATTCCGTGACCAGATACATCAATGAGCAGTACACCACAATGCTGTGGATCGAACATTTTCCAGTACAACATATCACCGGATACTTCGGTCGATTGTAGATAGCTACTGTGCACTCGAATAGTAGGTTCATTAATTGGTGGACTAAGGACGCTACGTTGTAAATGTTTAGCCAATTGAAGCTCTTTTTGCACTTTTTCTTCTCGAATTTTACGTGAATCCATTTCTTTTTTAAGTCGAATAGCGGATTGAACTCGTGCCAGTAGTTCATAATCAGGTCCACCTTTTTCAATAAAATCCATACCGCCTGCATTAAAAGCTTCTTTGAAATGAATCCGATCTGCGGTGAGGAAAATAATAGGCAAATCCTGATAAACGATACAACTCTTAATAATCCGACAGGCTTCAATTCCGTCGATTCCAGGCATTACAATATCCAATAAAATTAAATCAATCGCCGCTGCTTTACGAGGAGATACTTGGTCGTGAATACTAAGAATATCGAATGCTTCTTGAGCCGAAGAAGCCGTCTGTATATGCTTGTACCCTGCTGTATCGAGTACATTTTGCAAAAAGACAAGATTAAGTCTGGAGTCATCTACAATCAATATACTCATGATACTTCTCCTTCAGAGTAGTTTATATCTTTATTTTCGTCAGTTTCTTCCATTTATGTGATAGTTAACGATTACAATTATATTGAGTAAGCATTTAATTAAGAATTTTGAATAGATTTGAACAAAAAAAGCCTACTTTGCTTGAAGCAAAATAGACTTTCAATAAACCTACAAATGATGATATAAGGCTTACAACTACATATTTTTATCCATATTCAAAGGATATTCGGTCTGTGGTGGTGATTGAAATTGCTGTTCATATAAATAATTATCCAGAGTGCGGTTATTCACAATGTACGTATCTGCAATCATATCATGAATACCTTGCTTATACTTTGTAAATCCAACGATAATATATCCTATGCCTAAAGTGAAATTACATAATATTCTTAAGAAATAACGTGCTACTGCACGTCCGAATCCTATCGGTTGCATAGAACGATTTACTACTTTGATTCTGAGTATCATTTTACCCAAAGTCGCTTGATACTTCGACTTCTCAAATAATCCAAAGTATAACCAGGTTAACAAAACAGATAATAATTGAAAAATAATAGGCAGTAGATCGCCTATAAAGACTTCATTTCTGAATGAATGATCTGTAAGATGGATGATACCCACAATAATGACACTCAAAATAACACTTGAAATTAAATATACAATACTAAGAATAATTGCATCTATACATATAGCTGCAAACCTTTTCCAAAATCCTGCATACAATATAATCGTTTCTCCTCTAGCCCTTTAATTTTTATCTAAATTCGGGTTGATCTTTTTGCAAATAAGAAGACATCTCTGGTTGGTTCCAAGAAGCTGCTTGTTGCTGTTGTTGCATATACATGTATTGTTCCCAATCTTTTTTATTTACAACATAGGTGCTAGCGACCATATCATGTAATGCTTGCTTGTATTGTGTCCAACCTGCCATCATATAACCGATGCATAAGATCATATACGATAAATTTTTAGCCCAAAAGCGTCCTGTTGCTCGACCAAAACGAATCGGTTGGAAATAACGATCTACTACTATGATACCTAGAGCCATTTTACCTGGTGTGGCATGGTATTTCGATTTTTCAAATAAACTAAAATACAACCACGGTACGACTAATTCGGCAATAACATATAAAATGTAAAATACAATCAAAAAAGTAATATCGCCTGTGGTGTATTCATTTTCATTCTTCATCCATGTTCCATTCACAAATCCGATGATCGTAGGAATTCCTAGCAAAATCAATAACACAAATCCGACAATAAATCCATCGATCAACGTCGCTGCTGTTCTTTTCCAAAATCCTGCGTAGCCGTGAGAACTGGTTCCTGCTTCATTCATTTCATCTAACTCCTATTCTGCTATGTATACATTTCTACCAACTTTGTTATTTTATACGATATAGTTGTAAATTACTAGATAATCACATATACAAAAGAAAACCTACTCCACATGTGAATGTAGAAGTAGGTTTTCATATAATTGAAAGTCTTATCTGCTAGATTACAAGTTGTTTAACTATTTTAGATGCACAGGGCGATGAACAGACTCACGCAATGCTTCTACTGTCGTTAATGGCTCATGACAGACAAAATCTTCACAGATATACGCGGTTGCCTGACTTTGTTGCATACCTTTGTCTTGCAAATGAGGAAGCAACTCTCTAATGGCTTCACCTGATGTACCATCTGCATGAATAATTAGAGAAGCAAATGGTAAATAAGCTTTTTGCACTTCAGCGATCATTTCTTGAAAATGGATATCTTCTACTTTCCCTGCAAGTACAATTTCTTGATTCCCCTGCAACAATTGCAATCCCGCAAGTAGTAACATCGAATACCCTGCTGGATATTGCTCAGCCGTGCCTGTAAATGTAGTCACAATTTGTTCGGCATATTGACGCAGTTCTATATCTTGCGTCACCGCAGCTAATTTGGCTAATGTCCATGCCGCAACAGAATTACCCGATGGCATCGCTCCATCATAAATTTCTTTTGTACGAGTAATCAATGCTTCTCCATCTTGACCTGTGAAATAAAATCCACCCTGCTCTTCATCCCAAAATAGAGCAATCAATTGTTCTTTGAGTGTTATCGCTTGTTGTAGATACTTCGCTAATCCAGTCGCTTCATACAATTCTTGTAAGCCCCAGATCAAATAAGCATAATCATCGACATAAGCACTATAAGCGGCTTCCCCATCACGGTAGCGAGCAAGCAGACGACCATCTTCACGACGCATATGTTCCCAAATAAAATCAGCTGCTTTAACTGCTGCTTGTGCATATTCAGGTTTTTGTAAAGTTTGACTTGCTCTAGCGAGAGCCGCAATCATCATGCCGTTCCATGCGGTTAACACTTTATCATCTTTGGAAGGGTGCACGCGTTGCTCACGATAATCAAATAATTTCTGACGGGCTTCTTCTAGATCGGTGCGTAATGCCAGTTCATTGAGATCACGTTGCTCTGCAATTTCTGAGGTAGAAAAAGGAATCAAGTTTGGAATATTTTTACCTTCAAAATTACCTTCAGGCGTTATATCATACACGTTACAATATTTATGCATCTCTTCCAGACCTAATACTTCTTCGATCTCATCGCGAGTAAATACATAAAACTTCCCTTCGACCCCTTCGGAGTCCGCATCTTCAGCACTATAAAAAGCTCCTTCAGGTGAAGTCATATCCCGCAATACATAAGTAAAAATAGATTCTGCGATATGTGCATATTTGGTTTCGCTGGTCAAACGGTATCCATCCAGATAAGCAATCGCTAATAATGAATTATCGTACAACATTTTTTCAAAATGAGGAACTAACCACTTCTCATCGGTCGAATAACGAGAAAAGCCAAATCCGATATGATCATAGATTCCGCCACTATACATATGATCTAATGTTTTGCGCACCATATGTAATGCTTCTGGTTCTTGATACACATGAGAATAGGCACTGAGAAACATCAAATGATGTGGAGTCGGGAACTTGGGTGCTCCGCCAAATCCACCGTATACTTCATCAAATGAACTCTGAAATGTTTTGTATCCACGATGTACAAGTTCTTCACCAAACTGCCCAGACTTCGTAATCTTCGTCTGCTGGCGATTCATACGTTCTACAATATCATCGCCGGATTTAACAATATTTTCACGATCTTCTGTCCATTTATCACGAATCTGAGACAGCATATCCATCATACCGATTCGACCATATTTCGTCTCTTTCGGAAAATACGTGCCCGCATAAAATGGCTTTTGGTCAGGGGTTAGCAATACCGTTAAAGGCCATCCACCTTGCCCGGTTAATGCTTGGCAATACGCCATATATAAATTATCAATATCCGGCCGTTCTTCACGATCGACTTTAATAGAGATATAAGATTCATTAAGCAATTGAGCCACTTCTTCGTTTTCAAAAGATTCTTTTTCCATTACATGGCACCAATGACAGGTAGAATATCCTACACTGAGAAAAATGGGTTTGTTTTCCGATTTAGCTCTGGTAAAAGCTTCTTCTCCCCAAGGGAACCAATTCACAGGGTTATGAGCATGTTGAAGCAAGTAAGGAGATTTTTCGTTTATTAGATTGTTAGATTGAATATTCAATTTTGTGTCCTCCTAAATCAAACTTTTATAATGAATTAACCTGTATAGATGCTATATTAACCAAGGTGATACAATCTTCTTTTTTTGATATTAATTATTACAATAATTCTTGAATGAAAATATGATACTTCTTTTTTACAAACTTTACTTTTAATACTATTAATTATAAAATGTAAATGTATTCCAATTTTGATATTGAGAGGGGAAAAATTATGAAAATCGCAAAATTAATTGCTCTTTCTGCTCTAACTGTTTCACTTTCATTTGTTTCTACTTCTGCTTTTGCATCTACAGTAACCGAATCAAATTCTATTGCATCTTCTGTATCATCATCTCCTAGTTTAGTACCTACTAAACAAGGTGTAAAATATGTTACGAATAATGTAAATGTTTTTAATAATAGTGATTTTTATTATGAAGCAGTTTCAGGTGGAGCATATGCAGGTACAGTTTATTTCCATCATTCTTATCAAAGTGGCTCTTCATGGATCGGAGTCTATTATGGAACAGTAAGCTTAAACTATCAGAATTAATCTTATAAAAAAGGATGTAAAGCTAAATGCTTTACATCCTTTTTTATTCGAATCATATATTAGTCACTTAAATTTAATAATTATTATCTTCTCAAATAATCTTAGCTACTTTTTGCGCTTGAATATCCAGCACCTGAGCGGATGAAGCAATATCTGTAAAAGCTTTCATTGCTGTATTGACTTGCTCTTGCCCTTGTTGCACACTTTGTCGTACATCGTCTGTGCCATTAGAAATCTTCTGCACTTCTAGACTCATTGAATCTACACTTTTTTTCACTTCTATAATGGAGTCTTGTACCATTGAAGACAGTTTACGTACTTCTCTGGCAACCACATTGAATCCTCGTCCAAATTCACCTGCATGTGTAGCCTCTATCGCTGCGTTCAAAGCCAACATATGAGTTTGAGAGGCTATTTTACGGATCGTCTGTACAATCCCTTGAATTTCTAATGCTTGTTCTTGCAAATTAATAAGTGTGGTTGTATTCGTCGTCGATGATTCTACAATGGTGTTCATACTTTTTAGTAGTTCTTGACTGTGCTCAATCCCTGCGGATGAACGAATATTAAGTGCTTGTGCTGTTTTTTGGAGATCATCCACGACACAAGAAAGATCGCTTTGACGCTCGGTAATATCTGTAGCCACTTTGGTAACACCAATAACTTCATTTCTATTTTTATTCCATACCGGCATATAAGTTGCTTCTAGCCAGATTGCATTCCCTTTTGCATCTTTGCGTTCTATTTTATCGTGAAATGTTTCTCCAGATAATAGACTATCCCAGAATTTCTCATACTCTATACTATTCGCAAATTCAGGAAAACATAAATTTTTATGATGCATGCCAATCATTTGATTTGGCGAATATTTAACGACTTCTGCAAAAATAGGATTAACATAAGCAATTTTACGATTCGTCCCAAAACGGATAATAGCCAAATTATCCTGTAGAGTGCGTATAACTAGTTCGTCTGTCACCATTTCAAGCTGACTCATTTCGTTCATGATTTCCCTCCAATGTATGTGTACAAGCGTGATACTTATTATTGTATAAAGTTTTTATTTTATTTCATAGTAAATATTAATCTAATGTGCAAAATTAACCAATTAAGTATTACTTATGTATATCGGATAAAAGTCAAAAATAATAAATTTTGAGAACAAACTAAAGAAGCAACAGAGTTTAACATTGATCTCACTCTTGTTGCTTCTTTAATATGATTTATATTTTCATGTTTATAGAGACTCTTATCCAAGAAGTCCGTATTTCTGAAAACTTAGAAACAGACCATCTTCTTCTACAGTCGCTGTAATATCATCTGCTAACGCTTGAAGCGCAGGCTTGGCATTTCCCATCGCTATCCCGATTGCACAGTACTCTAGCATCTCAGCGTCATTCATTCCATCTCCAATAGCAATCGTGTCTTCACGCGACATACTCAGATGTTCGAGTAAATCTGCTATCGCTAATGCTTTATGTATCCCAGGGATAACTAACTCTCCACTGCCTTCGCCAAATATCGGAACAGTACATTGCATCACTTGGAACTTCCCTTCAAATTCTTGCTTAATCTGTTCAAAAGGAATCGTAGCACTTTCTAGAAAACAGACCTTATTGACATCATCTTTGTACAGATTGGCTTCACCATACGTTAAGCCAGTGATAAAAGGATGAGGTTGAGATTCTTTTTTGGCTCGTGCTACCAGATCATTCTCAATATCGCCATAGATCCGTCGTTCTAAATGGGGCTGAAGATTAGCGCTTGCATACAATGCTGAATTGGATTCCAGATAAAAGTCGATCTGATGAGTATTGAAAAAATCGACCATATGTCGTACATCTTCTGCTGTCACCTTTTTGTGGTACAAAACATCTTCTCCAAACTCCACATAACCTCCACCTGCTCCAATCAGTCCATCAAATCCGATATCCCAGATACTATCGTAAATCTCAGCTTTAGATCGTCCTGTACATAAATAAAGCAAATGTCCGTTGTTACGTGCTTGTTGACAAGCTTGCTGTGCAGAAAGAGGAATATGACCATCATCGTCTACCAGTGTGCCGTCTATATCGATAAAGACTATTTTTTGGCGAGTATTTTCTGTCATGATTTAACCTCCATAATGTATAAAAAAATGTATTGAAAAGTATATTACGAACAAAGTTAATATGCCTTGTAATTCTAGTATTGCTTCTATTTTTCATGTTTTTTCTAAAAACTTTACTTTAAGCTTATTTAGCATATCGGATATTTTGCCTACGTTATAGTGATTTTCCGATCTTTTCGGTAGTATTTGTTGTTTTGGACGTAGTACCTCACCTTGTTAGTATTCTGAATCTAACCTATTTAACATCAATCACAAGCAACAAAAGATGAATTTCTAGCGCATCATAACGTTTAATATAAAAAAGACCGCTCTTTCGATGCAAAGAGTGGTCTTTCTTATTGATATTTTCATATTTTCACAGTATACCTCTAGCATTTCAAAGATAGATTCTAAACTCAGCTAATAACATTCTTCATGTTCTAAAATGAGTTCGGCTTGCTGATCAACTGCATATGACAATCTCTAAGGGTTGAGTAGCATTCTGAAGCCCGTCATTCTTTTGGAATTGAAAAAGTAGCATCGTGTTCTCCTCTTACTTTTTAGCGTCTATAACCTCTTTTATCAATGCCGGCAACTGCTTACCGATCACTTTACGAATCTCTTTGAGATCGAATGAAGCAATCTGCTCGCTTTCTTCTTGAAGAATATCTTCTACAATGCGTGAAGACAGTTGCTTCAAGATTAGTGCCATATCTTGCATACCAAAGTTAGCTTGAAGTGAAACTTCATCGATTAATTTATAGATCAATCTGGTCTATATAATCTACTCATTTTCATAAGATATTGTTCGTATTACTGAAATGCTTTTGCTATACTGAGTACAATCCATGCATTCTATATTTATACACGAAAGGAAAAGATGATGCTACCTCAAGTTGGAGATATCTATTGTGTTTTTTCTCAAAAGCTACAGCAATATGTAGCCTGTCAGGTCACTCATCTTAAAGAAGGATCATCTCCAAAAGAATCTCCACTAGCCGCTATTCTAGAATTAGACTGGACAGGAGATACACTGCCTGATGAAGATACTTTACATACCATGAAGCCGTTAGTGTGCAACTTTTATTTTTGGAGTGATCGATTTGATCATAACTATGTGAGTGCCAATGTGCCTCCGGAATACTCATTTGTAGGGAATATTCCTCCTCTAGTGGATCAAGAAGTAACGAGCTACGCTGGAGGTTGGTATATCGGCAATAGCATCCATAACCAACGTCGCTGGGAACGTATTGATGTGACGAAAAGAAACCTATTCAAATCGGCTTCTCCAGATATCGAAGTAGTCGTAGGGGGTCAGACACTACCTCAAAATACGACAAGAATTAACGATATGATCTTGCAAAAGATAGAAGACTTCTCTGAATTGGACAAGCTTCCTTGTCTGATATCGATTGAGACTGAACAAGGTACACTAGAATTGGCACACTATATCAACCAGAATCCTCTTATTCATGAATTACAATGGAAATCTTCGATAGTGACTGAACTTGATTTGAGGCACAGCCATTTAAATCGTTTGATGCTAGAACCAGATCATCTTATTACTATTTATCTTAATGATGATCTTATACATTTTATGCTCAATAGTGAACCTTCTCCTGATCTGCATATTCATAGTGTGTCTGATGGACGATTTATTGATTTACAATGTTGGAACCATTTTTTCCAGTTTCATGGTCTAGATCATTTAGCCGGACTATCTCTAGTTCGTATACAAGAGATAGATATCAACACTATAGTGGAGCGCTTTCCTTATTTGACCGAACTGCGAGTATCAGGCAAGCCAGGTGTTGTACATCATATACAAAATCTAGCAAAACTACCTCATTTGCAAATTTTGAACACAGATGATCTATTCGGATTCGAAGCAGATGAGTTCCCATCTCCTGAGCAGTTACCCAAGTTATCGGCGTTATGGATGAGCAGTATTCCAGCCAATGTAGCCAAATCGGTCAAAACGAAATACAAAAAAGCTGCTACTCTCGGGCTGGATCTCTGGATCACCAAACCTCGTAAACCAGAATGGCTAGCTGAAAATTTACTTAATCCTTTCCGTGATTGGGATGGACGTGAACATATTTCGGCTGCCAATGCTAAGAAAGCTGCTCAATCTTATAAAAAAATGCTTACTACTACACGTATGATCGATGCATCGATTCAGGCAGATACAGTATATTCGTTATTAGAAAAGATGGTCACTGAATATACAGAAACGTTTAACAAAATGGATCGGCGTAATCACATTATTGAAACAATAGAGCGTGAAGAAATCTACGCTGTGTTAGAAGAACTGTTAACAGAACTGCAACAACAACTAGGTGAGCAAGGTAAATTACTTGTAGATAAAGATGGTTTATACGAACTGTTTGATAAGTTACGGGATTTTTAATCAACCTTTGATTATGATTGCTTATACGTTTTGACATAACCTAATTTGATCCCTTTGGTTACTGCTTCTAATGCTGAACTGACATGCAATTTATCAAAAATATGTTGAATATGATTAGATACCGTACGTTTACTAATAAACAGTGTATCGGCTACTTCTTCTCTTTTGTACCCATCGCTTAACATTTGCAAAATTTTGGTCTCTTGCTCAGTCAGTTGCTCGATCTCTTCTTCTTCATCGGGAAAATATGTACAGCCTGCATGAATATGAAGTAGGATATGTAACAACTGATCAGGAGATACATTTTTGTTGATAAATCCACGTGCTCCTGCTTTTTTCGCTTCATAACGATAGACTGGCAGGTCAAATCCTGTCAAAATCACAATATTCAAATCAGGATACTTTTTCGATACCGATTCAGCTACAATCAATCCATCTTGCTCACTAATATTGCTTAGATTAATATCTACTAATAAAATGTCCGGTTGCTTATCTTCAATCATCGTCATGACATCTGCTACTTCTTGTACCGATCGAAATGTACTCACTTCTGGATAATCTTCAAAAGCGATTTCCAAACTTTTGGCAAATAATATATGGTCATCGATTAATAAAATATTCATACGAATGTTCTCCCTTCATTTGCAAGATAATCTGAATCTTTAATCCATGCGGCTTGCGCATACTAAAATTCATTTCACCTTCTAGCAAGGCAATCTGTTCTTGAATCGAATGCAATCCCCGATGCCCTTGATTATGCTTATACTCAGTAGGATCTAGCCCTACCCCATCATCTTCCACCGTTAACTCAATCTGCTCCAGATGCTGTGTTAATTGGATCCAAATCTGACTTCCATGTGAATGTTTGAACGCATTAGTTGTTAATTCTTTGATCAGACGGTAAAAAATAAAGTGATACGGTTCAACTAAAAACAGATCATCTTTGCAGGTAAACGAAACATTGATCTGTTGATGAGCATACGTTTTTTTTATAATTTGCAGTAGATTCTCGTAGTTTTGCTTGAGTGTTAATGAGCTGAGTAAGGTTGGATGATACTCTTGCATCTGATTGCGAATCGATTTGTTTAGTTCAGTTAACGTTTCTGTGATCATCTGCTGTACTTCTGCTTTATTAGACTTATTCATCATATTTTTGACTGCCAATAAATCTTGTAATATCTCATCATGTAGATAATTAGAAAATTCTTTTTTAAGTTGTTCTTCTTTGGCCACCTGCGCTACTCGACTCACATAAGAATCGTATTGCTTCTGCTCTGTTGCTTGTGTGACTTCTAAAGACTGCTTAATTTGTTTGTACAACAATAGATAGTAAAAAATCAATAACCAGATTAGCGAATGAAAAACGATCATATAAAACAAAGGCCCTGCCCCGAACACTTGACCGATCAAGCCAACACCTATAACAGATACCACAATCATCAGCCATTTGTTCCATGTACTAAGCTGTGTAAGTTGTATAAATCCTTTAACATTATTTTGTACAATACTGTATACCGCATATAAAGGAAAAATAAAAATAAAGTAGAATACGAGATTGGTGAACACATTTTTTGCTTTATCCATAAATAAAATATATGTTCCAAAAGGAATAGCCGTCATCATTAGCGCATACGTTAGACTTTTCGATTGTTTGTTCAGAAAAAATTGTATTCGTTTTTTATTTTTAAATACCGTGACTGCAATTAGAATTCCACTAATCACCCATTGCCAGAAAAACATGATGGAATAGAGTTGCTTATCATAAATCGAAATTAACGTGAATAATGAGATTACTTTTAATATCCAATCGACTTGCCTTTTATGCATATAAGCAGAATTTTGAAAAATAAATCGTAACAAAAAACGTAATAATGTATAGGACACAATTACATTTAAAAAGATCACTATATAATAAAAGAGTGGATCTTTTCCAAACATCAAAAGAATTTGCCAAGAATATAATAATAATAAATTAGCAAATTGATTTAAAATCATACTCCCATTCAAATTTGTCATTTTAATATAAGATAATACATAGATAGCAATTGATATTACAACTAGCGACATCATATTTGAGATACTATTATTCAGATGCTGAATATATTGATAATATAAAAAAATAATGACTACTGTCTGATTAAAAAGGATAAATAATTGTTGTTTTATGTATTTGTCATGCATATAGAATACCTCTCTACACTTTGTCGTTAGCAATTTTATCCCACTTGTATAATATACCATTTATTTGTAAAAAAAAGTAAAGCCGATATCATAAGATATCGGCTCTGTATTCTTTATTATTATTTGGTCACTTAACAACAAACAATAATAGAGTTAGGACAATCATCTGTCAAAGTTGTAATCCATCCATCGCCTGGAGCTACTGCTGCTTGTAATTCTGCTTCTGTGATATCCTCAACAGCCGACAAATCTACAAATAATTCTTTCATATTTAAACACTCCTTAGGATTGTATTGGTGAATCACTTTGAACCATATTGATCTCAAGTGTGTAAGTATGCAGTAAACTGCTATATTCCTTTAAGTTCCTCGCCTGACAACATAAAATTAACAACATACAATAATGGAGTTCGGGCAATCGTCTGTCAAAGTTGTAATCCATCCATCGTCTGGAGCTACTGCTGCTTGTAACTCAGCTTCTGTAATATCTTCCACTGCTGACAAATCTACAAATAATTCTTTCATATAGCACGCCTCCTCCCTGCATCATTTATAGTTATCAATAATTACATACTAAAAATAACAATAATTACATATTTTAGAATGAGTAAAAAGCGCAATCTTATTATTTATTTAAAATAATTTGGTCAGTTTAGATGATTTGCATCAATATAACAAAAAAAGAAACACACAAGTACTGTGTGTTTCTTCTTTAGATCTAATCACTAATTAATATAATTTGTAAAATTATAAGGAAACTATTTGTAACTACGTGCACGGCGCTTTCCATACGATGAAACATATTCTTTAGAATCAGGAGGTTGCGTTATCGTACGTGGTTTAACTGCACGACCCCAGATGACTTTATATGAAGAATACTGAGTGATTAGATAATACACTCCATAGATTACTGTAAATATACCGATTGCTACAATCTCTGGTAACCAGAATGCACTGGCATCTCCAATCAAGTTAGGCATTAATGTCTTGAAGCATTCTAGAGCAAAAATACTATGAAGACTACCCAGAATATATGGAATAATCAGCGTGATAAAAATTTGGTAATTGACGATTTTTTTAATTTTCGATTTACGATAGCCTAACTTTTCTAAGATTCTAAAATCATTAATTTTGGAATACGTATTCGAAATATTAGTAAAGTACAAAATGCTACCTGTCGAAATTAAAAAGATCGTACTCGCAAAAATACTAATTAATAAAGATGAACTGTTCGCTTGTAAAAAGACCGTTCGTTTTCCAATCGCACTTTGAAAATAAACATTGTCTGCAAAAAGTGGACTCAACTGTGCATGAACAACAGCGTCACTACGTAATCCATCACCGTAAATACTCATAATCTGACGTGAAGGTACGCCTGTGGCTTGAATCTGCTGATACAAAGCATCCGGTAATACTAATGTACCTACACTATTTGCGAAAGAGATTGTATTTTCAAGTGTGGTGTACTTAACATCCACATCAATCGGCTTGCTTTGTGGAGGGGTTAATGTATAGACTTTGCCACGTTCATCTACATTATTTTGATTGTATTTGATAAAAATTGCTTGATTGCCGGTTAGATCATTCATATTGGGAGTGTCACCTTGTAATACCAAAGAACGTTGATAATCCGATGCGGAGATCAGATCAAAACCTGCTTTTTCTTTAGCACTATACTCAAACGGCAAATTCTTTGAAGATGATTGCACTTCCAATACGGTAGTCTGCTTGGATTGAATATGATCTGCGTCTGCTTGTTGCTTCACAATAGCCAAAGCCTTTTGCGTCAATACCGCATCTTGCATTGGAAATTCAAAAGCAGCTGGGTTGGTCCGTTCAATCGCTTTAACAGGATAATAAAACGTAATAACCCCAGCTCCCAATAATCCTAATGCTGTAGCAGAGATTAACGTAGAGACAATAAGTGTTCTCGAATTGCTAGTAATCCGCTGTACAAATTGAGGAATCGTAATAATCATGGTATCTCGATAAAAAGAATGTTTAGCGGCTTTTAATTTATTTAACGTATATGGCAAAAAAGAATGGATAGACAGAATCGTTCCGACAACAACCAGTATAAACGTCAACATGGATAACGGTGCAAATCCAATCGTCACCCATAACGAATCGGCTCCTCTTTTGATATCAAGTGCCAGTATATATCCAGCGACAAGAGCAACAAAACCGACAATCGCTTTCCACAATTTAAGTTGAATCGGTTTCTCACGTGTACCTTCCACTTTGACCAGATCCAATAGTGTATGCTGACGAATAAATCGATAATTAGAAAATAACAAAACGATTAGTGCCAGTACAACAAAAGAACTGGTCATCAGTACTGCATCACTGTTAAACCATACAATATTAGACTGATCCAAAGAAACACCAAGCCACTGAATAACGATCTGAATCAATACGATATACACAATACCACCCACTATAATACCAATACCGAGTGCCAGCAAACAAATAAAAATATTTTCTAAAAATAGAATCCAAATGACTTTACGTTTATTAAAACCAAGCAATGCATAAATACTTAATTCTTTCATTCTTCGCTTCATAAAAAAAGTATTCGAATAAGACATATAAAACAACACAAAAGCCATAAGTAGAGGTAATACCACTTTAATCATCGCTTGTAACTTATTATCCCCCATTAAGCGAGACAGAATCAGATCATTACTTCCAAAAGAAATAGAAAAGTAAAAAATCATCAGTACAAAAGCAACTGAACCTAAATATAAAGAGTAAAATGATAGATTTTTTTTCAAATTCTTTTGTACAATACGGAGCAAACTCACTTATAGACCTCCTTTAATCATCTTTTATCCTAATCTTATATACTGGAAAGTGTTCGATTGGATAGAGCAGCAATTTCTTCTAATATCTCTTCAAAAAAAGTTTGACGGCTTTTTTGAGCTTTGTGTAATTGCTTGATCGTCTGACCATCTTTTAAAATAATAATTCGATTAGCATAACTTGCTGAATACGCATCATGAGTGACCATTAAGATCGTGGTGTGTAACTCTTCGTTAATTTCTTTAAGCTTTTCTAATAGTTCTTGAGCAGAGTTAGAATCAAGCGCACCTGTCGGTTCGTCTGCAAATAAAATACTTGGATTTTTGATCATGGCTCTGGCTGCCGCGGCTCTTTGGCGTTGTCCACCTGACAATTCGTTCGGATATTTGTGTAACTGATTTTCAATACCAAAACGTGTGGCTAATGCTTGAATCGACGCTTCAATTTCAGCTGGTTTCTTTTTGAGTAATGTTAAAGGAACTGCTATATTTTCCTGAATCGTTAAACTATCTAATAATAAATATTCTTGAAAAATAAACCCTAAATAATCTTTGCGAAAATCACTTGTCTGATTATCATTCAATCGACTGATCTCTGTCCCATCAATAAAAATTTCTCCATCTGAAATATGATCAATCGTAGACAATACATTTAATAATGTTGTTTTGCCTGAGCCTGAGGAACCCATAATGCCTACAAATTCTCCTTTTTGGACTTCAAGCGATATCTGATTTAGTGCTTTAACATGATCGTAAGATTTGACAATATTTTTGGCGATGAGTACAGCATTATTAGTCATCATCTATTCTCCTTTATGGTTGAAATGAATATCTTTAACTATTTATACTTGGGATTGATGAGGTAATTCCAGTGTCAGTACTGATGGAATATGATAAGGGTCTATAGTACGCAATAGTTGATATCCAATACCTGCTAAGCCAATCATTAGAGTCGGCACTTGAGCAGTCTGCGGAATACCACTATACCATTGATCTGCTTGAGCATTCTTCACCAGATCACCGACAATACGTTGAGCGATATCCAGATGTTCCGATTGACCTAGATGTTGAGCAGATAACAATAGCAGGTCTATATTCCCCATCGATCCATGGCATAGACAATCGCTACCTCCGAATCCTTCTTGAAGTGTTTTCTGAATCGCTCGCTTAATCTCAATACCTGTTTGTTGTTCAGCAATAATATTAAATATTTTGACTCTTGCCATACCAATTCCTGGCGCACCATGACACCAATTCACAGGCTCTGGAAAGTTTTTTTGAATACGATGTTGACGATTGCGTAGATCAAACCAATTATTTTCCTCTATAGAATACAGTCCTCGTTCATAAGCGATGGCTTGATTGGAATAATTTCGGAATGTCTCGATCCGGGTTTCTTCATATAACTCTGCTAATGCCCATGCTATTCCTGCATTGCCATGTGACATACCTGTGAGTACACTTCCATCACCAATCGCATTTTGCCAGCCTATACTATAGTCGTTGACTTGAGTGGCATGCTTGATCAGATGTTCTCCACATTGAATCGCTATCGACAACACTTCATCTTTCAAACAATCCTGATATATTTGCAGTGCTACAAGAAGTGTTCCTGCACAACCTGCCATCAGATCATATTGATCATCTTCCGCTATTTTTGTCCCACAATGTAAAATATGCTGTATCCCTTGATCTTTAAGCTCTTGACGCTCTAACAACATCCCCAGATAGTAATAGCTATACGCATAGCTCGCTTCCCCGGTAAAAGCAGATAACGATTGTGGTTTGTTGTACAACATCGTATCTAGATTGACAGCTACAAGAATTTTTTCTACTACATCCAGATAACGTGCTTGTTCGGTCACTTGATACATCATAGCGAAAAAGATGGCATTTCCAAGTAATCCTTCATATAAAGAATTATCTAACGGATTGATAATCCACTGTTCATCATTGCCGATCGTTACATTTTGCCAGCTAATATCGTCAAAATCGGTGGTAGTGGTACTAAGAGCAATCAGTTCATCTGCAATTCGGGTTGCTTCTTTAATAAAATAATACGCTGGTTTCCGTTCCAAATGATCTGTCTCACGATAATCTTTTTTGTATTGTTTGAGATCCCACTTTTTGATCGGCGTTGCTAATGCAGTCTTGATCATCTGTACTTGAAATGATTGATCTGCATGCTGTTCATCCATATTTTCTATACGTAGTATGACTCGATCTAACAATGTTTCTTGATGGAAATATTCGTATTCCAGATCACGACTATCATAGATCGATGTATGATCAACATAGGAGTAAAAGTACGGAATATCCATATGCAGCAAATCATAAATTTCAGCAGGAATAATAGGTAATAAACGGTGATTCCGACTAGAAATCGCCCACATCCGATCAAATAAACGATTGCGATATAAAGCATCTATCAAATAATTAGGATTGGTAGATGCATTTAATAATGTACTGTAATCACTGGTATTACGAACAATCGTACGGACTTTATCTTTGGCAAAGTTTCGGATGAGTCCATGCTGTCCTATAAAATCAAGCTTATTCTGACAGATGATCTGATAGGCTTGTTCAAATCCTTTCACAATTGAAGTCACGTATTGTCTTGGATCTACTCTTACTCCATGGAGCAAAGGAATATTCTTTTTGTGCGTAGTGGTATAACGGGTACGAACCAACTTGATCTGATCCGTATAATTATGTTCAAATGCAAATTTTCCTTTAGCAATCGTTTTTTCACCTGTACCGGTAAGACCGCTAATATCCAGATTCGACTGTTTATCCAACTTGGCTGGAAATAAGCAAGTACGAATAACTGAATCTTTAATAGCATAGAGCACTTTTTTGTAAGCAGTCTCTTCCTGTAAATCTTGACTATCATATCCTTGAAATAAAGATTCCAAATCTACAAAATATGGATTATTGCCTGACATAATTACATTTTCTGCATGCATATCACTTCCCATAAGCACATGTAATAAACAGAGATAAGCACCTACTTTGTAATATAATTCTTCAATCTCCGCTTCTGATGTACTACTCACTTGTTCGATATAAGCTTGCCATCCATAATCTTCATAAGCGATTACAGGCAATGGCTTGATTGGATACTCTAGTCCATGATTATTCATATACTCAATGATCTGATTCACATGGTTATTCACTTGTAATGGCTTTGGTTTATAGACCACTTTGCCATGTTCAAATGCACAGATCAACACTGTTTTCTTGCCACAATGACTGTCTCCTTTATTCATTTCTATGCCTGTTAAAGCGCCCAATAATCCAAACTCGGCTTGAATCTGATTAAAATCAGACATTAAATGATCTACAGCTTCAAGTAAGAAATTCTTCTGCTGCATACTTTCTTCTATAATCATGCGAAACATAGTCGGATACTCATATACCAGCTGTGTAAAGTACTGACGTTGTTGTAATTGCGTACAAAAATCTTGATATCTTGCTTCAGGAGTATCCCCCTTTAGTAATGAATGCTTGCTCAGCTTATTAATTTCTACAGTTAAGACTTTTACTGATAATTTAAGTACTGTCTGTAAGGTGGCTTCCAAAATAACCGATTGAATCGCTTGTTGATCTACTTTGGGTGTCTGGGGCAGATCCATATCAATCATCTGTTGCATCCAGTATAAAAAAGGATATGTAAAACATAAGTAAGGATGTTCGGTAGGAATATGTCCTTTGACCGCATATAATATACTCTCATTTGCATTAAAATCACTCATTAATTGCTGTAGATCATCGATCCACTCCTGTTGATCTTCTAATACAATGTCTGGAGCTAACGGATGGGTTAACGAATTGAATTCTTGTTCGGATTTGCTATAGCTTTCCAAAAACGCATGTCTATACTGGACAGGTAACTGAATATACTCTGTCCATTGTTCTAAGGCTTCATTGGTTATAGATGCGGTAGATACAGGTTCAGTGATCATTCGCTCTTGCAGATAAGTGGCTGTTTTTAATTTGCAGATATCTAATAAGGTCATTGGTACTCGTCCCCTTTATGTTAGATGATAACTATTTCTTTCTGAAGTTATTATAATCATGATCAGGTAACTTGGATTGAGTATTGCACGCACACTTGCGAATCCTACACTGCATCTTCAAAAAGAACGCACAAAAAAGACTTTCCATCAACATCAGGAAAGTCTCTACATCGTTATCATTCGTTTCATCTCATACTGAAATGCCAAGATTAGCAAACTCTGCTCGCAATTCTCGCTTTAACTTCGCTTTTTCACTTTCTTCTAGAAAAGCAGCATGCGCTCCATTCATAGCGATCTTACCTAATTCGGAAGCTGTAAATCCAAAGCGTTCAGCTAGAATACTGTATTCTTTGGTCATACTTGTACCGGATACACCAGGGTTATCTGTATTCACCGTAATCATCAATCCACGTTCAAAATAATCACGAATCGGGTAACTTTCCCAGTTAGAGACGGCTTTGGTCTGAATATTACTCACCGGGCACATTTCAAGCGGAATCTGACGATCAATCATCATATCCATAATTGCCGGTGCTTCTTGTAGACGTACTCCATGACCGATTCGAGTCGCTCCCAGATTGGATACCGCTTCATAAATATTAGCTGCTCCAGCGGCTTCCCCTGCATGAATCGTAACCGGAATATCTCTACGATGAGAAGCGGCAAAAATATCACGGAATAATTCAGGTGGATATGAAGCTTCATCACCAGCCAAATCGACAGCAACGAGACCTTTGCCTATATATTTGGAAGCAGCATGAATCACTTCAATATTTTGTTGATAACTGTGATTACGCATGCAGATCGCGATCCCCCGTGCTCTTACACCGAACTGTTGTTCACCACGCTTAAGACCTGCAAGTACATAATGGATCACTTCTTCAGTATATAGTCCACGTTCACGATGCAATTGAGGAGCAAACCGAATCTCGATATATTTACAACGATGTCCCATCGCTTTCTCAACAATTTCAAAAGCGACTCGCTCTAACGCTATAGCTGTTTGCAAAAATTGAGTTGTAAAATGAAATTTGCTCAAGTAATCTTGCAGACTACTACAATGTTCATTGACCTGCATATGAGAAAGTAACGCATGCTTATCTGTTGTTGGCAGTTCAACACCATGACTTTCTGCCAGATCCAGTACAGTCTGCGGACGCAAGCTTCCATCCAGATGAACATGTAAATCTATTTTGGGTAGAGAAGACACATCAAGACCGTTGAGATGATTGCTCATTATTATATCCTCCTCTATATGTTTAAATAATTAAAAATACGTCATTTAAATGTTCATTAATATAACATATAAATGAAATAAAGTATACTTTTAATTATTTAATGTTATATTAAATGACATATAAGAAGAGGTATAACTTTATATTTCATTTGCGATGGGAAAAAGATGACTTAATCTAAATCATCATCTTCGTCTATGTATTCATCTTCTTCAGGTTCGCCCAGTTCTAGACCTTCATTCACCCAACGAATAAAATGATCGGTGACATGCATACCATCATCAGGGCTCATACTCCCACCATCCACAATCCATACATCTTTGGCTCCTGCTTCAGCAAGCATAATTAATACTTTACCTCCACTATCGTCGCCTACAGCTACATACCCTTCTGCATACAGTTCTGTCTCCCATGTCTGATTACGTTCAGCAATTTGTTCTGCTCCATAGATCAGTACACCTTCATCGGTATATAAACCATCACTTTTTTTCCATAGTTGTTTTAACGCTTTGGGAAATGTAGTGTTCATCCATTTCTCTGCATCACGGATCGTACTATTTTCAGCCGGTGGATAAAATTCACAAGATCCTAATTGAGACAATTCTAATTCCATAGTCAACACTCCTTATTTGGATAACGGATATAAGCGATATCTTCTATTATAGTATAACTATACAGACCCTTGCATCTAATCATCAGCATAAGTCATGATCTACATACCGTATTTGCTATATTTATAAGTACAATGGTATCTAATACAAGATGATTAGCTTCATTAATTACTTCAGAAACTATAGGTAAAAATACTATACCTGCCACTGGTGTCATGTTATGGTTCTAACCCTTTGTTATACAGTAATATATCTGTTCTAGTAACGACCTGCGAGGTTAAAGCAATGTCTGTTATACTGTTTGCATTAGGAAATCTATTGCATACTATTTCCGATATAATAATGAAACATTGAATAAAGAGAGGGTTACACTTATGTCCAAAAAAATACTAATCGCAGATGATGAAGAAAGTATCCGTAACTCGATTGCTTATGCTTTGAAAAGAGAACATTTTATCGTAGAAACAGCTATAGATGGTGAAGATGCACTTGTCAAAACAAACATTTTCAAGCCTGATGTTATTGTACTTGATGTAATGATGCCTAAGCTTGATGGATATGGCGTCTGTCGTGAGCTGAATAATCGTAAAGGTATTGGTATTCTCTTACTTACTGCCAAGTCCGATATTATTGACAAAATATTAGGTCTAGAAATGGGTGCAGATGATTATCTTTCTAAGCCTTTCGATATTCGTGAATTAATTGCCCGAATCAAAGCATTAGCACGACGTATGGAACGAGAAAGCACACCTTCGGCTAACGATGCCCCTTCAATATTAGGAGCAGTTGAAGTGTACACCAGTAGTCGTAAAGTGTTAGTTGATCAGCAGCCAATAGAACTTACACCGAAAGAGTTCGACTTGCTTGCTCTACTTATTGCGCATCCCAATCGTGTCTATACACGCGAAGAACTGCTAGAACTGGTATGGGGAATGGATTACTTGGGAGAAACACGAACAATCGATATTCATATTCAGCGATTACGTAAAAAAATAGAGCCACACCAAGCCTTACTGCAAACCGTCTATGGTATAGGCTACAAAGCGGAACATTTATCGTGAAGCGCTCTGCATCTAAAAATGCTCAACCAACTACACGTTCACATCTATTTCAATCACGCGGATGGAGTTTACGTTGGAAATTTCCATTACTTTTAGCGGTTTTGCTTTTATTTACGGTAGGTGTATTAAGTACGCTAATACTGATCGGGATTCAATCGAATCAGAAGAACCAAATTGAAAACACACTCAAACGTCAAAGTGAAATTGTAGGGCTTACAATACGGCAAGAATATCTAGCTAGCAATCCTTCCGATCCCAAGTTATTTATGAAATTACGAGCGACAGAACTTGCAGGTCATCTGGGAATATCAAGTAATATGCGGATTGTGTTATACGATGCTAAAGGACAATTAGTCGGTGATTCCTTACCTCTTGCTCCTCAAGCCCCTGTAGAGCAGGCACTTACGTATGCTTTAAAAGGTCAAATCGCTTATATTACAGCAGGTTCTTCAGTGATTTACTTGTCTCCCATTCAAGGGCCGAACGGTTTACTTGGAGTGGCACAACTTCACCTTTCAATCGCAGAACAGCAAGCCTTTTATAAAGATATTGTACATTTATTGCTCTGGATAGGATTGTCTGTGTTGATGATCAGCTTTATCGTCGGATGGTTGTATATTCGCAAGCAGACTACAGATATTGAGCGACTGACTCAGGAGACTATTTCGATAGCTCAAGGTCAATATCCTGTTGCTCAGACAACTCTTTTTACTCGTGAAGACGAATTAGGGCAACTTGGCGAAGGTATTGTACAGATGGGACATATGATTGCTCAAAGTATGAACGATTTGGAAAATGAAAAACAACAGCTGGAACAAGCTGTTACCAAATTAACAGCACTGGAACAATTGCAAAAAGCGTTTATCGGGAATATCAGTCATGAATTGAAAACACCTGTCACCTCTATTCAAGCGTATGCCGATTTGTTGCATATGTATGGGGATGATCCTTCATTAGTGCAAGAAGCGAGCGAAAGTATTGCCAAAGAAACCAAACGTCTGATTGAATTGATTGAAGATTCGATACGTTTATCGTTGCTTGAGAAATATGATTTTGAATTGCAATTGCATACGGTACAGTTAGATGAACTACTTCAAGATGTAGCAGAACGTACACGTGGTAAAGCATCCACTTCAGGTATTGATCTACAAGTGCAGACGGTGTCGGTGAACATGATTACCGATCCCAAGCATCTTATGCATATTTTATTGAATTTGTTAGATAATGCGGTGAAATATAATGATCGGAAGCATGGTTGGATTCAGCTATCAAATACGCTAGATGATCACAAAACGATCATTCGTATTGCCAACTCAGGAGCTATCATTCCCGAAGATCAATGGGACAATGTATTCGAACCGTATGCTACATTAAGCAGTGACCGTGCACGTACAGGTAGTGGAACAGGTCTAGGTCTTCCTCTTGCCCGCCGCCTAGCAGAACGTTTGCAAGGTCAATTGTATATTAAGCAATCGAATCCATCAGGAACTGTATTTATATTGGAACTTCCTTTGTAATGCACGATTACAAGCTATTATTTACAACTTGGATACAATTCGATATATTTACGAAACGTCTGCACCTTATAGTAAAGACATCGATCATATAAGGGAGATGTTCTTTTGTGAAAAAAATAAAGATATTCTATCGTCGAGATTCTATGTACTTGCTGATTAGTAGTATCCTATTCATGATGTTACTTAGTGCATGTAGTCCGTTAACCCATACAGGCGGACTTCGCTCATCAGAACCACAACTTACCGTGTTACCGCTGGATACATCTACGCAAAAAAAAGCCGACGAAGTGCTTCTTTCCACAGTAGATCCATTGAAAAATCGGTATGCACGTACATGGTTATCCGATACCGAACTGATTATTAACAAAAAAGATCGGCTGTATATTTATAATATAACAACAGCTAAAGAGAAATTATTTACACCTGATCGCACATCACCTCAATATCTTGCACTAACTTCTCAAGATGGTCAGCATGTATTTTTCACAGAAGGTGTAGATGGTGATCCGTATGAGATTCAAGGCTATATTTGGGAAGTATCTACAGGCAAAGTCACATCTATCGGTAGACTGGATATTACCAACACCGTCAGCTGGGCAGACAATGAACACTTAATTACAGATCAAATCGGTGGCGGTATACGCTTAATCGATCTAAACGGTCACTCTTCCGATGTTGTTCTACCCTATTCTATGCAACCACAGGATAGAATCGACAATGTAAAGAAGGTCGGTAAAGTGATTTACTTTTTAGGTTCAGATACTCATGTCTATCGGCTGGTACAATACGCTAATCAATCAGAACCTACTATGACTGCGATTGCTAGCAATGTGAGAACCTTTACTGTATCTCCAGATGGCAAACGTATAGCAATCGAACAACGCCTATGGAATACAACTGAACCTGCTAAGCTGATCATTATTGATCCGCAAGGTGATGTGAAAGGGACATTAGCGCAAGGAAGCTTAATCAGTCATAGTGTATGGTCCGCAGATAGCCGTATGCTTGCTTTTGCAATCAATCAGGTGAATCAACAAGGGATGAACGGGTTGTATATTTTCGATCAAGTTACTGGTAAAACAACCCCTGTTTTCTCTAAAATCCAAGATTCCAACGCTTCGATCCAATGGAACCCATCAGGTAAAAGTTTGTCTATGTATGATGAGAGCAACGGAATCATGACGTATATTATAGGAATAGAAAAATAAGCTAAAGCCAACATGATCGTGATCGATGTGTGGCTTTAGCTTATTTTTATGATTTATTGTATATGATTTGATTCACAATATGAGATATACATGCCTCAGAGTTTACTTTATCTTCTCAAATGAGTTCTTGTACCCGTCAGAATATCCACTTGTGAACTATTACCCTTTTACTCCACTGTCATCTGGACAAAATAATTGATACTCTCCATTCAATTGCTTAATTAACAAATTATGATCTGATGTCTCGAATACTTTTGTACCTTTATCTACAGCGTTAGACATCAGGTGTGCTGATGGATAAACCTCTGCATCGACTCGTTGTACAATTTCACCGACTGACTGAATATTTGTATACTGCTTGATATCTACAGATTGTCCACCTAAATATTGTTGATTATTATAATTAATAATAGCTGCATAAGAATTGGTTTGATCTAAATGAGCACTACATCCTATTAAAAACAATGAATACACTAGTATGCAACAAGTTATGATGAATAGTCTCATGCTTCACCTCTTTTGTTCTGAATAGATAACATTTTCTAATAAATATTTATTTTATTCCCAGCAATTTTTTGTGTTTATATTTATATATTAAATAGATA